>CAZNPP010000020.1:0-10055 GCA_964574785.1 uncultured Chloracidobacterium sp. | reverse complement strand
CTTAGATATCGTAATAGAGACTGAACTCAAGCGGATGGGGTCGCAATCTCATAGGCTGAATTTCGCGCTCACGCTTGTAAGTAATCCAGCGATCTATCAAACGTTGACTGAAAACGTCTCCCTTTAGAAGAAACTCATTGTCAGTTTCCAAAGCTCTCAAAGCTTCGTCAAGCGAACCTGGCAAGCTCGGAACGTCCTTAAGTTCTTCTGGGGAGAGATCGTAGATATCTTTATCCAACGGCTCACCCGGGTCGATCCGGTTCTGAATACCATCCAGTCCGGCTAACAACATAGCCGAGAAAGCAAGATACGCATTGCAAGACGGATCAGGAGGACGAAACTCCAATCGCTTGAGTTTCGGATTCGCAGAAAACATGGGAATACGGATAGCAGCAGAACGATTTCGAGCAGAATAAGCAAGATTTACCGGCGCTTCAAAGCCTGGCACCAAACGCTTGTAACTATTGGTTGTAGGAGCGGCGAAAGCTACAACCGCGGCAGCATGTTTCAACAAGCCACCGATGTAATATCGGGCAAGTTCAGAGAGTCCGGCGTATCCATCCCCAGAAAATAAGGGCTTCTCACCTTTCCACAGGGACTGATGGCAGTGCATTCCTGAGCCGTTATCGCCGAAAAGTGGCTTAGGCATAAACGTGGCTGTCTTCCCATATTCGTAAGCCGTATTGCGCACCACATACTTAAAGATCTGAAGGTTGTCAGCAGTTCCGAGCAGAGTCGAATAGCGGAAATCTATTTCGCACTGCCCTGCTGTTGCAACTTCATGATGGTGACATTCAACAGTAATCCCGCATTTTGCCAGAGTTAGAGAAATCTCAGAACGCAGGTCGCTCAGAGAGTCGGTAGGAGGAACGGGGACATAGCCTTCCTTGGCGCGGATTCGGTAACCAAGGTTGGAACCCTGAAATTCGTTGGCGTCCCGTCTGCTGTTCCAATGTCCTTCATCCGAGTCAATAGTATAGCCTGAGGCTTGTGGTTCGTTACTGAATTTAACGGAATCGAAGACAAAAAACTCAGCTTCTGGTCCAAAGTAGGATGTATCGGCTATCCCGGTGAACTTCAGGTAGTTCTCGGCGCGAACCGCCACTGAACGCGGGTCGAAAGCGTAACCCTCCTTCGTAATCGGATCGACGGCGTTTCCTATAAGGCAGAGAGTAGGCTGCTCTGCAAACGGATCCATCCAGAACCTTGTGGCGTCGGGAACGAGCAGCATGTCTGATTCATGAATAGCCGCCCAACCACGGATGGACGAGCCATCAAAACCGAACCCGTCTTCGAAAGTATCTTCGGCGAGCTCAGCGATTGGAAAAGTAAGATGTTGCCAAGAACCCGGAAGATCAGTGAATCGAACAGAAACAAACTTTGCGCCTTGATCAACGGCATACTTCAAGACAGTCTTTGCGTTCATGATATCTCCTGCAATGTAAAGGGAATGTTAGGGGTTTTCCTCGCCCCGGAGCGGTTAAGGGTGCGAAGGCGGATGGATTTTCGATTTATGCTACGGGCAAAAGCGAACGTCATACAGCGACGGCGCGCAAAAAAGTCTGGATTATAGTTAGGCAGCCTACTATGTCAAGGTGATTACCGCAACCCGGAAACCGTTGACGGTCGATAAAAGTCCGTTAAATCTTTTATCCGCATTAGTTTATGCGATTTTTGGGTTAGCTTTGAAACAAAAAAGTTATAGACCGACTTCTTGTTTTCTGTTACATTGCGCGGCTAAAGCGTTCCAATCCAAGTGCTCTCCGCAGTCGATCGGACGATGTACAACCACGCTTCAGTTTCTGAAAACCAGAGTTTTGTAGGCATGCAGGAGACCGCTAATTGACCACGGCAATTGAGCAAACGCTCGAAACCTATGGAATAGAGAATTGGGGCGCTGGTTACTTTGACGTAAATCGCAAGGGACATCTGATCGTCCGTCCGGCCGAAGGAGACCCGCGTTCGGCTGATCTAAAAGAAATCATTGACGACCTCGCAAGGCGTGGTATCTCTACGCCGGTACTTCTGAGATTTCCCCAACTGGTGGCTGCCCAGGTAAAGAAACTTCAGCGAGCATTTAGTCGCTCGATTCGCGAGTTCGACTACAAAGGGACGCACATGTGTGTTTACCCGATGAAGGTTAACCAGCAACGGGCGGTGGTTGAAGAATATCTGCGGGAAGGCTCAAGGTATGATTTCGGATTAGAGGCAGGATCGAAAGCAGAATTGTATGCGGCCCTGGCCCTGGAGCAATCTCGTGACAGCCTGCTGGTTCTCAATGGTTTCAAGGATGAAGAGTTTATTGAACTTGCCTTTGCGGGCGCGCGGTCAGGAAAACGAGTCGTAATTGTGATCGAAAAACTGAATGAGCTGGATCACGTCCTAAATGTGGCGGAACGTTTTGAAGGTTCCATTCCAATGCTCGGAATGAGGGTGAAGCTTTACTCGAAGGGCTCCGGACGTTGGGAGAAGTCTGGGGGAGAGGCGGCAAAATTTGGGCTGACAACCACTGAAATGCTGGAAGTGATACGCCGGCTTGAACACGCAGGGCGCATCGATCTCCTAAAGCTTCTTCACTTTCACATCGGTTCGCAGCTCACCGATATCAAGCGGATCAAGAACGCAATGAAAGAGGCCGCTCGAGTTTACGCGAAGGTCTACCAATTGAAAGTTCCCATTGACCTTCTTGATGTAGGTGGCGGTATGGCTGTGGATTATGATGGTTCGAAAACCGCCTTTGATTCATCTGCCAACTATACGGCCCAGGAGTTTGCTAACGACGTAATCTATACGATCAAACAGGTCTGTGACGATGAAAACGTTCCCCACCCAACGATCATTCAGGAGTCGGGACGCTTTCTCGCTGCCTATCACGCTATTTTGGTAACTAACATTCAAGATGAAATTGAGACTGTTGTCGAAGATATCACGCCAATTGCTATTGATGAGGACGATCCGCAAGTTGTGATCGAACTTGGAGACCTTCGCGAATCAATCTCAGTCAAGAACTATCGTGAGTACTACCACGATGCTCTAGAGCACCGCGAGGAGTTGTTCACTCTATTCAATCTGGGACTGATTTCGCTCGAAGATCGCGCCAAGGGTGAAGTGCTATTCTGGGATGTATGCGAACGAGCCGATAAGTTTGCGCAACAAGCAAAGTACGTATCAGAAGAGTTTGCTGATCTCAGGCGTCTGCTTTGCGCAAAGTATCTGACGAATTTTTCCGTATTTCGATCGGTGCCTGACCACTGGGCTCTTGATCAACTCTTTCCCATCGTACCTATTCATTGGCTTAATAAACCTCCTACTGAGTACGCTACGCTTTGCGATATCACGTGCGACTCGGATGGGATAGTTGATAAGTTCGTCGACCTCCACGACGTAAAACAGGTGCTGGAATTACACGCGCTCGTTCCCGGTGAAACGTATTACCTGGCTTTCATGCTTGTGGGCGCCTACCAGGAGGTGATGGGGAATAATCACAACTTGTTTGGCGCTCCTCATGAAGCCCACATCTACATTGATGAAGAAGGGTATTTTATTAAGAAGGTAATTCGCGGAACCACCGTGGGAGCGGCGACCGAGCGGGCCCGTTATGAACGCAGCCTACTGCACGATGGCTTTCGTCGCCTCATCAACCAACGCGTCAAGGATGGGGAATTAACGGAAGCCGAAGGAGCCGAACTGACCCGCTTTTATGAATCGCGCTATGACGCTTATACCTATCTTTCAGTAAATGGCGCGCGTACCCGTTCAAGACGACGAACGGATTATTGAATCCAGGTGAGCTGTCCTACGCAGTTGCCGACGATGGGCCTTTCATTCCTCCCTGGAACTAATTGAGAGGTTTACACCCTGATGGTTACTCAGCGAAAACCGAGAGCTTCGAAATATCTCGTCGCACCGACACGCCCGGTCCAGGTCGACCGCGATCGGTCTGTTGCGGGTCTGCTTGAAAAGATGGAAGGTACAGGATTCGGCGGCAGGCAACTTGCGGAAGCTCACCGCATTTGGCTCGATATGCTTGGGGATAACACAACTATCATGGTTGCTGCTTCAGGTGCGTTGATTCCGGCTGGGATGCGACGCCTCTTGGCTTATGTAATCAAGAATCGCTTTGTTGATGTCCTCGTGCTTTCCGGTTCTGTGCTCTTCCATGATTTGCACGAAACTTTGGGCCGCTATCACTTCCAGGCCCATCCCAGT
Source organism: uncultured Chloracidobacterium sp. (assembly GCA_964574785.1). Taxonomy (GTDB): domain Bacteria; phylum Acidobacteriota; class Blastocatellia; order Pyrinomonadales; family Pyrinomonadaceae; genus PSRF01. Next base: position 5,846 of record CAZNPP010000020.1, on the reverse strand, counting down.
ATGACCGACGCGGAATTGGATTCCGCTCAGATTAGCCGCATGTGGGACCTGCTCGCGAGCGATGAGGAGTATCGCGAGGCTAATGAATGGGTGGGTGGCTTTACAAATCAGTTGGACCAGACTCGACCGTACTCTACTAGAGAATTTCTTCACCTGCTCGGGCGAGAACTGGCTGAGATCGCCTCAGAAGATGGCGTCTTGACTTCAGCGTACAAAGCGCGCGTGCCGATATTCTGTCCCGCTATGGCAGACAGCGGCATAGCTGTGGGCATTGCCGCCGCACGGTTTGAGAAGAAGAACAACTTTCTCTTTGACATTGTTCAGGATGTTCTCGATATGATGAACATTACTGCTCGCGCGCGTGTCACGGGCGTTCTAAACCTTGGCGGCGGCACTCCAAAGAGTTTCATTCAACAAACAGAGATCTCTTCATTTATTGTGAAGGACCATCATCACGGACACAAGTATGCCATTCAGATTACCACCGACACGCCTCATCCCGGGGGTAGATCCAACGCAGTCTCGTTTGACGACGCACTCATTTATGGAAGGCTCGCTCGTGGGGCCCACACGGCATATGTAAATTGCGACGCCACGATAGCGCTTCCGATCCTGGTGACAGCGCTCTCACAGACTGCTGCGAAATATATGAAGGGGCGCAAACGTCCAAACTTCATTTTCAGCCGCGATCTGATAGTTGAAGTTCCCTGACGGGGCAGGAGTCAGAAGTCAGAAGGCATGATTTTCCATTTGACATTTTTCATAATTTTTCATTTGTCATTTCCGAAACTTACACTCGCTCATTCGGTAGATCTAACAAGATCTAGGCGAAGCAAATAAACGCCCAAGTGACCAATGGAAAATGAAAAATGCCAAATGGAAAATTAGAACTTCTGACTTCTGACTTCTTGCTCTACCAATGACAGCAGTGGAGGTAACCGGCGTCTCGCTCGCAGTGGAAACTTTCGATCTGGTACGACGCTTTGGTGACTTTACAGCTGTCGACCACATCAATCTTAACGTCCGACGCGGTAGCTTCTTTGGCTTTCTTGGTCCCAATGGTGCAGGTAAATCCACGACAATCAGAATGTTGACTGGTTTGCTTCCGCCGACCAGCGGCCGAATCAGAATCCTTGATCGAGATTTTGCTTCTGAGACGCTCGAGGTCAAAAGAAGAATCGGAGTTATCCCAGAGGATCTCAACCTCTTTGAACGACTTACCGGAGCAGAGATGCTCGCGTTTACTGGCCGCATGTACGGACTTCCGAAGAATGAGATTGCCAAGCGTGCTTCGGAACTACTCGAGCTGATGGAACTTTCTAATCAACCTCGTAAACTGATCGTCGAGTATTCACACGGAATGAAAAAGAAAATGTCACTTGCCTGTGCTCTAATCCATAAACCTGAGGTTCTGTTTCTTGACGAGCCCTTCGAAGGTATCGATGCGATCGCTTCCAGAACTTTAAAGGATCTATTGTCACGTCTCACTGCGCGTGGGCTTACCGTGTTTCTTACCTCGCACGTACTCGAAATTGTGGAAAGGCTCTGCAATGACATTGCCATCATCGCGGAAGGTCGGCTTCTGGCTTCCGGGTCACTGGCAGAATTACGGCAAGGCATCCGCCTCGACAAGGACGGACGTTCCGAAGGACCAATCTCGCTCGAGGACTATTTCATTCATGTAGTTGGCGGTAACCGTACCGCCGCCGACGAAGAGATTTTGGAGTGGTTGGGATAGTCGGTGAGTGGTGAGTGATGAGTGATGAGTGGTGAGTGATGAGTGGTGAGTGATGAGTGATGAGTGATAATGAGTGATGAGTGATTATGAGTGATCAGTCGTAATCAGTCGTCACTCATCACTCGTCACTCATCACTCATCACTCTTTCAGTACCGTTCTGGCATCATCGGCGCGAATGTACTCAGGTAGCGTCCTATGCGTGCTCATCACAAAAGCAGACGAACTGGGTCGTAGCGCATTACCATGAGTGGCCTCCAAGCGAACAAACCTGGCAAATGGTGACCAGCCATAGTAGTAACCATCACGAAAGCTGATAAGCACGTCCGCTGTGTGAGCCACACGATTGGTATGCAATGAAGTGTAGAGATTTGCTAAAGCATCTGGGTAAGTGTGAGCAGCCGTGCTATCGAGCCATATCTTGTCATCAGCATACCCTTGTGCATCCAACTTCCCTTCGCTAGCCAATCTCTTGCAAATATTTCCGAGCTCCAATAAATCACCCTTGATATCGATGTAGCGGTATTTCACTGACCCATTTGTGTTCTTTCGTTCAATCCGAGCAGCACCTCTTTCCCCGATCACCGCTACAGAAGAATCAGTATCTCGATAAATCGAGAAATCAAGTCCTTCCAAGTCAGCGAGGGCCTCAGCTAACGGCGGCAGGGCTTCACTGTCCCCGCAATAAAGCGCTCCATACCCGCACAAGCCAAAAGCCGGAATTGCGATGCACTTATCTGTCCCATTCTGTAGCTCGGTTCGCGTTCTAAACCCGCGTTGCTTTAAATGTGTTTGAAGAGGAACTCTCCGATTCTCGCGGAGATTCATGCCGTGATCTGAAAACAAAACAATTTCAGTCTCCTTGCCGCAAAAAGACTGAATCTCACGCAGGATACTATCGAGCGATTCAAGCGCTACTGCCAACCGCGAGGCTCCGCGAATGTGGAGTAGACCATCGGTGCCTTTCAAGAAAGCGAAATAGTCGCGGTCCTGAGGAGCTGCTCGAAACTGATCGCGAAATCGTCGCATGTCAGCTCGCCAAACCTTCTCTGGTGCAACATAAACAAGAAACTCAAAAGCTAAGGGCTCTTGGTAATCGAGTTCATCCATGTATGAAGAAGGAACTTTGTCTGGAGTACGACGCCCGATGTATTTCTTTATGCCGCCCCGAAGCCCGCGGGCCTTTCGGTCGAAATAAAGACTTTCATAACCTGGTGGTGGAGTTGCTCCGAACATCGCAGCAAGCGCGATATTAGTCATGGTTGGAAATGGTGATAACAAGCGGGCCGGCGAGGTAAACTGATCGAATAATCCCCGCTGCTTAACTCCCTCAATTAATTCGAGGGGTACCCCATCCAGACAAAGAAGCAATCGGCGCGGTCGCGTTTGGCCCACGCCATTCGGCTTAGTTGTTTTCATTAAAGATTTCTATCCCCCTGTATTCCTTGCACTCTCCTCTTTATACGGCTCGCGCAAACCCTTCTTCGCGTCTTGGTGAGAAGCATAGACGTTAGGCCGAGCCAGCACTACCCGATAGTGAGCTACAGCGTCATCGCGCTTGCCTGCCAGATCAAGGGCTCGAGCAGCATAGAGATAGGACATGCTGACCATTCCAGGATCTGCCCTTTCAACCTTTGTCGCGGCAAGAAATTCTTTTGCTGCGCGATCTGCGTGACCTGCTGCCAGGAGCACTTCGCCAAATTTGAAATGGATTAGGTCCAATGCGCGGCCGGCATTTTCACGAAGACTACGGTCACGCAAGAGAGTCTCAAACGTTTCAATTGCTTCCTTCTCGGCCGTCGCCGCGGCTGCTGAGTTGTTCTGCTTGCGTTCCTCAGCAGCCACAGCAACCAGGGCTCGAGCCGCTTCAAGCTTGAATAGGTAATTGCGAGGGTATTTCGCTCCCAAATCGCGGGCAGTCGCAACCACATCATTGAAACGACCTTCCCGGGTGTAAAGCAGAAGGAGAACCGATTTGGCATCGTCGTGAAACCAATTGCCGTTTTTTGCAACGCGCTCGAGTCGCTCAAGCCCTCGCTTTTTCGAACCGCGTGCCCCGGTAATTCCAGCCAGAATTCTGATTGGTAAGGGCAGTGATCCGACTACGTATTCGTAAAGCCCGATCGTCAACTCAGCATCTACATAATTAGGATCAAGCTTTAAGACGTCACGATGTCGATCAACGGCCTCTGAGCCCTCGCGCAAAGCTGCGAAATGCCTGCGCTCTACTGCTTCAAGGAACGAGGCTCTCAAGCCGGCGGTAGCTGCAAGAAAATCGAGCGCCTCGATGTCACGAGGATGCTGTTTCAGCCTGGCTTCAGCAAGTCTCTTGGCTTCGAGCGTAAGGTTTCTAAATTCTCTGACTATCTTAGGATCGACCTTGTCTTCACCTTCCGCATAGAAAATTTCAGATTTATAAAGCGAGGTTTGTAGGCGCCGTGATTCATAAAGGGTTTTAGCCCACACACTACTGGCTAGTAATTGGGGTCCAGCAGGGTAATGCGGGAAAAGGCGAGCTATCTCTTTAAAGTCGGCGCGCGCTTTCTCATAATCTAGATTGAAGAGTGCTTCACGACCGCTGCGCCTTAGCTTCTCATATTGTGATCGCTGAGCTTCGGTTAGCCAACTACTTGTGGTTTGGCTTGCTGATAAGCTATGAGTCATTAGAACTATTAGAAGAGCACAAAAGCATTTCACGAGACTACTTCCTCCGCGATAGTTAATCCATTTCTAAACAAAACACTCGAGATACTTAACACCCGATCCGGTATTGAAGAGGACAACGCGGTCTTTGGGGGTTATTTGATCAGTCGCAATGAGTTTACGAAGTGCAGGCAAACACGCTGCACCTTCAGGCGCGCAAAAGATTCCTTCGCTGGCTCCTATTTCACGGACGGCGGCTAATAACTCTTCATCCGTAACAGAGACTGCAGTGCCTCCTGATTGCCGGAGCACGTCGAGAATCATGAAATCTCCAACGGCGCGCGGAACTCGCAAACCCGCAGCAACTGTGGCAGCGTTTGGAAATTCCTCTGCAAACGGCTCGCCAGCCTGGTAGGCCTTAACAATCGGAGCACAACCCTCAGCCTGCACAGTAACCATTCGCGGTCTTTTCGAGTCAATGAAGCCGAGCTGTTCCATTTCGGCAAATGCTTTCCACATACCGATCAGCCCGGTACCGCCCCCCGTTGGATAAATAATCACGTCCGGCAATGTCCAATTCAATTGTTCAGCGAGTTCATATCCGAGAGTCTTCTTACCTTCGACGCGATATGGCTCCCTCAGGGTTGACACGTCAAACCAACCTTCTGCACTTTTTCTTCTGGCCACTTCAGCACCGCAATCGGTTATTAATCCATCGATTAAGGTGACCTTAGCGCCGGTTTGTTCGCATTCAATGACATTTGCACGAGGAGTATCCTGCGGCATGAATATGAAGCATTCCAAACCGGCTTGCGCTGCATAAGCAGACAAAGCTCCTGCGGCATTACCGGCTGAAGGTACGGCAAGTTTGCGTACGCCAAGCTCCTTTGACATCGAAACGGCCGTGGTCATTCCTCGAGCTTTGAAACTTTGAGTTGGGTTCTGTGCCTCATCCTTTATGTACAGCTCGTGGAGTCCCAACCGCGTACCCAGCCGCTTGGCTGGCATAAGCCGTGTCCAGCCTTCACCAAGCGAAACAATGTTCTCGTCATTAAGGACTGGCAAGACTTCGCGATAGCGCCAAAGATTTGCTTCCCGCTCACGCAAAGCTGCTTTGGTTAAATCTTGTTTTGCTCGCTTTAGATCGTAACGAACCAATAACGGCTTTTCGCATTCGCGGCAGAGGTTGTGCAATCGTTGTGCCTCATGGCTGAGGTTACATGCTGCACACTCAAGATGAGTTACGTACATGGTGCGTGTGAGTGGTACTAGAGAAATAGAAATCCCTCGATCGGTTCCAACACTTGTCTTAGCGCGCAGGCATTCTTTGGGTTTCATCTGCGCGGAACACTCAGCAGCAGGAAAACTCTGCCCATTTAGTGCACTAGCTTAGCAGAGAGCTGCTTTCGATCCTAAACAGTCAACCGGCTGGAGGATGCTTGCGGTTGGAGCAAAGTTGTTGCATGG
>CAZNPP010000019.1:24455-45271 GCA_964574785.1 uncultured Chloracidobacterium sp. | reverse complement strand
TTTCTGGTTCTCGCAACCACCTTCAGGTGGTCTAACGCTGACTTCTGACTCCTGTCTCCTGACTTCGTCACTCATCATTTGATGATTGCGCTGGGATTTCCCAATAAAAGATCGAGTGCTCACCCGTACCAACCTTTACGGTTTCTGTGCGCACCGGTTGCCAGTCACCCATCGAGTAGTTATGGGAAACCACACGTGTGCCGGGTTTGAGCTCCGCGAACAGCTTAGGACGCAATTTCAAATTTATATCCGGCAAAAGGTACAACGTCACCACTGTGGCTTCGCCTATCTGAGCCTCAAACAGATCACCCTCAACAAACTTGACGCGATCAGTGACTCCGGCCTTACTCGCGTTTTCGTTGGCCTCTTTAATGCGCTCGGGATTCAGATCATAACCTACCCCTCGCGCACCATACTTTTGTGCCGCTGTAATTACGATCCGCCCATCACCGCTGCCAAGATCATAGACCACATCGTTCCGATTCACTCGAGCTATTGCCAACATCCGTTCAACAACCTGCGGCGGTGTAGGCACGTATGGTACGTCTAGTTCCTGCTTGACGATCTCTACACCGGCTATATCAGCCGGAGTTGGTGAAGCAACAGGTGAGATCTGCGGAGTGGGTTGAGTTGTCGAAGTAGTTGACGTCTCGCAACCAGTAAACGCCAACGTGCCCAACAACATGCAAAAGGCCATCAAAATGTAAGTCTGCTTCACGCTTTTTCCTCCTTATTTCTTTGCTGTATTTCGTTGCCAGTTGTGCGCAAACCATAGGACCGGCAGCCCAGTTAGCAAAACGGCAACGCCAACCAGCGCCCCGACACCTGTATATGCCAGGCTGGCCTGCAACATGTAAACGCAGGTACCACAAAAAGCGATTGGGACTAAGGGATAAAGCGGTACTTTAAAAGGACGTGAAACATCGGGTTCCTTAAACCGGAGAATAATTAGCGAGAGTCCGACCATTAAAAAGAAGAACCAGAACACTGGCGCCGTATATTCAACCATTGTGGCAAAACCACCGCGGGTCAGCGTGCCTATCAAAACAAGCAACAGAGCAATCAAGCCTTGCACTAAAAGCGCGTTCATCGGCGTGTTCGCTGGTCCATTCCACCGGCCTAAGAATCTGAAGAGCCGAAAGTCTCTACCCCAGGCAAAATTAGTCCGAGCCCCGGTAAACACAGTCGCGTTTGCTGACGTGAGTGCCGCAATAGCAATTAGCAGACTGACCAACTTCGCCCCGCCTTCCCCGACGGCACGGTTCATAAGATCGGCAGCTACGGCGCCTGATGCGGCAGTTCCGGCAAGTCCGAGACCTCTCACATAAGCCCAGTTGGCAAGCAGATAGAGCACAGTGATTATGCCTATGCTCAACAGAAGCGCCTTTGCTATGTCACGCCTCTTCCTGGTTTCTGCGGATATATACGCTGCTTCATTCCATCCACCGTACGTCAGCAGTACGAAGACCATTGCCAAGCCAATAGACCCTGTCGCTCCGGTCGTAGTTGTTGGCTCAACGGGTACTGACGGCGCGGGCGACTGAATCAGCACCAAACCAGCCACAATGATGAGGAGCAAACTGAAGACTTCCACTAACGTCAGAAGATTCTGAGTGCGGGTGCCCTGTTGTACGCCCATCATATTGATAGCGGTTAAAACAATGACTACGAAGGCGGCATAAATTGAGACCGAATATTCACCTAGGTAGAGTATCTGCGTGGCGTAATCACCAAACACGAAAGCCAGTAGAGCTACCGAACCCGTTTGAATCACGGTTACGCGAGACCATGCGAACAGAAAGGAGAAAGGCTTGCCATACGCGCGAGTGAGATAGTGGTAGTCTCCACCCGTGTGCGGATAAGTTGTAGCAAGTTCCGCATAGCAGAAAGCCCCAATGAGTGATATGAGCCCTCCCGCGAGCCACAGAGTCAGCAGAGATCCCTCGCTGGCCACATTTGCAGCAACGAGGGATGGTGTACGAAAAATCCCTGCCCCGACTACAATTCCAACAATTAACGCAACGGCACTCTTTGTAGAGATTGTCGGTACAGGCTCAGAAAACTCTAACCCCTTTACACTTATGCTCTTCACCGCCATCTGTGCGCGTCCCAGTCCTCCGGTTGCAGGCAACCACGGTGCCTGATGATTTTCTTTCCTTACCTACAGGTCTGGATTAGCGACTTTGATCCTGTTTCTCAGGAATGATCCAGTAATAGATCGAGCGGCCATCTACTTCGACTGTTTTGTCTGGCTTCCAATCTCCCATATCAAAGCTGTGGGAAACCACTCGTGTTCCCGGTTTCAAATCGCTGAGGAGTTTTGGGCGCAGCCTTAGGTTCACGTCGGGTAGAAGATAGAGAGTCACAACGGTGGCCTCTTTTATGTCGGTCTGGAAAAGGTCCTGTTGCATAAACCTAACCCGGTCTGTAACCCCAGCCTCGCGTGCGTTGGCATTCGCCTCTTCCACCCGCTCTGAACTGATGTCTACACCAACTCCGCGGGCGCCATATTTCTTCGCGGCCGTAATTACTATGCGACCATCACCACTTCCGAGATCATAGACAACGTCGTCTTTCGTAACTGCGGCGATCTTTAACATCTCATCAACAACGGTTTGCGGTGTAGGTACGTAAGGCACGTCGGGTGTCTTTTTGGATTGAGCGAAAGCCCACACAGAAGCTCCGATCAAACTTACTGCTACTGCTAAGAGCAACACTCTATTCGGCTTTAGTCTTTGCATTTATTCTCTTTACCCCTTCTCTATTAACCCGGATCCTCTACTACAGGAGCTACTTAGCGAAAAAAAACCTCATCGGAAACCTCCTGGCCCGATCAGGTCTGGGGAGTGGTTCGAGCCGCTGTCTTAGCCAAAGTTTCAGCGGACCAACACAAAAGTTTAGCGAGGGGCTCCTATAATAAGGCAGCATCGCAGCGCTGGCAAGAAGCTGCTAACGCAAAGGCGCAAAGGTGCAAAGACGCAAGGAAGCTAAAAAAGAATCAACACCTCAAACTGTTTACTCTTTCATTTTCTCTGCGGCTTTGCACCTCTGTGGCTTGGCGTTAAGAAGCCTTTCAGATCCACGAATCCACACGAATTCAACATGAAGAATTGTTTACTGATGTTCTGTGAAGCGGCGCCGTTCTATACTAGACTTATACTTTTAGCGAATTAGACGGCACTCTTAAGTTCTGACAATTCTATTATCCGAAAGATAGATTCCACCACTCATGTACACAAAACTGAATCAGTGCGCTCTCGCTCTTATCTTGTGGGCCGTACCCACTTTAGCCTCTGCGCAACCCGTACCGCCTTCGCAAACCGCGGACCTGATTCTCCACAACGGTATCGTGTGGACTGTTGACCAACGAAAATCAGCCGCGCAAGCAATTGCCATTCAAGACGGAAAAATACTCTATGTCGGATCAAACTCAGCCGCTCTGAAGTTTCGCGGGCCAAGCTCACGCGTGATCAATTTACGTGGGAGTTTCGTAGTTCCCGGCTTCAACGATAATCACGTTCATTTTGCTTCTGCCGCTCAGTTTCTTGAATTCAACATCATGGCTGTTGGAACTCAACAAGAGTTCGTAGCTCGGATCAAAGAAGCCGTTGAAAGCTTACCAAAAGGTGATTGGATCTTTGGGGGCTTCTGGGGAGCCTACGATCAATGGGCTGCCGGAAGTACCGGCCAGCGCCACAGAGAGCCATTCATTCCAGACTTAAAGCTCGTCGAAGAGCTAACTGCCGATCACCCAGTGTTCATCCGTAGCTTCGATGACACACAGTATGCCGCCAACCGAGTGGCTGTACGAGCTGCAGGAATTAATCCCACTAATCCTCAAGCTCCCGACGTCGAATTTCTAAAGGATTCAAGCGGTGTCTTTACTGGTCACATGCGTGGCAATGGCGTATTGCGACTCTTCAGAGAGCTCATTCCGCGTAAATTCTCGCGCGAACGGCGTACACAACAGACCAGACGAGCATTAGCGGAGATTCGCAAGTTCGGTGTCACGAACATCAGCGATATGTCCGACGATGAACAACTGGAGATCTTTCGAGACTTGCATCAACAAGGAGAACTCACGGTTAGAGTGCATTTCCGGACAGGACTCGATCGCTGGCGAGAAATGGCAGACGGTAAGATAACTATTGGCTCTGGAGATGAATGGATTCGCCTTGGAGCTCTTAAGGGGCACATCGACGGGATTATGGGGACCAGCAGTGCAAGGTTTTTCGAGCCTTATTCACACGCCCCTAATAACCGTGGCCGCTGGAGACCTTTAATGGTTGATGAGAATGGTGAATTTGTTGAAGGAAAATTCCTAAGTTATATGATTGGTGCCGATCAAGCAGGCTTGCAATTGACGATTCATGCAATCGGTGACGAAGCAAACCACCTTCTTCTTAATTATCTCGAGGAGCTTGAAAAAAAGAACGGCAAGCGCGACCGCCGCTTTAGACTGGTGCATGCGCAGGTTCTCGCTCCGTCGGATTTTGCAAGGCTTGGGAAACTCCGCGTGATTGCTGAAGTTCAACCGTTTCATTTAAGCGATGATATGCGGTGGATGGAGGAACGGATCGGAACAGAAAGATGCAAAGGGGCCTACGCGTTCAAAAGTATTCAGGAAAGTGGAGCCATCCTTAGCTTTGGAACGGATTGGCCGGGAACGTCAGCTTCGGAATACCCAATCAATCCCATGCTGGGACTCTATGCAGCCGTTACGCGCCAGACGTTAACAGGACATCCGGCAAACGGTTGGTTTCCAGCAGAGCGGATTTCAATCGAAGACGCGATTAAGGCTTACACGTACAACACGGCTTACGCGAACTTCGAGGAGAAGATCAAGGGTTCAATTGAAGTGGGCAAGCTTGCTGATCTTGCTGTCCTCTCCAAGAATCTTCTTAAAATTCCCTCACGAGAGTTTCTCAAGACGGAGGTTCTGTACACGATCGTAAATGGAACCGTTGTTTATGAGAGACGCTAAGTAGAAGTCAGTAGTCAGAAGTCGGCAATGGTAAGGACAACCCTCTACCACTCGCCATTTACCATTTACCATCACTTTTGCGCCTTGACTTCTGGATAGTCTTTGCACTAAAAGCACTTTATCTTTTCAACAAAGAATTCTGGTGTCTCAAGCTATACATCTGAAGCCATAAACCAATAGGGAGGTTTTGCTATGTCCAGAGTTAGAAGTTACTTTCTCGTAGCCGGTCTGTTTATCCTCGTTCTTAGTATCGTAGGTGCGGGTCAAATGGCCCCAACCCCTGAACCTAAAGAGGCCGCCGACGATTGGGCCCTTAACGCAACAATTATCGAAGCCTGCAGTTGCCCAATGTTTTGCCAGTGCTACTTCAACACCAAGCCTGCGGGTCATAGTCACGGCGACAGCAGCGACGCTCATCACTTCTGCCGCTTTAACAACGCCTTCAAAGTTAATAAAGGTCACTTGGGAAAGGTTAAGCTTGATGGAGCAAAGTTCTGGGTTGCAGGTGACTTGGGAGGCGATTTCTCTATGGGCCAGATGGACTGGGCAGTATTAACCTTTGATCCCGCAACATCAAAAGAGCAGCGGGAGGCAATCGGTACTATCCTCGGTCACGTCTATCCTGTTAAGTGGAATTCGTTCGAAATCGCCAAGGATGCGAATATGGAGTGGACTGCTTCATCCGATCGAGCAGTGGCACGTTTGGATGGCGGTAAGACTGCTGAAGTCATCTTGAACCGCGCCTCAACCGCAATGGCGGATGGTCCAGTCGTGATCAAGAATCTAAAATACTGGGGGGTTCCACGTAACGACGGGTTCATCATGATGCCTAATGAGGTCGAGGCCTATCGCTTAGGTGATAAGGCATTTGAGTACAAGGGTACTAATGGCTTCATGATTACTATCGACGTTGGGTCCAAGGATGTTGCAGGACATTAGGTCTGATTTTTTAACTCTCCCCCTTTCAGGGTAGCTGCATAGCTACCCTTTTTTTCAGGTTGGTCAAAGATTCATCTGTACGCAAGACCAAAGCCGGATGAAGGCAAGTATCACAGTTACCGTCACTTTTGTCTGCGTCGCACTATTCATCGCTGGACTCTTAGTACCTTCTCACCCTCAGATCGGCCTATCGGCAACTGCCGCAACTACTCAGAAAGCCACGAGCAATGTCCCCAACCGTCGCCCTGATGTGATCTACTATGCAACTCCGCCTGAGACAGTTGCTGAGATGCTTAGGATCGCAAATATCAGATCGGGAGATGTTCTATACGACCTCGGTAGCGGAGATGGCAGAATACCAATAACCGCTGCGCGCGATTATGGCATCCGTGCAGTCGGGATCGAGATCGATCGTGAACTCATTGCAGTGGCCCAAGAGCAAGCACAGATAGCCGGAGTAACAGATCTGGTTGCTTTTAAGCACGCGGATATGTTTCGCACAAGTCTCAGCGAGGCTACAATCGTGACCCTGTATCTCTCTGAACGCCTTAACCTGCTTCTCCGACCAAAGCTTCTTCGAGAACTCAAACCTGGCACACGTATCGTCTCGCACGATTTTGGCATGGGTGATTGGAAACCGGAGCAAACGGTTCGCGTGCCTTGGAAAAAACTCTACCGTACGATCTATCTCTGGACCGTCCCCTCTCCCAACTCGAGGTCTAAGAAAACCCGAGAGTGATATATAACCAGATGCCGCCGCTCAGTTATTTCTCAGTAGTCAAGATTGAAAACCTCGACTGAAGGAGCACTCGCATGAACCCTCCGCTGATTACAAACGATGCGGTTGTTCTTGGAGTGTTAATGCTCATCCTTGCTTCAGTCTTCGTTACTTCAAGCAGTCCGCGTCCTTTTTGGCAGAGGTTCTATAGGTTCATACCTCCCCTGCTGCTCTGTTACTTTATCCCTTCGGTCTTCACTACTCTCGGTCTTTTTTCCGGGGAACAATCAAGGCTTTACCCTATCGCGTCGCAGTACCTGCTACCCACGAGTTTAGTGCTGCTTACCATCAGCATCGATCTCAAAGCAATCGCACGACTGGGCCCTAAGGCAGTGACTATGTTCCTTGGAGGTACCGTTGGAATTATCGTCGGAGGCCCCATAGCGGTACTCATCGTTTCCTTTTTCAATCCAGGATTAGTAGGTGGACAGGGACCCGATGCTGTGTGGCGCGGACTTACGACAATTGCAGGAAGTTGGATTGGCGGAGGCGCTAATCAAACGGCGATGAAAGAAGTCTTCGAAGTTGGCGACAACCTCTTCTCCGTAATGATCGCAGTTGACGTGCTGGTTGCGAATGTGTGGATGGCCTGTCTACTCTTTGCAGCGGCGAGAGCGAAGACAATTGATGAGCGCATTGGCGCGGACGCTTCAGCTATTGATGAGGTAAAACAAAAAGTCGAGGAGTACCGCGCTCGCGTGGCGAAGATTCCGACCTTGACAGATACGATGGTAGTGTTGGCTGTCGGCTTCGGAATAACTGCCCTCGCGCATTTTGGCGCTGATATTCTGGCCCCTTGGATTCAGCAGTCGGCTCCGCACTTGGACCAACTGAGTCTAACCAGCAAATTCTTCTGGATTGTCGTCATTGCAACTACAGCCGGTTTGCTCCTCTCCACATCGGAACGCGTTAGGCGGTTGGAAGGTGTGGGATCGTCCCGTCTCGGCTCAGTCCTGCTGTATGTTCTGATAGCCACGATAGGAATGCGGATGAATATCTTAGCGGTCTTTGATCAACCTGGTCTGTTCTTAGTCGGCATAATTTGGATGTCGGTTCACGTCACGATAATGCTCGTCCTGGCATATCTCATAAAGGCGCCAACGTTCTTTGTCGCTGTTGGCAGCCAGGCGAACGTGGGTGGCGCAGCCTCTGCACCTATCGTTGCTTCAGCATTTCATCCCGCTCTCGCACCGGTGGGTGTGCTCTTAGCGGTTCTTGGATATGCGCTGGGTACCTACGGAGCATGGCTCTGCGGACAGCTCATGCGCGTCATGGCGCCGGAATGATCCAGATTAATCGTCGTAGAATTTACGAAGAGAGCTTTTGAAGGTTAGATAAGAGCGGCGATATCGGTTGTAGGCATTCTGATCCCGGTACTTGATTCCAAATACCTTACGTGTGTTGTTCTCAGTGTTCTCCGAATCCTCGAATGAACGTCGATAGCTAAAGTCTTTTGCCCGAATAGCTACGCGGCGAACAACGACATTTCCCTTCCGTTCAGTATCCTCGGAAACATATTCCTCGTTGACCGGATCAATTTGGATGTCTTTGGGGTCGCCATTCCATAAGGGTGAAAACACATAGAATTCAACACTTCCATCGGGTGCGGTGAAGAAGGCGCTGTCGTAACTGCCTTCGAAAGAGTTGCTGGCCAGCGACGGGCGCGCTTTAAAAGAGGAGGGATACTTGATCTCAAAATAGGCGCCCTTGTGAACTCGCCATTTACCTTGCAATGGTCCAAGAGGAACTATCGCGAACACACTAATCAGTAGGAGGCTAATCAAGAAGCTAGGCATCACCACACCTCATCAGGGGCTCCGAACTCTGCAACCTTTGGTAAGGCATTTCTATGACTGATTCTGTGCCCTGTCAACCTGCTGCGCTGATCCCTGCACTTTCGCAGCGTTGTAGCAACCCAGGACTCGAAGCTCAACACTCTGGAAGGTAAGCTCCTCAAGCGCAGCCGCAACCTTCTGATCCTGAATATCGCCCTTCAAATCCAGATAGAAGCGGTATTGCCAAGGTTGACCTGGTATAGGGCGGCTTTCGATCTTGACCAGGTCAATTTCGCGGCGAGCAAAGACCTCTAAAGTCGAATAGAGTGCTCCGGGACGATGCGCGAGCTTTACTGCTAACGAAACTTTGTCTCCTATCTCGGGCGATCTTGCTTCATCACTGAGCAGAAAAAACCGAGTGTAATTTTCAGAGTGATCTTCCAGATGCTCGCGTAGAATTGATCCCCCATAGATTTGGGCTGCACGCTCACCCGCAATAGCGGCGCGGGTTGGATCACCACGTTGAACAATTCTTCGCACACTGCCGGCGGTATCATCAGTCGCGACCCGCTCGAGTTGGGGATTCTCAGCAAAGAACTGTTCGCACTGGGCTAGCGCCATGGGGTGTGATTCTACGACTTCAATAATGTTGAATTGTGCGCCGGGGCAGCCAATAAGGTTATGTACTACGGGTATCACGCCTTCTGCGACTATAACCAATGGAGTCTCGAGCAGCAGATCGTAAGAGCGGTGTATTGAGCCGGCAAGACTGTTTTCGATCGGCACCAATGAGTAATCGGCGACGCCTCCAGCTACTGCATCAAAGAGGCTTTCAAGATTCGGACGCGGCACCAGTTGGATCTCCTCACCAAGTATCGCAACTGCGGCTTCTTCGCTGAAGGCGCCACGCTCTCCCTGGAAAGCGACACGTCTTCTCGAAGGTAAATTAATCATTGAGTAGTGCTCTCCTGAATATCGTTTAAGCTGGAGAAACTGACGCATCATACCATCTTGGGTAGAGGAATCTGGATGAACTCTTATAAAGTCTGTTCACCTAGCAGGAGGAATAACACGTATTCAATCTGCCAAAGCAGGACCAGATACTCTGCTTCAGCCCAGGGAGTTTGGTTTTCACCTAATCCAACCACTTCTTTTCTTTGTTTATCTCGCTTCCAAAGACACCTTTGGCTCCAAGCATTGGGTGTGTGAAGAGAAATAATAAAGAGAGGGCGTTTGGTTAGACCAAAAACTGAAACTCTCTTGGGCTGAAGCCAACGTCTCTCAGAATTTATGTGAGGAAGCTTGCACAAAGACCAAACACCCAAGACCAAAGACCAAAGCTACAAAAACTGTGGCCACCTGGTTAACGCCGGTGGCCAAACAATGATTACGCGGTCGTAGAAGATTTTACGTCACAATAGCGATTCGCTAACGATTGCCGGGCTTGGGCTGGGAACGCTTACTGTGATCGGCGTGCCATGCAATCCGTGAAGGTCAAGCAAGTCATTCGGAGCAAGCTGAGAGAAAGCCTCAACTACTTGGGGATCAAACTCCTTTCCAGCACCCTCACGCAAAATATTGATTGCATTGCTGTGGCTGCTGCTCGTACCCCAACGCGAACTGGTTAATAAATCATACTCATCAACTACTCGCAGCACGCGAGCGCTTGGCGGTATCTGATCGCCCTTTAAACCTGAAGAATAACCACTGCCATCATAATTCTCGTGATGCAACCTCACTATTTCGGCAATATCTCTGAATTCGGAAATTCCAGCCAGAATATCAGCACCAACCTCTGCATGAGACTGCAGGGTTCTTTGATCATCATTTGAAAGAGGTTCCTGCTCCAAAAGTATACGATCTGGAATCCCGATCTTTCCTACATCGTGAAGGAAAGCTGCTGTTACAAGTTCTGAACGCATTTGTTCACTGAATGAGATTCGATCTGCAACCATATTGGCGTAGCGGCTAACTCTTCGACTGTGCTCGTATTCGTAGTAATCCCGGGCCCTAAGCGTGGTGGTAAGCGCGCGGACAAAACCTGACTTCAGCTCTTTTATTCCCTCAATCAGCCGTTGATTCGTAAGAGCCAGCGTGTGACGCCTCTTGTTATTCTCATAATTCTCGATTGCACGACTCACCCGCATCTTCAAATCGTCATTGTTCCAAGGCTTGTTAATGTACATGTAAACAAGGCCGGAATTGATCGCTTCCACTAAGGCTTCCACATCCGTGTATCCAGTTAGCAAAATGCGGATCATGTGTGGTCGCACTGCTGCCGTGTGCTTGAGCAGCTCGATGCCAGTCATCTGCGGCATTCGCTGATCAGTAATCACCACTGCGACATCGTGTTGATCCAGCAGTCTGATTGCTTCCGCCCCTGATGAGGCTGTCAGGCAATAGTAGTCGTGACGGAACAGGCGCTCAAGCAAACGTAAATTCGGTGTTTCGTCATCGACAATAAGCAGTTTGTATGTCATATAATTTTCTCCAGACTAAGTCCTAAAGTTCTTCGGCTCAGCTATTCGAGAAGCGGTTTTGCACGTGTCACAATCGGAATCTTCACGGTGAACGTAGTTCCCATACCAAGGGTGCTTTCAGCAGTGATAGTCCCACCATGGCGCTCGATGATGCCGTAGCTTATTGAGAGCCCGAGCCCTGTGCCTTCACCTACCGGCTTGGTGGTGTAGAACGGATCGAAAATCTTCTTCATTTGCTCCTGGTCAATGCCGCAGCCCGTATCGCTTATCTCCACCATCACATAATCACCCTCGACCTTGCTCTTGATGCGCACCACACCATCAATGCCAACCGCTTGTGCGGCGTTGACAAGCAAATTCATCCACACTTGATTGAGCTGACCAGCGTAGCAATTGATTAGTGGCAACTCACCATATTCTCGAAGCACCGAGATGTGACCAGAACTGTAATAGCGCGATAGAAGTCTCACTGTGGAATCGATTCCTTCATGTATATCGATTCGCTTGAGTTCAGCTTCGTCAAGACGAGAGAAGGTCCGGAGGTTTTGGACCACGTCCCGAATCCGTTCGGCCCCTTCGCGGCAATCAGCGACAATTGAATCGAGTTCGGACATGAGATCCTCATAATGGATCTCGGCTTTAATAGCTTGGATCTCAAGAGCGATATCGCCACATATTTCTCGCCCGTCGTAAGCCCTCAATAGTTTCTGAAAATCCGCAGCACACTGTTTCAATATGTCCATGTTCCCATAGATAAAACCCGCGGGATTGTTTAACTCATGCGCTATCCCAGCGGCTAATTGGCCCAGGCTCGCCATCTTCTCATGGTGAACCAGCTGGGCCTGCAAGCGTTCGAGTTCCTCCTTGCGTTTTGCAAGCTCGATATTCTGACGTTCCAGATCTGCTTTGTACTTTCTTGCTGTGAGTGACAGCGAACGTCGGTCGAGAGCTCGTTCCACTGATAGTCCTAACACTTCAAGTTCACAAGGTTTTATAAGGTAGTCAAAAGCGCCTACTCGCAAAGCATCGCGGACTCGCTGGCTGCGATCCACGCCCGAGACCATGATAACAACTGTGTCGCTATAACGCGTCGTAATCTCGCGCAACAGCTCAACTCCATTTCGGCCCGGCATTATCATGTCTGAAATAACGAGAGCATATGGATCTACCCCTAAGTGAGCTAGAGCCTCTTCAGCCGACGCAGCAGTAGTGCATTCATATTTTTCGCTAAGATAATCGGCAAATAGATTACGGACAGGCGCTTCATCATCGACGATCAAGATGCGCCGATCACCCTCATGCTTGGCTAGTTCCAAAGTTCGCAAGGATTCAGAGAATTGTGGTTGTACAGATGACAAATTTTAAATCTCCCTAAACTATGCTTTCAGTTCGGGCTTTTGCGCCTGCAAGGGTTGAATCTTCACGGTTGAGGAAGCACTACGGGTGTATCGTCATCAACCGGCTCTTCACCTTCATCAACTTGTCGGACAGTTTGCCGAGCCGGTGCCGAATGCGAGCGAGCAGCCAGCTGCAGGTAAAATTTCCTCACCTGGGCTACATCACACTGTGTCGGGCCACGATGGCCGTTCGACAAGTTCAGAGACTTGAACTGCGCCATGACGGTGTTTTGTGGCTTGCAATTGTAGCAGTCGAGCAGTCCAAAACTGTGGCCCACCTCGTGTGCGATCGCATCTGCTATAGCCTTCGGATTAGTTAGAACAGGATCTATGACGATCGTTGCGTAAGTTATGATCTGATCACGGTGCGCACTGTAGGCCCTTAGCTCAGTTGCATGGCGTTTTTTCTTATCAAAAACGGGTCCGCGGCGGATCGTCAAACAGTTCTCGCAAGTGAGTTGCCCCCGAGTGTTCCCCTGATAACTGAATCTCACGTGCGAGCCGGTCGCCTCTGAAACTGAGTTCCATTCCTTGAATGGTTCAAGCAGATGCGTTAACTCCTCAGGGCTGAAATCCGGCAACACAACAAATACTTCGATGTTGCTGTTCGCCGGCCAGGTCCAAAACCCGTAGGGAACAGTGTTCTTGCCCTTCTTACATTCGTTGACTACGCTGCTTGCCTGCAACTTTACGCAGGCGAAGGCAAACATGATCATTGACACCGCAACAACTCGTTTGATTTGAATTCGTTCAATCACGGCAAGCTCACTTTTCTATCCGGGCATCCTCCGTAACGGCCGCTGTCACTGGGCGATATAGCATCACAGCAGGTTAAGGAGGCACCGGATTCACGCCAGATCTGCCCCAGAAGAGCGTTATCTGGCGAGAACCGTATTTCACCTTTCTTCGCGCACATCTTGTGTTGTATCAGCAACTATGTTGTTCGAGACCCTGCGTTGCAGCTCATAGACCCGTCTGACAACCTCAAGATCACAGTCTGAAGGCCCAGTTCGTCCGTTATTGCGATTGATCCCCGGAAAGCCATTCATAATCGTTCGGTTCTTCTTACAGGTCTTACAGTCCCACAGGCCCATGCCATGTCCGAGTTCGTGGGCCATAAAGCCCTCGAGCGCCCGTGGATTAGTGGTAGCAAAATCAAAATCAATCCAAGCTGAGATTAAGAGACCCTCTTCGTTCTGCTCTAAAGGATTGAAGAAAGCATAGTGCTTCCGGTCATATTTGTAGACCTCGCGGCGAGTGACAGTGAGACAGTTCACGCAATCTACCATTCCATCTACTTCGCCGACGTAAGTGAATTGAACGCCAGCGCCAGTTAGAGACGCAGAAGTGGTCCAGGTACTCATTGCGGAGAAGATTGTTTCTTTCTGTTCAGGAGTAAACATATCGCGAACAAGGTAGACCTTGACCTCAGTATCTGGAGGCCAGTAATAAGCGCTTACCGGTGGAGCGTTAACATTGGTAGTGCAAGCTTCGGCAACTGCTTGTCCGTAGCTAATGGACGGCAATATGAATAGAAGGGTAAGGAAGGTAATGTTAGTCGGGAAGCGGGTCATGATGATGTAGCAGTTGCCGTGAACCTACTCATGAGGCTCGTGAGGGGCTTTAGTTGGGACCGTCTACCTCGGTAATGCTGACGGTGCTTGTGAAGCGACGGTAGTCGTAATACCGAACCTTTATTCGGTAATGTACAGAGCGGCCGGTGAAATGAAGCACTTGGTCCGCTTCTGTATGTGAAGGAAATGAAAATGAGTTTGTAATTTGCTTGCGTACTGTTTCAAACACTGGGAAGCGCTGTTTACCCTGAGGCTCTGTGACTCCGCGCACCTTTACAACCTGAAAGTTCTTGACATCAACCCAGATGCGCCCGATGAAAAAGCGATTCTTCATCTGATGTGGGTTAGGCTTTTGTTTTGGACTAACCTGGATGATGTAAGCCTCGCGCTCACCAACAAACTCTTTTCCGGCAAACTCGAGATGATATTTATTTGTCTCGTTGACATCGAGGCCCAGCAGTTGTGAACCAGCTAGATCCTGGATGTCTTCCTTTGTGATCCGCATCTCTCTAATTGTGGAAGGAGGCCTGTATATAACGCGCTCGATGCGATTCCCGTGATCGTCAAAAATGAACTCTGAATTGCGAATATACTGACCGGTTACTTCTCCATTTGGACCAATTGTTTGAAGTAAGACGTCACGTTTAAACGTGTGTTGAGTCAATGCTTCTCTAACCTTGTTCTCCGCGTGTATGAAGTTAGCGAGAATTGTCGCTGGAAGGACATTCGCGGGAGGTGGCTCTAAACCGTTTAGAATGCCATCACCGATGGGCGCCAAAGCTCTCTCGGTTGAAATCATTGAGCTTTGTTGTCCGATCACGGACTCCATGGGTATTAAGATAAGAATGAGACCGACCAGAAGATTTAGTTTGAAGCTGTAATCGATCATGTTAATAGCTGGAGGCAATCAGTCGTTGTAGCTTCCAAGGTCAGCAGATGAGAATGAGACTTCATGTGCGGCAGATTTAATGGTTCGAGACGTTCTGGTACGCCATCTTGCCCCATAAGAGACATCCAGGCAGCTCTAACTGGCTGCGCGAATAAAAGGTGGCATCTCTTATGCCAGTGAGTTAGTGTGATACGCGAATCGCTGAGCAGCAGATACAGAAAGAGCGCGAAATTCGTCCGATTACCGTTAAAGGAGATTTCGCGCTCTCTGATCAACGCACCGAACCGTCAGAAGCTCTCCGGTTCGGTTAATAGAAGTGAATTGCCTATCTTGGCTTGTTCAATTGCCGAGCAGATTGTGCGCTCTAGCACTTACTATGTAGTATTGATTCCAGGGCATCTGGATCTTCATTCGTATATTTTCACCTACCTCGACATGACCAATGCTATCGATGTAGCAGCCGCCTTCAGAAATATCGGTGATGCGAGCGCTACAACTCGTCGCGGAGCCACTCCAGACGAGGTCTAGACAAGTATCAAAACGCTTTTGATTTCTTCTTTCGACCATAACGAAGTAAGGTGAAACTAGTAGTTTCCTCTGCTGGACAAAAAGGAGGGGGTAAGTGGTTATTTGCCAAGGCGCCCTGCGACCATTTGCCTCGGCTTAACACGTCGTAACGTGTTCTACGAGAAATGTTAAGCATGGCTTGTGCCGCTAATCTCGGCAGGCTTTAACGCAAAGCCGCAAAGGCTGAAAGACTGATTTTCGCTTTCATAGATGCGGCTTTGCGTTGAGAAGACATTGACACGGTATGTGCCGTGTGGGGATCTGCTACTTTGTTTTATTATTTACCGCTCGTTACGCATCCTGATAAACCAGGTAAATCATGCTTCAGACCAAAGATTGGACTTCGATACTTTCCACTGAGCAAATCCGCGCTCATTTCCCTGCGCTGCTGCGGGTTCACAACAATCATCCCGTTGCTTATTTTGATGGGCCAGGTGGCACTCAAGTACCAAGCAGTGTAGCCGAAGCAATAGTTGACTATCTTTATCACCACAACGCAAATACCCATTGGGCTTACCCAACCAGTGAAGAGACCGACGCTGCCTTGGAAAACTCCAGGCAAGTTCTTGCCGACCTTTTCAACGCTTCTTCCCGGGAGATCGTGTTTGGCGCAAACATGACCTCACTCACACTCCACCTCTCGCGAGCTTTGGGAACTCAATGGAATTCTGGCGATGAGATAGTTGTTACGGAGTTGGACCACCACGCTAACATCGATCCCTGGCGGCGATTGGAAACTGAGAGGGGAGTTTTGGTGCGGTTTGTGAGGATGATCCCCGAAACTGGCCAAATTGATTGGCAAAGCTTCGAGGACTCACTGAGCCCCCGAACTCGCCTTTTCGCGGTTGGGGCAGCTTCAAATGCGCTCGGAACAGTTAATGAAATAATTCGTGCAACTCGGCTGGCTCGCGACGTGGGGGCGTTAATCTTTATTGATGCTGTTCACTACGCCCCGCATGCCTTGATAGATGTGCAAGCACTTGATTGCGACTTCCTTTGCATTTCTGCGTATAAACTTTATGGACCGCACATTGGGGTGCTTTTTGGCAAACATGACTTATTGCAATCCGTCAATTTTCCCAGGTTAATCCCGGCGCCAGACTTGGCTCCGGAAAACGCGGAGACAGGTACGCAGAATCATGAAGGGATCGTGGGAGCTGCGGCAGCCGTTGTATTTTTGGCATCCCTAGCTAAGGGCGCATCAAGACGTCAGTGTCTGCAAGTGGCCTACGCCGAACTCCATAGCAGAAGTAGTGCACTGACAACAGTGTTATGGGAGGGTCTTGATTCAATTTCTGGAGTGCGGCTTTATGGGCCACCTCCGTCGCTCGAGCGTACTCCGACAGTAGCATTTACTGTTAAAGGCGTAACTTCAACGGACGTTGCTCGCCACCTTGCCGCGAGAGGACTGTTTGTTTCTCACGGTGACTTTTATGCGGCCACAGTAATCGAACGACTCGGCTTGGCGCCCGAAGGACTCGTTCGCGTCGGGTGTGCCTGTTATACAACTGCGGAAGAGATCCAGCGTTTATTGCATGCTGTGGATGAGATAGCTACTTCTTAACTATGGTTATGAGGTCAGCAAGAAGACCGTAAGCAGTGCTTTGGAGATTTGGTCGGTGAGACGTGATCGTTAGACCCGGCATCATGTCTAACTCGAAGTGAATTGCCAACGATGTCCCTCTTATGCCGGCAAGCGGATCTGTATTTGAAAGCTGTTCAGGTTTTACAGAGGCAGCAATCGACCCGTCCTCCATCAACCTAGCTCTTGCTACGAGCTTAAAGGGCTTTCCTTCATTTCGTGCGGCCTGCACAATTTTAGGCGCGAGACTGCGAATTCCCTCTCGGTTAACCATGTCCGGCATAAGACTCCTCTTCATTAACACTGTTGTCACTGCGCAAACTTTTGCCGTTGCATCCCAGCCGTCAATATCGTGAGCGGGATCTGTTTCGGTCACACCAAGATCCTGCGCAGCCTTCACACCTTCAGCGAAAGTGCGTCCCGCTTCCATCGTCTCCAATATAACGTTACTGGTTGAGTTGAATACGCCGCTGAATGCTCGCAGCTTAACAGCTGGCAAGGTTTCTCGGAAGAGTGAGAAGACAGGGGCACTGTCGAGTACCGTAGCTTCAAAGAGAAACCGCCGCTCCACACTTTTCGCCAGAGCATCTAACTCTTCATAGCCGTGAACGATCACTCCCTTATTAGCGGTGACTACATGAGCCCTGCTCATCAATGCCGCTCGCAGGTATTCAATTGCAGGTTGTCCGCTCTCGAAGTTCAGCGGGATTGTTTCGAAAACAACGTCCGGCTTGGCTAGTTGCAACCAATCATTAACTCCGAGTGATGAGGCCCCTGTCACGTTCCTGGTTAATAGCATCTTAGGCTTGACACCTTCAGCCGAAGCTATCCAACCCAGCTTCCGGGAAGCCACGCCAGTGACGAGCCACTCCAAGCCATACTGTTCACGCACCTCCGCGTGCTTAGCTTCAAGGAGTCGCAAAAGCGCGCGTCCCACGTTCCCGAAACCAAGAAAACAGAGTTTGTATTGTTTCATGCTTTTAAGCTGGCCTGCGACAACAGTATGATACTACCTGAATCCGTAGATTGGTCTAAACAATGAAACAATATCACGAGTTGCTTCGTTCAATTTTGACCCATGGAAAAGAACATAAGGATAGAACTGGCGTCGGCACAATTTCACATTTCGGCTATCAAACTCGTTTCGATCTAAGGCAGGGTTTTCCGATCGTAACGACAAAGCAGATTCCGTTTCGTTGGGTTGCCGAAGAACTGTTTTGGTTTCTTTCGGGTGATACTAATGAAGCTACTCTGCGAGCGAAGGGAGTCGACATCTGGGCTGAATGGGGTGACGCAGAACATACCTCCCGGTTTGGCCGCGACCCTGGAGATCTCGGTCCAATCTATGGATATCTCTGGCGATCGTTTGGTGGCAACTATCCACAACGGGACGGAGTGGATCAGATTGCGTATCTGATCTCTGAGATTCGAAGCAATCCAAACTCACGCCGTCTAATTGTTAGTGGCTGGGATCCGCGAAGAGCGAATGAAGTCGATCTGCCGCCCTGTCACACGCTTTTTCAATTCAAAGTACAGGCCGAACAGACTCTTCATTGCCAGCTTTACCAGCGATCAGCGGACGCCTTTCTCGGTGTACCGTTCAATATCAGTTCTTATGCGTTGCTAATTCATATGGTCGCTCACGTGTGCAATCTTGAGGTCGGTGATTTTATCTATACGCTTGGTGATTATCACATCTACTCAAATCACCTTGATCAAGTGAACGAGTTGCTGTCACGTGAACCTCTTGCGTTGCCGCGTCTTGAGATCAGCGGTGAATGCAGAAATAAAGGTTTCGAAGGCTTACTTAGTCTACGCTATAAGCATTTAAATCTTATTGGCTATCAATCGCATGGGAAGATTGCGGCACCTGTTGCCGTATAGGCGAAAGAGATGATTATCGGTATCGTCGCAGTGGACAGACAAGGAGCTATCGGTAAGGGTGGCAAGTTGCCCTGGCACTATTCTGCCGACATGAAATTCTTCCGTGAGACGACGACCGGCCATGCTTGTGTCATGGGCTCGAAAACCTGGCGAAGCCTAAAAGCCCCACTGAAGAATCGGCTTAACATTGTGCTCAGCCGGCAATCTGATATTCGTCCGCAGGAGTCTGTAATTGTCTTAAGCGATCTTGGTTCTGTACTCTCGTTGAATCCTTATCTGAAGTGCGATCTGTTCGTTATTGGAGGCGAAAAAGTTTATCGATCATTTCTGCCCTACATTCAACGGTGGATTGTTACGGAAGTGCCCTTGACGGTTGAGGGCGCCGATGTGTTTGTTCCGAGTGACTATCTCGATGGCTTTGAAAGGGTTGATGCGGTGAGGCTTGATGATGAACTCACAGTCAGCTTCTACGAAAGAGTCGCCTAACGTCCGACAAACTTCAGTTTGTCGACATTCTCCAGGCACAGAAGACCCTGGTACTCGTGATCTCTGTTGAATGTTGAGCAGCGACAAACTGAAGTTTGTCGGACTTTGGCACTATTTAAGTTTTAAATCAAGAACATCATGCCGAGTGATGATTCCTGTGATTCGTCCGTACTCTTCCACCAAAACCGCCGGGCTTGTCTGAAGCCTCTTTGTTATCTCAGTTAAACTCGCATCAACATCAACGGTTGGAAAGCTTCCTTCCATAACTTCGCCAACCGAAGATTCGATCAGATTACGGTTCCTAACGACCTTCGCCAGGACCCGATTCTCTCGTAAAGAGCCAACCGGGTGACTGTTCTCCACTACTGGGATTTGCGTTAGTCCCATTTCGTTCATCATCGACAGAGCATCGGCAACCTTGTCTTCAGGAGCCACCGTAACAAGCGAGCCCGGCGCATGTGGTCCCTTTGTCCCGATGATTAATCCGGCAGTAATCCGCTGAGGCTCAAGC
This sequence comes from uncultured Chloracidobacterium sp., assembly GCA_964574785.1. GTDB lineage: Bacteria > Acidobacteriota > Blastocatellia > Pyrinomonadales > Pyrinomonadaceae > PSRF01. The sequence continues at coordinate 25,425 of CAZNPP010000019.1, read as the reverse complement.
AAACGCTTCTCTTTCATCCACTCGTCTGAATGATGCTTTGTTAGATAGTGCTCGCCAGTATCGCAAACTATGAAGACGATAACCGCGTCCTCACCGGCATCGCGCCCCACTCGCAGAGCTGCTGCGAAGTTAGTACCACTCGAGCCTCCGCAGAATATCCCTTCCGTTCGACCCAACTGTCGAGACATGTCAAATGACTCTCTATCGGTAATGTTGATGACATCGTCCACGTACTTGATATGGACATTCTCGGGAACAACCTCCTGCCCGATTCCCTCGACCAGATAAGGAGTAACCTCTATGATCTTTCCCGTCTCCTTAAATGTCTTGAAAATGGAGCCATAGGGATCAGCGCCGATCACCTTAATCTTCGGGTTCATTTCCTTCAGAAAACGGCCAGTGCCAGAGATTGTACCGCCTGTCCCTATACCAGCTACAAAATGCGTGATCTTTCCTTCGGTCTGCTCCCAAATTTCGGGACCAGTTGTTCGATAATGAGCTTCTGGGTTAGCTGGGTGCGAGTACTGATCGGGATAAAACGAGTTTAGTGTTTCAGCAGCGATCCTCTTGGCGGTCGACACATAGTGATCTGGAGTACCGGGCTTTGCTGAAACTGGTGTGATTACGACGTCGGCTCCGAGGGCTTTCAAGTATCTTGACTTCTCTGACGAAGCCTTGTCGGTCATGACAAAGATACACTTGTACCCTTTGACCGCGGCTGCAAGTGCTAGCCCAATGCCCGTATTCCCTGAGGTAGCTTCAACTATTGTGCCCCCAGGCTTCAGGATCCCTTGCTGCTCAGCGGCTGCAATCATTGCTACGCCGATGCGATCCTTGACAGAGAAACCGGGATTCAGATTCTCCATCTTGGCCAAGATAGTTGCTTTAATTCCTTGAGCCAGGCGATTGACTTTTACCAGGGGGGTACGACCGATAAGTCCAAGTATGTTGTCGTAGTACTGCATTCTCT
>CAZNPP010000019.1:13500-24355 GCA_964574785.1 uncultured Chloracidobacterium sp. | reverse complement strand
TCGAATAATTTCATACTGCACCGCACAAGGCAACTTTGGAGTGCGGCAGCTTGCCGCCGCTTTTGTTTTTTGTTTCGCAAGTCGCGTGAATGGCAAGGAAAAGGGGCGGCAAGCCGCACTCCAAAAAGTATGAGGCCCGGATGTGCTCTCCCCTTCACATCCGGGCCCCTCGACGGCCACTTACATTTTGAGTTAGCGGCCAAGCTTATGTCTTGAGTTTCTTAACGATAACGCCAGTCATCGTCTTTCTTGCGAATCTTATAGGTATACAGCGCTGCTCCGCCGCCGCCAGCAATCGCTCCAATCAGTGCTCCCTTCTTACCTCCGGCAACACCACCGATTACTGCTCCAGCGGCTGCGCCCCCCGCAGTCGTGATCTTGTCTCGGTGTTTCTCCCAGATGCTTCGATCATCATAACGATATCTATCATCATGGCGACTTGTTTGCGCAGCGGAATTTGAGCGCCGGTTGCGAGTCTGTGCATCAACAGGTAGCGCAGCAAAACTAAGGACAACTAAACAAATCATTGCTGCTAGTAATCTTTTCATCTAAAGCCTCCGTCCCATTCCTATTACCGACGCCTGACTTTTGGCAATGAGCGTGCCAACGTGCTCAGTGGACTTAACTCCACTGTCTATTTACCCAATTGGCTGATTTTGCTAGAAGAGTGAGAGGAGACAACAAACTCGAGCAGATTTTTGTTTCGACCATTAGGTATGCAAGATGTGAGTTGTTGAACTTTTTGGGGTAACATCCCACCTGACGTGTAAACAATGACGAAACAGTCCCCGCTTTTCTTTTCAGCTAGATCACAAATCAGATCGTTGAGAGGTTTTAAACTATGAGGTTCTTACTTCTCTGCTTATTGTTTAATGTCATAATTTTGCCGAGTGACCATATGTCTCAGCAGCCGCCGCTTCAGAAAGATAATAAACAGACGCAACGCAGCGAAGGTGGAGTGTCAACAGCAATGAATCCATCACAGGCTTCCCGTTTTGCTCGTCTAGCTTTGAGATGCGTCCACAAGGAGTACCCTAACAAACTCGACCATGTGATGAATGCAGCAAGCGAGGTGCAGAATCCCAAGACCTTGCATCCAGCTTTTTATGGGTGTTATGACTGGCACTCATCTGTTCACGGGCATTGGATGCTGGTGCATTTACTACGCCTCTTTCCAGATTTGCCAGAAGCACAACAGATCCGTAACGCGCTTAATCAGAATCTGACGAACGACAACATACGTGTAGAAACAGATTACCTAAAGCAATCTAATCGACAGTCCTTCGAGCGAACTTATGGCTGGGCATGGCTTCTGAAGCTCTCCGAAGAACTGTATTTGTGGGACGATTCCGACGGAAAGAAATGGAGTGCAAGCCTTCAACCTTTAGCAGAAGCTTTTGTAGAGCGATACATCAGCTTTTTGCCGAAGCAGACTTATCCAATTCGGACTGGAGTTCATCCAAATACAGCTTTCGGAATTGCATTCGCCCTCGACTACGCGAGCACCACCGGCAACAAAGAACTTGAAGCGCTGCTAAGGGAACGGAGTTTGACCTATTTTTCAAAAGACGTTAGTTACCCTGCGGCGTGGGAACCGGGTGGTGAAGACTTCTTCTCTGCCGCATTGCTTGAAGCAGATCTGATGAGGCGAGTAATGGCGCCTGAAGATTTTCAAAGCTGGTTCAGTCGCTTCTTGCCAGACTTGACTGCAAATAAGCCCGAGTCTCTGTTAATCCCAGCAATAGTTACTGATCGTACCGATCCCAAACTCGTTCACCTTGATGGTCTAAACCTAAGCAGGGCTTGGTGTATGCGCAATATCGCAGCTGCACTGCCAGCAAACAATCCAGCACGATCAGTTTTGGTAAAAGCAGCAAAACTGCACGCTGCGACTGGCATTGAGAATGTTGCGAGCGGCGACTATGCAGGGGAGCATTGGCTGGCATCCTTCGCTGTTTATATGCTTTCGACGCCAGAACCTTAGTTCCCGTTTAAAGGACGGGCGGATAGTCGGACTGGCTCTCGCGGCTTCATCCGGCACGGATCTGTACTCTTGGATTCTTCCTTACTCTCGCCAGTTCTTTCGTCCAGCTTCACCACACCACACTCGAGTTCAACAACACGCCGGCGCAATAATTCCACTTCGTTAATGAGCAGGTTAATCTCGTTCGGACGTGGCTGACTGGTCGTCGGAGGAACTCGCTGGGAGCCCACGACTTGCTGCTCGACACGGTTTAGGCGCGACTCGAGAGAGTAGAAACGCTGCTCGATGAGACTAATCCGACGATCCAAGCCGATTACATCCTGAGCTGCGGGCATTTCGCTTTTGAAGAATGCTCTTACTTGATTACTGCCAGCCACCGTTCCCAATAACCCTACGCATATAACTAGCGCAATCCACCGTTTGAAACCGTTTATAAACAGCATCTGTAAACCCCTTCTGTACTGGTTGATCACCGATTAAGTCAAAAATTACTTGTAACCATGTGCGTATCTTAGGCGTATTTGAAATTGAGCTATGCCAAATTAACGCGATTCCTCTCTCCTCCGCTTTGATGCGGCTCAATTACCAAACACAGAGATGTGGGGCAGATTTTTTCATTGCCAAGCGCAGACTGTCGCCATCTTCCCGATTGGTAGAAGAATTTGTCATTCGAGGGGGATTTTGAATGAAACGACTTTTTGTTGTAGTTATGAGTCTTGTGCTGTTTGCGGGTACGGCTTTACCGACGCTGGCGCAAAAGCATGGGCGCAGTTACTCACGCCAAGTTCACTCCAGTAGGTACGAGAACTCAAGAACTTACTATGACCGACGGTATGACAATTATCGCCGAAGTTCATACAACCGGCGAGGTGATCGCAGTTATCGATATCGCAATCGCAATTTTTGGGAAAGAAATCGCGACGTGCTGACTGTTGCAACTGGTACGGGAGCAGGTGCGGTCATCGGCGGAATTGCTGGTGGCAATCGCGGAGCGGTGATTGGCGCACTTGTAGGTGCTGGTGGGTCAGCGCTTTACACATACGGATTGCGTGACCGCGACAATAGACGTAATCGCCGTCGATAACACGTTGGAGTGCGGTGGCTTGCCACCCCTATTGTTTACACAATTCTTCAAACAGCGGTGACAAGCTACCGCACTTCGAAACTTTGTCATCCCAGCAAGATGGCAGATGGCTTGAACCTGTTGATGCGCAGTTTACCCGCAAATGAAACGGGTGAGTGCTCTGATAGTGAACTGGTTTCGCGCGTTCAAAATGGTGATGGTACAGCCTTCGAGGAACTATTCAATAGGCACCGGCTGCGAGTGGCCCAGATCGCATGTCGCTTTTTTAGGCAGCGAGATCAGATCGAAGAAATCATACAGGAGAGCTTCACCAAAGCTTACCTTGGAATATGCAACTTTTCCGATGCGAAGGAGTCCACATTTGGTGGGTGGCTGGCACGGATTACCTTCAACTGTTGCTACGACGAACTGCGGCGGATGAAACGCCGACCAGAGATAGCAGCTTCAGTTTCAGACGATGAATCCGCTTGGCTGAGACTGCAATTACACACTCAGCGCTCTGAAAACGACATCGAATCCACGACAATCACACGTGATCTAGCAACAAAACTGTTCTCGCGGCTGCGTCCAGAGGACCGCTTTGTGATGGTACTGCTCGAAGTCGAAGGAATGAGCGTAGGTGAGATTGCCAAAAGTCTCAACTGGTCGGCATCAAAGGTTAAGATTCGAGCCTTTCGAGCCCGAGCATTGCTTCGGCGCGTTTTGAAACGATTCATGTAACCGTAGTGAACTTTATGGCGTTTGTATCGATAGGTTCGGACTCAATGTTTTCGATGAAACTCCTCGTTAAAGACAAACAAATAAGAGAGCGCATTGACCACTTGGGGGATGCAATTGTGCGTGCTTCATCAGCTATCACTCCTGTTTCCGAAGCCGCAGCGCTCTCGCCGTTTAACTACTCTCGAATACGGGCGCGAATCGAACACGAAGAAGCAAAGAATGTGGCCATGAGACAAGGTTGGCTGGAGTTGGCCGGCGCCGCTTGGCGGTTCGCTCCTGCTATGGTGCTCAGTGCGGTTCTCGCTTTCCTCCTATTTTGGTTTGGCGGAGCGACTACGCGAAGCCTGATTAGTGAGGATGCGATATTCCATAGTGGCGTCAGCGGTATGGAACAGGTTGTGTTTACAGAGTCACGTGTACTCTCGAATGACGAGCTTCTTACAGTAATTCTGACTGACGGCGAGGTTGAGACAAGATGAGAGGCAACAAAATTCGCGCTAAGGTCTGGACGATACTAGTTGGTGTTTTCGTACTTGGCTTTGTCACGGGCGCGGCACTTGATGGTGTGTATCGACTGAAAGCCAGCAACAAACCTGAGGAGGTGCGTGGCAATACTGACAAAGAAGATTTCTTCAATAGTTTACAGCGTGAGCTTAATTTGACCCCCGATCAAGCAGCCGAGATACGAGTTATCGTTGACAAGACTCGGGATGAGTATCGCTCGTTGCGTACGGAGGTTCAGCCACGTTACGACGCTTTGCGGCAAAGTGCTCGGTCACGTATCCGTTCCTTGCTTACTGTGGAACAGCAGCGATTGTTCGACGTTAAGATTGCTCAGAAGGACGCTCAGAAATCAACGCAAAGGCGCGAAGAAACAAAGAGACAAAGTCCTTAAGACGACCCAATAAGCATTCAAGCCCTTGCGTCTTCCCTTGATTCTGCCGAAACACGCGACTCTCATTGCGCCAGTCTGGCGAAATCCCATAAGATACCGCTGCTCTAAAAAATAACTTCGTGTTCTGTCGGTAATCTCTCCCGGAGGAGTCGGGTTCTTCGAGCTCACCGAAGTCCGCAGCTCTTAACTTGATTACGACTGCACTATTGAACAAGGAGTCCAGACGTGACTATCGCCACGAACTCTGAGATGCAAAAAGCTTGGCCCAGCCTGCCACTTAACGAGTGGAAAGACACCTACGAAACGCTTCACATGTGGACTCAGGTAGTCGGTAAGATTCGCCTAACCCTTGCCCCACCTGTGAACCATTGGTGGCATACGACACTGTACTTGACTGCTCGGGGCCTTACGACGTCTCCGATGCCTTATGGCAACAAACGACTAGAGATCGAATTTGACTTCATAAATCATCAACTTCAGATCAGAACCAATGACGGCGCAGTACAAACCATGAGTCTGGCGCCACGTTCAGTTGCAGATTTCTACCAGGAACTAATGAAGAGGCTACGGTCTGCTGGTATTGAGATAAGCATTTATACCAAGCCGCAGGAAGTTCCGAACCCGATTCCCTTTGAAGAGGATCTACAACATTCCTCATATGAGCCGGAATATGCCAATCGTTTCTGGCAAGTGCTCACACAGGTTACAGGCGTATTTGAGGAATTTCGTGGACGCTTCATCGGCAAAAGCAGTCCGGTACATTTCTTCTGGGGAAGTTTCGACCTTGCTGTGACGAGATTTTCTGGCAAGCCAGCGCCTGAACGCCCTGGCCTAATTACTCGCGAAGCATACTCCCACGAATGCATCAGTGCCGGTTTTTGGCCCGGCGCAGGGTTTACCGGGCCCGCTTTCTACTCATATACAGCGCCGGCGCCAGTTGGATTGGAAAAGACTAAGATTAATCCTGGTTCTTACAGCAATGACTTAAAGGAGTTTCTTCTTCTCTATGACGATGTGAGGCTCTCAAGCTCTCCACGTGAGGACTTACTCGGATTTCTTCAATCAAGTTACGAAGCTGGAGCAAAATTAGCAGGATGGGATCGAGCAAATCTTGAACGGTGAAATAGTAGTAAATGGTAAATGGTGAATAGTGAATAGTGGTAAACCGTGAGAGGTGAAGAGGTGAATATAATCATTGTACCGATTCACCATTCACCATTTACCATTCACTATCCCAAGGAGAGTCACAACTATGCCCTATACTTATGAACAATTGAAACATCAGACAGTGGTCCAGTTGCGAGAGATTGCCAAGGGTATCGAGCATGAGGCAGTACAGGGCTACACACAGATGAACAAGGAACATCTGCTGGTGGCGATTGCTAACGCCCTGGGAATTCAACATGAACACCACGAGGTCGTTGGTGTTGATAAAGCAGCGATCAAATCACGTATTCGTGAGCTTAAGAAGAAACGCGACGAAGCCTTAGCTGCGCACGACTCGAAACAACTTAAAACTGTTCGGCGCACTATTCATCGGCTTAAGCGACAGATTCACAAGGCTACAGTTTAGGGTTTCCCGTTACCGATCACAGCAGGTCCGCGATGCCATTGACTTTTCAGGGTCTTATGGAATAGAAAGTCGCCGGTTTCTTCTAAGATTTAAATCAGGAACAAGTGAGGTAGCTTTATGACAAAGTCTATCAACATGAACGTCAATGGTGTCTCTTACCATCATGAAGTCGAGCCACGTCTGCTCCTGGTTCATTACCTCCGCGACGTCCTTGGCCTAACCGGAACGCATATAGGGTGCGAAACATCCCTGTGTGGGGCTTGTACCGTGTTGATAGATGGGCAGGCCGTTAAATCCTGCACAATGTTCGCCGTGCAGGCTGATGACTCGAGCGTCACGACGATTGAAGGACTTGCAACAAATGGCAATTTGCATCCTGTTCAGGAGGGATTTTGGGAGTGCCATGGGCTGCAATGCGGCTACTGTACGCCGGGTATGATCATGGCCGGAGCGCAGCTTCTCGAGAGGAATCCCAACCCCACGAATGATGAGATTCGTCATGGCTTAGAGGGAAATCTTTGTCGCTGCACTGGTTACCAACATATTGTTGAGGCTGTAGCATACGCAGCAAAATCGTAGTTCTTTGTCAGTTTGTCCGTTGTCCGTTGTCGGTCGTCTGTTTGTTTTTGGCCTTTGCACTTTGGCTCCGGTTTGGACTTTGGACCTTGGACTTTGGACTTCTTATGGAGGTTTTATGGCTAATAAATACGTCGGACAGCGGGTGAAGCGCACTGAAGATCCACGGCTGATCAAAGGACTCGCCCACTATGTTGATGACATCCGACTACCTGATACTCTCCACGTCTCCTTTGTTCGTTCTGTATATGCTCACGCCCGCATTAACAACATAGACACCAGCGAAGCATTAAAAGCCCCAGGTGTAGTGGCCATCTATACGGGCAAGGACATTGCCAATCTTGGTCCCGTGCCATGCGCCAGCGCCCTTCCAGACCTGAAGGTGCCAGACCATCGCGCCCTTGCTGGCGACAAGGTCTATTTCGTCGGCCATCCTATAGCCGCCATTGTAGCTACCGATCGATACGCAGCGCGCGACGCTGTTGACCTTGTCATGGTCGATTACGACGACCTCCCTGCTGTTGTCGATGTCGAACAGGCTGCCCAAGGCGGACCTGTAATCCACGAAAACTTCGGTGACAACATTGCCTACAAGTTAAGCGCCGGAGAAGGAGATATTGAAGCAGCATTAGCCCAAGCAGATCATTTAATTAAGCAGCGAATGGTCCATCAAAGACTGGCGCCTATCGCGATGGAGCCTCGCGGCGTCTTGGCGCGATATTTTCCCGGTGAAGAGGAGCTGACTATCTGGTCGTCAACTCAGATACCCCATTTGTTGCGCACACAACTCGCACTGATGATTGGTATTGCTGAAAACAAGTTGCGAGTGATCACTCCTGAAGTTGGAGGCGGCTTTGGCTCGAAGCTTAACGTCTATGGTGAAGAGGCATTGCTCGGTTGGATTGCAATGCAACTCGGAAAACCGGTGAAGTGGATCGAAACACGCCGTGAGAACATTCAAGCAACAATCCATGGCCGGGGTCAGATCGGTTACCTCGAAATCGGTTGTAAGAACGATGGAAGTATAACGGGTCTCAGGTACAACGTCTTTGCCGACCTTGGCGCCTATCATCAACTGCTTACTCCCGCGATTCCCACCCTTACGGGTTTAATGCTTTCTGGCGCCTATCGTATTCCTGCAATTCAGATCAACGTGACCGGCTGCTTTACTAATAAAATGGCAACCGATGCCTATCGTGGCGCAGGGCGACCTGAAGCAACCTATGTTGTCGAGCGTGCAATGGACCTTGTGGCAGCAGAACTCGGTGTGGATCCGGCACAGATCAGACGGCAAAATTTTCCATCTGCTAACGAATTTCCGTTTCATACCGCAACCGGTCTCGACTATGACAGTGGCGACTACGAAGCAGCTCTCAACAAGGCACAAGAGATCATTAACTACAAAGCGCTCCGAGAAGAGCAGGAGAAGGCTCGCGCTGAGGGCCGGCTTATTGGCATTGGCGTCTCAACCTACGTCGAGATCTGTGCTTTGGGACCCTCCCAGGCAATGCCAGCCGGTGGCTGGGAAAGCGCGACAGTACGCATCGAGCCTACCGGTAAAGTGACCATCATGACTGGTGCGTCTCCGCACGGGCAGGGCCAGGAAACCTCATTTGCTCAGATCGCCGCAGACGAACTTGGTGTAGACCTAAACGACATCACCGTGATCCATGGTGATACAGCGGTTGTGCAATATGGGATTGGCACCTTTGGTAGCCGCGCAACTGCGGTTGGAGGAACCGCTGTTTTGGTGGCTATTGAGAAACTCAAAGAGAAGGCGAATAAGATCGCCGCTCATCTCCTCCAAGCTGAAACTTCGACAGTAGTTTTCGAGGCCGGCAAGTATTCAGTGCGCGCCGCGAAGGCTGCTGCCGCTGCAGAAGGCTCTGAACCTGTCGTACCAGTCGGCGAGGCGCCTGCGGGAGCTATTCCCGAACCACAGACGAACGGCCGCTCGAGTGTAATGATTCAAGATGTTGCCCTGGCGGCTCATCTTGCAAAAGAACTACCGCCAGACACCGAGCCCGGACTGTCCGCTACTTACTTCTTTGAACCAAAGAATTTCACCTTCCCGTTCGGAACCCACATAGCCGTAGTCGAAATTGATCGTGAGACGGGAGACATCAAGTTTCTCCGTTATGTAGCAGTCGATGATTGCGGCAAGGTCATCAATCCAATGCTTGTGGACGGACAGATTCACGGTGGGATTGTGCAATCGATTGGCCAGGCATTGTTCGAGGAGGTGGTCTATGACGAACAAGGCCAACTGATAACGGGCACGTTGATGGACTATGCTGTACCAAAGGCTTCACAGGTTCCTACAATGGAGTTAGACCGGACCGAAACACCCTCACCCGTGAATCCCTTAGGTGTAAAAGGTGTCGGTGAAGCAGGCACTATTGGGTCCACACCGGCGATTGTCGGAGCAATTGTTGACGCCCTGTCACCGTTCGGGGTTAAGCACCTCGACATGCCCGTGAGGCCGGAGGCAATTTGGCGAATCGTTAATCAAACCTGACAAGAAGTGCGGAACTCAGATAGGAGATCAAAAAGTGATTTCTACAAAATTTGAATACTTCGCGCCGAGAAGTTTAGAAGAAGCAGTGGCTCTTTTATCTCGTTATCAGGACGATGCGAAGATCCTGGCCGGCGGTCACAGCCTGATTCCAGCCATGAAATTGAGGCTGGCGCAGCCCCAGAATCTGATTGATCTAGGGCGGATCAAGGGGCTTTCTTACATTCGGGAAGAAGATAACCATATAGCAATTGGCGCGATGACGACGCACTATGAGTTGGAATCCTCCGACGCACTACAACAGATCTGCCCGTTATTGCCGGAATGCGCGTCTCACATTGGCGACGTACAAGTGCGCAACAAGGGAACAATTGGGGGCAGCCTTGCTCATGCGGATCCGGCAGGAGACTGGCCCGCAGCAATCATCGCTCTCGACGCCGAAATGGTGGTAACAAGTGCTGACGGTGAAAAGGTTATTAAGGCAGGGGATTTCTTCGTCGATCTGCTGACTACGGCACTGTTTCCCGGCGAGATCTTGCGGGAGATTCGAGTGCAAAAACCTGCCGGACGCTTTGGTCAGGCATACCGCAAAATGCATCATCCAGCTTCAGGTTTTGCCGTCGTTGGGGTGGCTGCAACGATCAAATTGGCTGCTGATGGCACGTGCGAGTCCGCAGCTATCGGAATAACCGGTGTTGCCTCAAAGGCTTATCGCGCTACAACTGTAGAAAATGAGCTAATCGGCAAAGCGCTCGATGATCAAACTGTTTCTAATGCAGCTGCACACGCAGCAGACGGTATCGATGCCAATTCGGATCTTTACGCATCAAGCGATTACCGTATGCATCTATCCCGCGTCTACACGAAGCGGGCAATTCAAGCGGCAGCAGCGCGAGTCGTTTGACACGATGAAGCTCGAAGGTACTCACCAATTGCACGCGCCACGTAAACGCGTGTATGAATGCCTGATTGATCCGCAGATTCTCCAACGCTGCATTCCTGGGTGTGAGCAACTCGAAAAAACTGCCGAAGACACCTACTCCGCCACAATAAAAGCAGGAGTGGGAACTATAAAAGGCGTTTTCAAGGGCAGCGTGCGGCTCGAGGACATGCAACCGCCCGAGCATTATCGAATAGTTGTTGATGGAAAAGGCTCCCCCGGATTTGTGAAGGGCACAGGAGTTCTCGATCTAGAGGAACAACAAAACCTCACGACCATAAAGTATACGGGCGATTTATTGGTTGGAGGAACGATCGCAAGTGTGGGCCAAAGAATGATTCATGGGACGGCCAAGATGATGGCCTCGCAGTTTTTTACTTCACTTGAGGCTGAAGCCAAGACGGCAACTGGTGATCCGCCACCGAAGCACGGCTTTTTTCGAACAGCCCTGAGGTGGTTCTCAGGGTTCTTGAGAAGATTGGTAAAGCGGTGAATGGTAAATGGTGAATGGTGAATGGTAAATGGTGAATGGTAAATGGTGAATGGTGGTGAACGGTACCATTCACCA
>CAZNPP010000019.1:0-13400 GCA_964574785.1 uncultured Chloracidobacterium sp. | reverse complement strand
ACCATTCACCATTTACCATTCACCATTTACCATTTACCATTTACGTTTCTCAAATCTCACACCTCACAAGGAGCAGACAATGCGTCCACACCAAAAGCTTGAAGCCTGGAGTAGGTCAGTTGATCTTGTTGTTGAGATCTACAAGGCCACCGAAAACTTTCCCAAGGAGGAGAAGTATGGACTCTCTTCACAGATTCGACGGGCTGCTGTTTCCATTCCAACAAACATTGCGGAAGGAGCCGGTAGGCAGTACGAAAAGGAGTTTGTTCGTTTTATTTCTAACGCTCAGGGATCCGCTAGTGAATTAGAAACTGAGCTGATCATAGCGCGTCGGCTTGGTTATCTTAGTGAAACCTTGTTTGCTGAGCTGATGACCTACCTTGAGCGGATCGGACGTTTGATAACTGGACTTTCACGAAGTATCCGTCTTAAGTAGGTAAGAGTGAGCAGTGGATGGTGGGTGCTAAATGTCTACGGGAAACCATTCACCATTCACCATTCACCATTCACCGCGCCTTAGAGAGGAAATCCTCAATCTCAGAGATCTTGCGTGGTAACGCTTTCGTCATCCAGTCGGTCCCATTCTGCGTTACCAACATGTCGTCCTCAATGCGCACCCCTATACTCTTATACTTCTCAAACGCTGGTCTAACGGCTGTTTTGAACTTCTCCCATTCGCTCTCTTGCCACCCATGTGGCAGATAGTCGAGAGCATCGAGTCGTACGTAAATCCCAGGTTCGTTGGTAAAGACCATTCCTGTTTCAAGCCTGGTCCCATAACTTCCAACATCGTGAACATTCATTCCCAGCCAATGTACCGTGCCATGCATAAACCACATTCGATACTGATTTGAATTCTGATCTGTGATCAAACCTAACTTAAAGAGCCCGTCCTTTATTACTTCGGTAGCTGCCCGATGCACGTCTGACGTATATGCCCCGGGGCGAATAACTTTCGCACCAGCTTCTTGTGCATCGTAGACAATCTGATAGATTTCAGCCTGGGCTGGAGTGAATTTGCCACTTACTGGAATGGTCCTGGTTATGTCCGCCGTGTAATGCTCGTACTCAGCGCCTATATCCATCAGTAGCAAATCACCGGATCTCACCGGTCCTTGCGATTCAACATAATGCAATGTTGTTGCATTGGCACCGGCACCGACGATTGCGGGGTAGCCTGCGCTGGCATTACGCAGCTTGAATGTATAAGCTACTTGCGCTTCAACTTCGTACTCCCACTTTGCCTTTCCTGCCGCGATCCAGGCGCGTTGCATTGCTTCGATTGTTATGTCCATAGCATGTTGGAGCAGGCGCAACTCCATTGGAGATTTACGCAAGCGCATAGCTGCGAAGATAGGCATTGCGTCTCGCACCGTGAATCCTGTAGCTGATTTTGACCACTCTGTTGCAAACCGATGCTCCTGCCTGAACTCGCGGCTCTCAGATTTGCCAAGAGTTAGCAGATAGAGTTCAGCGCTGTTATTTGCTGCAGCCTCAAAGAGTGTTTCAAAACCAGTTGGACCATTTGCAGCTTGCTCTTTAAAACCAGACATCAATATGGCGTCGGGTTTCGGTCTATAAGCTTGTCGGTTTTGCAGCGCTTTGAGGAACGGTTCGAACTCGCTGGCTGCCCAAATCTCCTTGATCCCGGATACCTGACTGGCTTCCTCGGGACTATACATACTTCCGGTCCATGTCTCGGCCGCAGGACTGCGCCTTGGCAGAAAAAGGATTTCGCGTGTCCGGGAATTACCCGGCATCAAGATGAGCTTTGCGCCCTTCTGTTTCAGATTTGTGAGGTAGTAAAGATTGTTCTCTTGTCGATAAGCATAATCAACATCATTAGTATAAATCCGCTGTTCAGCGCTGAAGAGTATTAGCGCTGCTTTTGGACCAATCTGCTCACTCACCTTGGCACGCCTATTTACCAGTTCAGCCAACCTTTCCTTTTCATCAAAAACAGGTGCAGGTGGCGCCACTCTGATCAGAGGTGAGTGAACGGGGTCATTCGTATTGGCTCCTGTGTTAAAGGGGATTAGCACTGTGTTCGAGACAATCACAGTGACAAACGCCAACATGATCAGGCGACGTCTCGCTTTAGATGATTTCATTTAACCTCTCCTCAACCATGGCGTTGAATACTGATCCGTAACCAAACGTCTCTTCACAGAATTTAAAACATTATACACACGCCTAATCTGCAATTACCCAACAGCCTCTGCTTCTACTACATTGACAACGATACCCATAGGGATAGATCTGTGTTGACGACAAAGTAGGTCGGTTAATGGAGAGTGTGTGTTAGGGCGAAACTGAAACTCCCTAAGCTGAAGAGGCCGTGTGAAAACTCCGAGGAAAAACTTTCCGGAAACAATCTTGGTCCATATTTGACCTGTAACGCGTTTTTCGATCACGTCGAATGATTTTTGATGGACCTGTTCTTGAGATTTCAGAGTTTTCACACGGCCTCTGAAGCATTAGGGTATCTCAGGATTCTCTTCGGGTGCTGTTGCTTCTGCTCCTGAATATTGCAGATCGAAAGTTGAGCAGCACAAATAATGCCTGTATCCTTACGGTCATGACTAAAAGCTATTCCCCTGTCGATGATGCCGAGATCATCGAAATCCAACCCCCCGCGCGACGGCGTTGGCGTCGATGGGTACTCGGCGGCGTTGTGCTTCTGTTCATTCTTCTTTCAAACAGCCTGGGTATCTACGTCTCCGCGCTATGGTTTGGGTCTCTGGGTTATCAGGACGTGTACTGGTACATCTTCCAGTTGAAGGCGGCGCTGTTTGTGGGCTTCGCTTTAGTCACGGTGGCGATTCTGAGAGGATCCTTTTGGCTGCTTGAAAGAGTCTTTTCACCTCATGTTTTGGCCACACGTACCTTCATCGTCAATAACGAGCCTGTTCAGTTTTCTCCTGCTCGATTTCTTCGACCTGCAGCCTGGATCATAGCCATTCTCGCTGGGTTGGTTTTTGGTGTAGCAATGAAGTCACAGTGGCAGGCTTTTGCTCTTTATTTTAATCAGTCGGCCGGGGGACAGGTCGATCCAATCTTTCAAAAGCCACTCAGCTTCTATCTCTTTACACTGCCCGTCTATGATTCGATTAGTTCATGGCTAGTATCTCTCACTTTTATCGTCCTTGCTGCCGCTATTGTCTATTTTTTCCTAACCCTTCCTGAGAAGGTACTCAAGTCAACCTCAAGTACGGTTTTAAAGACTGCCTTCGCCGCCGTTTCGGTAGCGCTTGCTGCATTTCTTACATTGTTTGCCTGGCGCATCTACCTTTCGCGTTATCCCTTTCTCTGGACTGACCACCAGACTTTCTCCGGAGTGACCTACACAGAAGCGAACTATCTTCTGCCGGCTTATCTCTTCGTGGCGATTGCTCTAATCGTCGCTGCCGCTATCGCCCTCGTAAACGCATTCACGCAACGCGGATTGCGCTTACTGCTAATAGGCCTGTCGCTTCCGATATTGGTTTATGTGGTGGGCGTGATAATCGTTCCTGCTTATGTTCAAAGCTTTATTGTTAAGCCAAACGAACTTGGAAGAGAAACTCCTTACATTGCACACAACATAGCAGCAACTCGTAATGCCTTTGGTTTGGATAAGATTCAGCAGCAAGATTTCGAAGCCGAGACGTCGCTCCAAGCCCTCGATCTGTCCAATAATCGGGAATCCCTGGACAACATTCGTCTCTGGGACTGGAATGCTCTCCAAGACACCCTCAAGCAGATTCAGGCAATTCGGATCTACTATGATTTTCCAGACGTCGATGTTGATCGCTACAGGATCGATGGAAAAATGCGCCAGACTATGGTGGCTCCACGCGAACTTGCAGTCGACCGGCTTCCTGAAGCTTCGCGCAATTGGATCAACCAAAAACTAATCTATACGCATGGCTACGGCGTGACGATGAACACTGCAAACGGTTTCACGCCGGAGGGTATGCCTCGTTTCGTCGTCTCCAATATGCCAGTAGAGTCGACCTCACCAGACATAAAGATCACGAGGCCGGAGATATATTATGGCCAGAAGACAAACAACGAAGTCTATGTTAAGACAAAACAAAACGAGTTTGACTATCCGCAGGGTGAAATAAATACCTATACAACCTACGAGGGTAACGGCGGCATTAAGCTAGGCGGTCCAATTCGGCGGCTTTTGCTTGCGTGGGCGCTCGGCGACATAACAAAGCTCCCCTTCTCAGACGATATAACCCCGGAAAGTCACATAATGATCCGGCGGAATATTCTCGAAATCGTCAATGGTCTTGCTCCTTTTCTGATCTATGACAACGATCCTTACATCGTCATCAGCGATGAGGGTCGATTGTTTTGGATGATCGATGCATATACTCAGTCCGCAACATTTCCTTATTCGCGTCACCACCGCGTTAATAACTACTCGGTGAATTACATTCGCAACAGCGTCAAGGTTGTCATCGATGCTTATCACGGCACGACCAACTTCTATGTTTTTGAGCCTCAAGATCCGTTAATCAACGCCTATCGGGCAACGTTCCCAAATCTGTTTCGCGATGCTGATGAAATGCCCGCAGACCTGCGTTCGCATGTCCGTTATCCCGAGACGATGTTTAAGGTGCAGGGCGAGGTCTATGGTCTTTATCACACTCAGAATCCCACTGTCTTTTTCCAACGTGAGGACGTCTGGAATGTAGCTAACAGGATCTCGGTCGATGAACAGCAAACCAAACAAATGCAGGCGATCGATCCATATTTCGTGTTGATGCAATTACCCCATGAGAATGGTCCCGAAGAGTTTGTCCTTATTCTGCCGTTTACGCCTGCGAACAGAAACAACATGATTGGTTGGCTGGCCGGACGCAGTGATGGCGAGAATTACGGAAAATTGATTGCGTACAATTTCCCGCAAGGACGGCTGATAGACGGTCCTGTACAAATTGAGGCTCGCATAGATCAGAACGCTCAGCTTTCGGCGCAATTCAGTCTTTGGAACCAACAGGGTTCACGGGTGATACGGGGCCACCTGCTGGTAATTCCAATGGGACGATCCCTCCTTTTTGTGGAACCAATCTATCTTCAGGCAGTGCGGAGTCCAATGCCGGAACTGAGATTGGTGGTGGTAGCAACACAAGAAAGATTGGGTTATGGAAGAAATCTGGATGAAGCCATGGCCCAGCTCTTCGGCGATACTGTCATACCGGCAAGAGGGGAGACGCCAAGTGAACCTGTTGAAGGCGAACAGCCTCCGGCGCCTACCACACCAAAACCGCCGGTTACTCAGCCCACTGAACAAACTGTTGAGCAACTTGTTACCAGAGCCCTGCAGCAGTTTGAGGAGTACCAACGCTTAACCGCTGAAGGCCGACTTGCTGAAGCTGGCCAGAAGTTGGAACAGCATAAACGAACGCTTGAGGAGCTGAGGCGGGTGGCAGGGAGGTAGGAAATCGTGAATAGTGAATCGTGAATAGTGAATCGTCACGACCCACGATTCACGATTCACGATTTACGATTCACCTCTTTCCTGAGTTTCTTTGCTTCTTCCACGGCTTCCTCGTGTTCGGGAAGGTAATCGGGGTGCGGAGTCATGGTAAACAAAAAGTCTACCTGTTTACGGGCGTCGGCGTTGCGCCTTGCAGCGTGGTAGGCCTCAGCAAGCCGAAGCCTTAGAAACGCATTCTCGGGTCCCACCTTCAAACCACGTTCTAAGTATTCGATAGCTTTTTGCGTGTCGCCCCCTAGCAACCGCGGCGCTTCCATGTAAAGCTGGCCAAGCACCATGTACGCGCTCCCACTTTCGTAAGTGTCATCAATCTTTAAAACCGTCTCCATCGCCCTCCGAATCTCCTCGACGTTGGCGAGACTTGCGAGGGCACTGTGTTGCGCACTACCACCATAGTTTGCGCCCAACCAGAAGTGACCTTCCGGTCGGTCCTGGCGAAGCTGAATAGCAATCTTCGCCGTTTCTGCCCCATCGCGAAATGCATCGTCTCGCTCGCGCTCATCCTCCGTGTGCGCACCCAAGTAATAGAGAGCTCTCGAAAGTTTCCAGCCCGCTTCATAATTGCCAAAGTCTATTGCCCGAACCTGCCTCAGAACGACGACTGCTTGCCGAACCCTATTGAGATCCTTACGTTCCTTCCAAAGCTGATCGGCTTCAGCCAGCCTTTCCTCTGCGCCAACCTGTGTCAAACCAGGCTCCACAGAAGGCTCCGTCGCCCTCCGGCAAGAGAAGGCGCCAAAAAAGAGTGTTAAAAGCAGCACACAGAGTATTCTTGAGGAACTTACTTTCATCGTAAATGCTAACAAATTTGGTGCTTGTCGTTACAATTGTCTAACCGTTCCATACACATAACATTGAGCCCCTTCCGAGAGTACCAAAACGGAACCCAATAGGGTATAGTGGCAGCCCTAATCGAAGCCCAGGTATTCGGGAGCCAAAGACATCGCACGTAACCAGGAGGAAAGGCGTGGTCGCCGCGGCATTCTACGACCTTGAAGGGACGTTACTCAGCACGAATCTCGTCCATACGTTGGCCTTCTACGGGAAGAACCAACCTGGACTGTTTCGCAGTTTCAAGAAGAGTGCAGCCACCCTAATCAGCCTTCCTCTCTTCGCGATCACCGACCAGTATAGTCGAAAAGTCTTTAACGACCTTTACTTCAAGCGTTACCGAGGAGAATCAGAAGACCGTTTGCGCTACTTTGCTCAGGAACTGTTTGAAGACGTCTTAAAGCCGGCGATATTTCCCGGGACCTATGAATTGTTGGAGAAATCGCGGAGCCTGGGGTTGAGACAGATAGTCGTTACAGGCGCGCTCGACGTTTCAGTGAAGCCGCTGATGGAACACTTGGGCATTACAGAATACGTAGCCAATCGGCTGGAATTCGTAAATGGCATTGCCACTGGAAGGTTGCTGCCACCAGTGATGGCCGCTGCCACAAAAGCTTCATGGATCAGAGTTTTTGCGGAACGCGAAGGAATTAGCCTCAGCGACTCTTATGCATACACAGACAGCATGAGTGATTTACCGATGCTTTCTGTGGTGGGTCATCCGGCTGTTATTAACCCGGACATGCGCTTGCGACAAACGGCATTACACCATGATTGGCCGATACTTAGCTTGAAATAGTAAATGGTGAATGGTGAATGGTGAATGGTAGATGTGGGTTGACAGATGTTACGGTTCTCCATTCACCATTCACCATTCACCATTCAGCATTCACCATTTACCATTCACCATTTACCATTGACCATTTTATGGCCCTTCAACTACGACGAAAGACACACGAATCGGTAATTTATATTGACCGCGACAGTGCGCCTCGGATCATCCCCTCTGGCGAGGACTTCATCCTCGAAGACCTTCCGATTGGCACCCGGGTGCTCTATCCGAATCCACCAATAAAAGGTCTGCCGAATCGTGAGGCAGCTGTAAGGTACGCACTAAACCATCCGCATGGCTGCGATCCGCTCTTTGCTCAACTCGAACCCGGAATGCGTGTCACAGTAGCCGTTGACGACATCAGCCTGCCACTTCCGCCAATGGCCACTCCCGATATTAGGCAAACAGTGCTTGAAATCGTTCTCGACATGCTTGCCGGTCATGGAGTTGACGATGTTCATATTGTGATCGCTAACTCCCTGCATCGGAAGATGACGCCGTGGGAAATGAAAAGGATGGTAGGCGCGAGGATCTACGACGAATACTATCCCGACCGTTATTACAACCATGACGCTGAATGGACTGAAGGGCTCATAAAGATCGGGGAGACGAAACACAAAGAACCACTCGTGCTGAATCGGCGCGCTGCTGAAAGCGATCTGCTGATATACGTAAACATCAACCTGGTTCCAATGGATGGTGGACACAAATCCGTAGCCGTTGGACTCTGCGATTACGAGTCGCTCCGAGCCCATCATGAACCTCAGACTATTCGTGACTCAGATAGCTACATGGATCCGGCTCGGTCCGAACTAAACCATAAGTGCACGCGCTTGGGCAAACTTGTTGATGAACACCTTAACGTCTTCCATATCGAGACAGCTATAAACAATCGCATGTACAAGGGAGATATGGATTTCCTGCTGAAGAATGAGGACGATTTTACCGCGTTCGATAGAATGAAGTTTGAAGCAATGCGGTACACAATGAGTAAGCTTCCGCGACCAGCGCGGCGCAAGCTACTGCATTCCCGTCCAGCTCAATATGAAATGATTGCCTGCCACGCGGGAAAGACTGAACCGGTTCATGAGAAGATCTTAGCCAAGGCGTTTGAGCAGTACCTCATCCCAGTGCGTGGAGAGTGCGACATCTTAGTAACTGGCATTCCTGATATTTCTCCTTACAACGTTTATTCGATTCTTAACCCGCTGCTGGTGCAAGTGATGGGGCTGGGATATCACTTTAATTTTTATCGTAATAAGCCGCTGCTAAAGAAGGGTGGCGTACTGATACTGCATCATCCCTGCTATGACGAGTTTGATCATAAGTTTCATCCTAGCTACATCGAGTTTTTTAATCGCTTGTTGCCGGAGACTCGCGACGCGTTTGTTTTGCGTGACAAATACGAGCGCGAGTTTGCGAACAATCCCAGCTATGTCGAGATGTATAGACGAGGTAATGCGTATCATGGCGCTCATCCGTTTTTCATGTGGTACTGGGGAGAAAATGGACGTCAGCACGTTGGCAAGGTGATCGCCGCTGGCGCTGAGAATGCACACGTGCCAGCGATGCTTGGCTGGGAACGTGCGGATAATCTGACGGAAGCCATTGCGATGGCTCGTAGTTACATGGGCAGCTCGGCTCAGATAACAATGCTGCACCAGCCGATGATCGGCATTGCAGACATGGAGTAAGGTCCGACAAACTTCAGTTTGTCGTGTGCTTCGGGAAGAATCGTATCCACGATGAAATTATCGCCAACTGAAATCTACCGCGACCGGAAGATCTTCTTGATCGGTAGTACGGGTTTTCTCGGCAAAGTTACGCTTAGTATGCTGCTGCATCGTTTTCCGAATGTGGGCCGCGTCTATGTAACGGTTCGTGCACGTTCCCAGGAAGAATCAGAAGCACGATTCTGGAACAACGTAATCACAGCTCCACCTTTCGACCCTTTACGCGAACGTTATGGCAACGCTTTCGAAGGATTCATTGGTGACAAGGTTGTAGTTCTTGGCGGCGATATCGGCGACCCAAATCTCGGCTACACGGACGAGCAGGCACAGCAGATCGCCGATGATCTCGATGTAGTAATCAATAGCGCCGGGAACGTTACCTTCAATCCGACTCTCGAAAGTGCCTTACGTACAAATGTAGTTGGCACACAGAACGTGATTGCTTTTGCCAAGCGGATGAAGCGACCCGCGCTCATCCATGTCTCAACCTGCTTCGTGGCGGGAAATCGTTCCGGAGCCGTTTGGGAAAGCGATCCAGTACCAGGATACTTCCCACGCAAACACGAGCTCGAAGGAGTCGAGTTCTCTGTCGGTCAGGAGATAAAAGATTGCGCAAAACTTGCGGAGCGCGTAAAGGAAGAGGCCCGTGACGCCATGATGGTGGCTCGCTTCCGTGATCAGGCGCGCAAACGACTTAACGAGGAAGGTCGCGATGCAGACGATCCGGACGCGATGGGGCTGGCTGTAGCTCGCGAAAGAAAGGTTTGGACCAGAACGCGACTTACCGATCTTGGGGTTGAGCGATCCGCATGGTGGGGCTGGCCAAATATCTATACCTACACCAAAGCTCTAGGCGAGCAGCTCGTAGCTGCAGAAACAGGCGTCGTGCGCAGCATAGTACGACCCAGCATTGTCGAATCAGCTCTTTCCTATCCGTTTCCCGGTTGGAATGAAGGTTTCACTACCACCGCTCCGATCATTTTTCTTGTCCTTAAGGGGCAGACGCAGATTCCCGCAAACGACAAACTAATCCTCGATATCACGCCTGTAGATCAGGTGGCCTCGGTAATGCTTGCTGTTGCTGCCACTGCTTGCGTCGAAGAACCCAGACTTGTCTACCAGGCAGCTACAGGGGATTCCAACCCCAACAATATGGATCGCATTATCAACCTCGTTGGACTCTATAAACGCAAGCACTTTCAGGAAAAAGATTCGGGCATCAAGCTGATTAACGAAATCGCCGCGCGCATGGAACCGCGTCCAGTCTCAACCTCGAGATTTGAGAAAACGTCTCTTCCGATGATCAACACTGCCGCAAAAAAGGCTGCAACACTACTGGACCGCGCGCGGCCCCGTTGGGGTGGAGGACGTGTTGTTGAGGTGATTGATCGAGTTAAGACGAGCGTGGATCGAGTAGAGGAGATTACGCGCGAGACTACAGAGGCGTTCGAGATGTTCCGACCATTTACTGTCGAGAACGCCTACGTGTTCAGGTCGGACAATATTCGTTCACTGTTTCAACGTATTCGAAAAGATGAACAATCGCTCTTAAACTGGTTTCCGGAAAAGTTTGATTGGTACGATTACTGGCTAAACATTCACCTGCCGGGATTGAAGAAGTGGGTCTTTCCCACGCTTGAAGAGGACCTGCGCGCGCAGCCAAAGCGTATCTACACCTACCGCGACCTGCTTGAGCTCTTTGAAACATCTACCAAACGACACGCCACGCGAGTGGCGATGCGCATCGAACGGGATGGCCACAAGGAGCAGTACACGTATGCCGATCTTCGTGAGTTGGCAACGCGTGCTGCCGCTTTCCTGGCAAGCCAGGGAGTTAGGCCCAATGATCGAGTGATGCTCCTAAGCCACAACGCGCCAGAGTGGGGAATGACTTATTTTGGTGTTCTCAAAGCCGGCGCCAGCTGCATCCCTGTGGATGCTGAGAGTTCAACGGATGAGATCCTTAATTTTGCGCGAGCTGGAGATGCAGCAGCGATCATCATCAGTGAGAAACTCGAGAAAGAACATCTAGACTTGCGGCAACGGTTCGCAAATGAGGGCTTGCCTACTCGAGTTTGGACATTTTCTGATGTCTTCGCCCTCCCTGAAGAGGAGACAGAACAGGATCGGATAACGCTACTGCCGCAAAGAGTGCAAGCCCAAACAGTTGCTTCGATTATCTTCACCTCTGGAACTACTGGACATCCCAAGGGAGTGATGCTGTCGCACCGTAACTTTACGAGCATGGTCTCGATGCTGTCGTCAGTTTTTGATATGTCAACGAGTGATGGGGTGTTGTCGGTTCTGCCACTTCATCACACGTTCGAGTTTTCTACCGGATTTCTTACGCCCCTGAGTCGCGGCGCCCAGATCACCTACCTTCCTGAACTAACTAGCGATGCTTTGGCCCGTGCTATCAAGAATGGTCATGTTACTGGAATGGTTGGCGTTCCAGCCCTCTGGGAACTTCTGCACCGTCGCATTAAGAACAAATTAAATGAACGAAGCGATTGGATTGGCAAGACTGCTGATTTGCTTATCCAGGGGAACTCATGGCTTCGCGATAACATTTCATTAAACCTTGGTCCAGTAATCTTCTATCCAATTCATGAGGGTCTGGGAGGCCGCATTCGGTATTTCATCAGCGGGGGCTCGGCCCTGAATGAAAAAGTTCAAAAGGACTTTCAAGGGCTGGGGTTTAATATTCTCGAAGGCTACGGATTGACAGAAGCCGCTCCGGTGCTCACCGTCACTCGACCTGAACATCGGATGCTGACTGGGTGTGTAGGTAAGCCACTGCCAGGAGTTGAAGTAAAGATCGCTGAACCAGATCCTTCGGGTGTGGGCGAAGTGATTGCCCGTGGACCGAATGTTATGCTCGGGTACTATGCGGATGAAGAGTCTACTCGCAGCACGTTAGTTGATCGTTGGCTATACACAGGTGATCTTGGCCGCATCGACGATGATGGAAATCTTTATCTTGTAGGCCGCTCGAAAGAAATAATCGTCGATACCAACGGGAAGAATGTCTATCCCGATGAGCTGGAAGAACTCTACGCGGATTCCCCTTACGTTAAGGAATTGAGTGTCGTAGGACTGCCAGATGGAATCGGCGAAAAGGTCGCCTGTCTGGTTGTTCCTGATGATGGATACGACATTGCTCTATCTCGTGACGAACTGCGGCGTCGAGTCGAGGAACATTTCCGCGAGGTCTCGGCTTCACTTCCCTATTTCAAGCGTGTAAAGGTTCTTCACTTCACTGACATAGAGCTGCCTCGTACGGCAACCCGCAAGGTGAAGCGGCGTGAGGTCGTTGATTACCTGAAAAAGCTGGACTCCGAGCAAAAAGCGGGACTCCCGGAGGCTATCAGTGAGACCGCTGCCTCCGAAGCGTCCTGGCTAATCAACATCGTTGCTTCGGTCACTAACCGTCCGCGGGAGGAGATTCTGTTGAACTCGCGTCTTTCGGATCTGGGCTTTGATAGTCTCATGTTTGTTGAACTCGCGACTGCTATCGAGAACGCTGGTGGCGTGATCTCGGCTCCGGAGCGTTTCAATGAGATTCAAGATGTAAATGAGCTGGTCAACGTCGTCGGCAAGCGCACGCCTGGAACAAGCAGAACCGAAGGCCATTCGCGCAGTGATCAGGCACGAAAAGGTGAAGACGAGATCTACATACCATCGCTGGTGCGCGTAATTGGCAACAAGGGACTTGATGTCGTGCAACGGGCATTTTACGACTACTTTTTACAGACTCGCTATGAAGGTCGTTCGAACATTCCGGCCCATACCAATTTTCTCGTAGCAGCAAACCACTGTTCGCATCTCGATATGGGTTTAACGAAGATGGCGCTGGGTGAGTTTGGTAAGGATTTGGTAGCTTTGGCGGCTGCCGATTACTTCTTTGACAACAAATACAAGCGCGCTTACATGGAAAACTTCACGAACCTTGTTCCCATGGAGCGCACAGGTTCTCTCCGACAGTCATTGCGACATGCGCGGTCATTTCTCGACAGGGGTTACAACGCACTCATCTTTCCCGAAGGCACCCGTTCGCTTAGCGGGAAGATGGCAGACTTCAAGCCGATTGTAGGCTATCTCGCGCTTGCCTCTCGTGTTGGAATTCTCCCTGTTTATCTACACGGAACATACGAAGCAATGCCGAAGGGCTCGAGCATTATCAAGAGCCGGGAAATCGGCGCGCGCATCGGCAGGTATCTTTCAATTGAAGAGCTTGAAAATCTGACGAAAGGGATGGCGCGAGCGGAAGCTTATAGGTTGATCGCGGCTTTAGTTAAACACGAGGTTGAGAATCTACGGGACCAGACCCGCCACACGTTTGATGCAAAAGCTTTACGCAGTCGCTGGAAAGCGGAACGGAAGGCACATCTCACGGAGGATGAGTCGCAGATGGTAATGGTAAGTGATGAGTGATGAGTGAAGAAGTCAGGAGTCAGAAGTCAGGGGTCAGAAGTCAGCGTGAGGCCACCTGAGGGTGGTTGCGAGAACC
>CAZNPP010000018.1:10136-46563 GCA_964574785.1 uncultured Chloracidobacterium sp. | reverse complement strand
ATCCTGATGGCAGTCTAAAACCTGAAGCCGGCAGAATAGATTGGCCTTTCGGCGACCTGCCATGCGTTGAACAGCCGGAGGCTGAGCAATCTGCCGAGCGTCAAAATATCATCAACAACGCCTTCATCTATGCCTGCGCGCACAATCGTCTCGAGGCTGCCAGATTGTTGATGCAGAACGGCGCCGAGATCAACGCCATCCCGCCCGGGTTTGATTACGCCGGAACGGCCTTGCACAACGCCGCCCTGCACGGACACCGCGAAATGGTTGAGTTCCTTATAGCGGCAGGCGCGAACCCGAACATCAAGGATACGAAGGTCAACAACACGGCGGCGGGTTGGGCCGACTATGGTGGACATCCTGAACTAAGGGACTATCTGCTGGAACGAAGGTAGGGGCGGCTCCGTGGCCGCCCCTTCGTTTGGCTTACAGAAGAGGCGGTGGCCACCCTTCGTTTGGCCCACTCATACGACAAGTTAGAAGGGGTGGCCACCCCACTTCCGTACGGCTTCTACAGTTTGTCTCTTACTTGAGCGTTTTACTGAAAGCGGTAGAAGCAGGAAAATGGCCTCCATGCATATATCAAACGGCCCCCAGCCGCATTTCCGCACTTGTAATCTCTGTGAGGCAATGTGTGGAATTGAAATCAATGCGCAAGCAGACGGTACCCTGCGTATCGAAGGCGATTCAGAGGATCTCTTCAGCCGTGGCTATATCTGCCCGAAAGCTGTTGCCCTGCAAGATATCCACTACGATCAGGATCGCCTCAAACATCCGGTCCGGCGGACCACCAATGGATGGCAGCAGATTGGCTGGGCTGAAGCATTTGATGAAGTGGCAGAGAACCTCAAACGCATTCAGGCCAAACATGGCCGCCACAGCGTTGCCATTTATCTCGGCAATCCCACCGTACACAATTACGGCGCGCTGCTGTTTGGCCCAGGATTTGTCCGCAGCCTGCACACGCGCAACCGCTTTTCTGCGACTTCAGTCGATCAACTGGCCCATCACTTCGCGGCCTTCTTCATGTTCGGCCACCAGTTGCTACTGCCCATACCAGATCTCGATAGAACAGATTTCTTGCTAATCATTGGGGGCAATCCGGCCGCTTCTAACGGCAGCTTAATGACCGCCCCGGATGTTGCCAGCCGCCTGCGCGCGATTCGCGAGCGTGGCGGCAAAGTGATTCTTATCGATCCACGCCGCACCGAGACCGCGCGGCTGGCCGACCAACACGTCTTCATTCGCCCAGGCACGGATGTGCTGTTACTTCTGGCAATGCTCCACGTCATTTACACCGAGAACCTGGTGAGACTCGGTCGACTAGAGGCGTTTACCGAAGGGCTAGAGATCATAGCCGCGCTGGTCCAAGATTATTCACCTGAAAAGATCGCTCCGATTACTGGCATCAGCGCCGAACAGGTGAGGGAACTGGCGAGGGAGTTTGCCGGTGCGAAAACCGCAGTCTGCTATGGCCGTATCGGCGTCAGCACGCAAGAGTTCGGCGGCGTCTGTCAGTGGCTGATCAATGTGCTGAACATCATAACGGGGAATCTGGACCGGCCCGGCGGCGTAATGTTTACCAAGCCCGCTTTTGATGCCGTGGCGTCGCCAGAAGCGCTGGCGCCGCGAGGAAGCTTTGGCCGCTGGCACAGCCGCGTGAGAAAACTGCCTGAGTTCGGTGGTGAGTTGCCAGTGGCAGCGCTCGCTGAGGAGATACTTACGCCGGGTAAAGGCCAGATCAAGGGGATGATAACTTCCGCGGGCAACCCGGTGCTGTCAACACCCAATGGCCGTCAGCTCGATCGCGCGTTTGCCGGCCTGGAGTTCATGGCCTCGATCGATTTCTACATCAACGAAACAACGCGACACGCAAATATTATTTTGCCGCCCACTGCAGCGCTCGAACATGATCATTATGATCTGGCATTCCATCTGCTGGCGATCCGTAATACCGCGAAATATTCACCGCCGCTCTTTGAGCCCCGAGAGAATACGCGCCATGATTGGCAGATCTTTCTTGAACTGCAGACTCGCATGGAGTCAAACGGTTTCGCGAGTAGCGTGCTGGCAAAAACAAAACGGGCATTCAGCGAACGATTTTTTGCGCCATCAAGAATGCTCGACCTGGGCCTGCGCTTTGGTCCATATGGGAGCCGATGGAAACCATTCGCTTCAGGCCTCACACTCGCAAAGCTTAAAGAAGCACCGCATGGCATCGATCTTGGTCCGTTGGAGAGCTGTTGTCCTGATCGGCTGTGCACGCCTTCCCAGCGGATAGCTCTGGCCCCTGAACTATTAGTTAAAGATATCGAGCGAGTTAAAGCGAGATTGCTGGAGAGCAAAGCGGACCATCGTCCAGACGATCTGTTGCTCATTGGTCGGCGTCATCTGCGCAGCAACAATTCCTGGATGCATAACAGTGAGAGGTTGGTGAAGGGCCGCCCTCGCTGCACGTTGCTGATGAATCCCCGCGATGCCGCTGACCGCAATATCAATATGGGCCAGCAGGTGCAGGTCCGTTCGCACGTCGGCGCGATTGAAATCCCGGTAGAAATTTCCGAGGAGATCATGCGCGGAGTGGTCAGTATTCCTCATGGCTGGGGTCACGATCGTTTTGGTATACAAATGGCAGTAGCAGATCAACACGCGGGTGCTAGTATCAACGATCTCACCGATGACCAGTCGATCGACGCTCTCTGCGGCACCGCCGCCTTCAACGGCACGTGGGTATCGGTGGCAAAATAATCAAATCGTAAGCTGAGCTCAAGAGGTGCCATTAGTAATCGGTCGCAACGCTAAATGAGAATTCCTGTTGCACATTGCTGAGCTCAGTGTCTACTATGATCTCAAGCGTCAGTTGAAAGGCGCGTCCATCTTACTAAAGACCTCACTGAATCAAGCCCCAAAATCGAGAAATGCAGTCAGCTAACGGCAGGCCCCAACTGCCTGGTTTGCTGCGTAAGGGAGGTTCAAAATGGTCTTACCAAAACTTTATAGTTCAAAATCTCATCTACTCACGGTGTTTGCGGCGAATGTCATGCTTTGTGCGAGTTTCCTGAGTGTCAATGGCCAGGGATGCCCAGATCAGGCGCGAGAGACTTCAGGCTCTCACAGATTCCGCCAGTTGGGGGAAACTATCGAGATTCCCCTTAGCTTGGGGGATTGCCAGCCGGTCGCTCTCGAACTGCGATGGACCAACGGCCGCAACACCGGAAGCATGTTCCGTGTAACGTTCCTCGATGAAAGTCGACAGGTAATATATTCGAAGCATATCTCTGGTTTTATGACAGGAACTCGTGCTTTTCCTTTAGAATCATTTGAGTCGAGACCATGGCATGGTTCAAGAAGAATGCTTTCAGTGCCGGCCACGGTCACGATCGAAACACTTCGACCTTTTGCTCCCCCCGCGAACCTTTCATACAAGGTGATACGTGATGGCGATTCGACCAATCCGAGCACTGTTGTAATAGATCAAGATGTGCTCTTCCATCTACAAAACGCAATGGGTCGAGTTCTGGTCCGGGGAAACGGATTCTATAGATTAGAGGAAGTCACGTTATACCAACCCGCGGAACTGGAGTTTAACGGGAAAAGTGAGACTGTTTCCGCTGCATTACGACTTATCATTACGGATAGAGACTTCCCGGCTGAAGGTTTGATCTGGGTAGATGATGCGGCACTTCCTTTTTCCAACCGCAAGAATGCTCGTGAAGTGGGAGCCGTGGTCTTTGATTTCTCTATCCTTAGACATGGGGCAAGAATCAGCGTATCGAAAAAAGATGGGAGTCAGATGTTCGGAATTCCGGAACGTCTCAGCTTACCTGAGCACCTGAGACCTATGACTAGACCGCGTAAGGACGATGGGAATTCAATAGTCAATATTACAAACGCCGTTAGAGTAGTTGGTAACAGCAGGCAGAAATTGGTGCAAATTGTGATGCAGACAAAACGCCCGTTCCCTGCGGTCGATTCGCCACTATGGTTGCAGATAGGTAAAAGGTTCTTTGTTAACGAGCTTTCGGGGGATCACAGCGGGCGAACACTGATGGTCACGCTGACGCCAGAGATGTTCGCTGAAATCGAGGATGACGCGGAGGTCACCGCGTTCCTTTATAGGCCTGATCATAGCGGTTTCTCAGGCAAGAATGTTTGGTACTTTGGTCGATTGAAGAAGCGGTTGCTCGATCAGTAGCATCGGCTTCCAGAGTTCGTAAACTTGAGCCGTCGTAACTGGATTTATTCGTGGTCCTTTGGTAGTTTGTCACGCTCGTGATGATACCTGCAATTCAGTTTCTTAAAACCACCTGAAGGAGAAACGAAAGATGAATCACTTACGAAAGGCCGTCTACCTGTGTGTGTTAGCTCTGGCACTTGGTGCTTGTTCATCTCCGAAACCGCCAGCTGAAACCTTAACTGGAGAACAGCCCGTACAACCGAGTAGCCAACCGGCCGATGCGGAACAACCGGCTTCTGCCCCAGGAGAGTTAGCAATAGGTGAAGCCAACGGAAGCTACACAGCTCGCGGTGAGACAGTTGAACTGAAGTATGCGTATGCAGGGCGTGGTCAGCGCTTTGGAAGTGACAGCATGATTATCCTGTTAACCGATAAGCCGATACCAGCTCATGCAGTGGCCGACGAGCTAAAATCTCAGAGAATGTTTTATGACGAGAAGATACGCGGTCTTGAATATGTAATTGAGAAGGATGGGTATTGGGTTAGGTTCCATCCAAGCCAATATCAAGAGAGCCACAGCAAGCAACTGAAGGAATTTTCGGTTGAAAACGAAATGGTGAGAGGGTATGACGAGGACGACACCGATGTCTCGAGTGGCAAGTATTCCCGCAAGGTTAGGTTTGTTGCTTCAGTAATAAAGGAATAGAGGAAGAACTTACTCGAAGGGTTTTTTGAGGATACGTCCGGCTTTTTTCAAGACCGACTCAACCTTTGAGTCTTTATTTTGGTTCTTTGTATCCTTCTTGGGATTCGATTGCACCTGGCTGGCGCTCTTCTCTTGACGCTTTGGTGATGGATGGCTAGTGGGTCCCGCTGATGAATTCACCTCGGTGTCGGATGTGTTTTCTGCAGGTTGAACTGCGGTTAACTCACCCAGAACTTCGGTGGAGTCAGAGATCGACTCCAGATTTGCTGGCTCCTCAACAGAGGGCTGACTAGCGTTCTGACGCGCTCTAAAACCTAAAGCACTGTACAAAAAGGAAAGGACTGCGAGTAACAAAAAGGCTCCGACCAAAATCGCTGCAACACTAATAAGTCGCGATTTGGCTCGCTGTGTTGCAGGCGGTTTCGTCGCACTTCCTTTGTTTGTTAGGAGTCCCGGCGCATGGACGAGTTCCATGCCATCCATGTCACACAGGCTTTGATCGTCTTCATAAAGAAACTCACAGTGTGGGCACCGCTTCATCCTGGTCTTCCTCCCCAGATGCGATTATGCCTTATTTAAGCGATCAACATAGATAAAAAGTTTTGGCGTACACGTAAAAGCAAGAATGACAACTATTTACACAGCCGCAAGGGTCGGATTCGTAGGCGAGCCTTTTTGTGAACAGGCAGTGACCGAGCCCAAAATATGAGCCCGATCACTGCGAGAATTGTCGAACAATCTATAGCGTTGCAATTTCACTGAATGCTCGGCTCTTCAATAAGTGATCGGTCGGTATTATCAAGCGGTTCCGAGAGACGGGTTATCTTCTGTTGCCACTCCTCGTTGAATTCCCGGGTGAACTGCTCAAAATCCCGCCGGTCAGCTTCCCATTCCTCTCGTGTGCGACAAACTGAGAACACGAAATCTTCTTCAAGGTCGCTAGAGTCGAGGGCCCAGAATGTTGGCGTGAAATCTACGGAGGACTGATCCGCCAGCATTTGGCAGATAGGACAGTCTGGGTCGAGTATCTCGGGGGTGGTCGCCATTGGTAGCCGTCTCCTCTCGCTTTCGGCAATCAGGGCTGGAATCTTACCGTCGTATTCTGCGTGCGGCTCTTCTAGCCACCGCAATTTGCACTTTTCCAGCCAGGCTATTCCCGTGTCGACATCCACAATCTTCCGTTTACGCACTTGGCGCCAGCAACGACGCAGTAGGTGGCGAACCAAATCGTGATACACCACGCATTCATTGGTTCCGAAGCCCGCGTATTTAAATGCGAAGGAGTCTTTCGAAAGCGTTGGTGGACCTTCGCCCAGCATACTCCATTGCAACGCTCGTGTATGGAGATCGAAATTGATGAACTCAAGCTTTTCGAGAAGCACTTCTCGCGGGGTGCGCCCTTGCAAATCCTCACGCGGCGTCATAAGCCAGCGGGCGTGGATGCTCTTAATAAGCTGCTGGGATGTCGCTTTGCTTTCCTGGTTTTCATCAGCAGGTTCGTATTTGTTTGCGAACTTGTTTCTGATCTGCCGTTCGCGAAAACACTCCCGGACTATGAATTCGCTCAAACTTCTTCCATAAAGAACGGCTCGAGTATCAAGCGCCACCATAGTTGCGCGTTGACAACGTCTTTCTTGATGCAAAGCCGTGTACGCATCAAGTGAGGACACGCAGCACCAGTCATTTGAGAGGCAGTATTGAATTTGAACATCATTGGCGGTGTCGTCGTTATAGGTCACTGTTCCCTGGGGCTGGCCCGAGCAGCATGTTGATTCTGCGGCAACAAGCCTCGAGGCAAGATCAATAACGATAACGCCTGAATTCCAAGGTTGCGTGTCGATAGCGTTTGGGCAGTCATGGAAAGAGGCGAATGGTACCTTGTCTTCCACTGGCTTAATGTAACGTTCTAGAGCAGTTTCGAGTTCGGCTATGGTTTCAGGCTCTGCTGTTAGGGCGGCCACTGCAGCATCAGCAAGGAAACACGGCGCTTCTCCTTGAATCGCGCGATTGCAGTCGATGATTATGAGGTTGACCTCGCTCATGGTGATCCCCTTTCTTTAGGTGAGTGCTTCGCGTTCGTCTGAAAGCTGAACTCAAGGGATGGAACGGGTCCGAGCGGACAATCGTGCCTGTGAGGTCAGCACTTCTAGTTCTTTACCACGGCAGCACTTAGAAAATTTGTTTTACCAACGCCTGCAGGTAGAAAGAACGCTGCGGATGAGGCTTAGGCGTCTGGCGTTTTATCCTTAAGGACGCGGCAGACCATATCACGAGCTGGCCCTAAAGCAAAAGAAATAAAACTGATTTTTTACTTCGATTTCCTGGATGATGTAGACCGGGAGCGAAGGGCTTTGTATCTAACGGTACCAGGTAGGTTCTCACTCAGATCGAGTTCGTCATCTACGAGTTCCTCTAGATGTACACCGGCGAGGCGAGCGTATTCCAAAAGAACTGGTAGCGGTGGCTCAGTGTTACCCAACTCGAACTCTGAGATTCGTCGGTAATCGATGACATCGTCAAATCCTAGCTGCTTCAACATCTGACTCTGCGAGAGCTCAAGCCAATTGCGGAT
The DNA here is from genome assembly GCA_964574785.1 of uncultured Chloracidobacterium sp. Classification (GTDB taxonomy): domain Bacteria; phylum Acidobacteriota; class Blastocatellia; order Pyrinomonadales; family Pyrinomonadaceae; genus PSRF01. The sequence goes on along the minus strand of CAZNPP010000018.1, from coordinate 39,108 downwards.
CTGCAACAGTTTCTCCGCTAGACGTACTGGTTTTAAGCGAGCCTTCCTCCCCATCAGAAGAGTTCTCCTGACAGGTAAAGATTGCCTAGCCCATTGCCTCTGTCCGTAAATAGGGATACACTGCATTCGCGCCATTGTTTCGCCGTGAGTATGAACCTTTCATGCTCAGCGACGATGCTCATCACACGTAACCGTGGGAGTTTGAGCTATGCATTTGGCTGTCGCTTTTTTTCAAAGATAGGCACTTCCAGAATACCAGAGGCGGCGCCTTTTAATCATCTCGTAACCACCCTCTGTAACTCACAGGAGGTTCAGATGAATTCCTCACAAAAATCTCAAATAAAGGATCGATATAGAATTCTTTACGTCGGCAGCAGTCTGACACTCCTGGATCTGTTAAATAGGAGTCTTGGGCCGGCAGGATGTCGAGTGGTTCGCTGTCCCGGAGGGTTGCAGGCACGCTTATTCATTCAGAGTAACATCCGGTACGACTTATTAGTTTTAGACGAGCAATTAATGGGTGTCGATCGCCTGGACCTGATGCATCTCACGCGACTCCTAACTCATCGACAACAGATACCAATTGTTATCAATACAGCCCGAAATCATGTCATTGAAAGGAACTGGGCGGGCAGTTTAGCCGGAAACTCTCCGGGAGTTCACGCATTGGTATTGAGAATTCAACGGATTCTGCTAGGCGGAAATGGTCAATGACGCTTCGACGATTCCTTGCTTGCAAGCTGAGATCCTGAATGATCATCTGTATACTGAATGTGAATCCAGTAGCGGAAAAGGTGTCAAGCACAATGAAGGCAATCCAGGTTTCACGGGTCGGTGGCCCAGAGGTGCTCGAGATGGTCGAGTTACCGCTGCCACAACCAGGGCCTACGGAAGCACTCGTGGAGATAAAGGCCATCGGTGTGAACTTCATAGACGTATATTTCCGCGAAGGGAGATACCCAACGAGTCTCCCATTTATAAATGGTCAGGAGGCTGCTGGTGTGGTCAAGTCAGTTGGGGCAGATACTTCACTAGTAAGCCCCGGTGACCATGTTGTTTACACAGGTGTATTAGGAAGCTATGCAGAGTTTGCGGTAGTTCCTGCAGAACGGCTGGTTCACATTCCTGAAAACTTGGATTTTGTTCAGGCAGCGGCTTTGATGCTTCAAGGAATGACTGCCCATTATCTTTGTCATAGCACCTATCCCCTAAAGCGGGGGGACACTGCACTAGTTCATGCTGCAGCAGGTGGTGTGGGACAGCTTCTTGTTCAGATGGCGAAGAGGCTCGGAGCGCGAGTTATCGGTACCGTAGGAACTGAAGAGAAGTCCCGACTTGCACGTGAAGCTGGAGCTGATGAAGTCATAATTTACTCAAGACAAGACTTCGAATCTGAAACACTGACGCTTACAAGCAATAAAGGCGTTGATGTTGTCTATGATGGAGTGGGTAAAAGTACATTCGATAAAGATTTCAATGTTCTGCGCTCGCGAGGTTACCTGGTTCTCTTCGGAGGTGCTAGCGGGCCCGTGCCGCCTTTTGATGTTATAAAACTTTCCCAGAAGGGCTCTCTTTTTTTAACGCGCCCTACCTTGGCCCATTACACTGCAACCAGGGAAGAGTTGGAGTGGCGCGCTGGAGAGGTGTTGCAACTGGCCAACAAAGGCGAGCTGAAAGTTCGAATACATGGGGTATACCCGTTGGCCAAGGTTCAGGATGCACATCGAGACTTGGAGGGAAGGAAAACAAGTGGCAAGTTATTGGTGACACCTTGAGTTCAGGAGGTATCCAGGCGTTACAATACGCTTTAAAGATAAGCTAAGGGAGGGGAGATATGAGCGAGCAAAAGTCACAAAAGGAAGGGAAACAATCAACGGCGCAGAAGCTCGATTCGTCACGTCACGGTTTTGATCCAATTCCAGCGACTAGCCCCGTCCGCGGGGCTTTTGGCGATCGTAAGAAGACTACACAATCTGATGAAGAGGCTGCATTTGCTCACCATCCGAAGCAGCCCGCCGCTGTTGATGAGACTGAGAACGAGAACGAAAAAGGGGACTAAGTTCGCTCGAATACAGTTCAGTCAGTTTTCATAGAGATTGCAGGAGCAGTCGCATTATCAAGATTGCCGACCGGTGAACTCAGGGTTTTCCTGATTGCAGGTTTGCGTATTAGGGCATAGAGTGCAGTCCGTAGGCTGAAACCTTGCTATTCTTCTAACCCGAAAAGAACAAGAAAGGGACCTCTATAATCTTTTTATAGATGGTCGGAGTTCACCCTTAAGGTTCATCGAGCTTTTGTCCTCAGTTGGACCGTTCATACCTGGTGGTTCCTAGACTGTCGTGGAAGACAAGCCCAAACTCCTGATTATTGATGATGAGGAGCAGATTTGCCGTTTGCTCCTGGAACTGTTAGGTAGCAGATATAGCTGCAGTGACGCTAGATCTGCGGAAGAGGCGTTGGCCGCCTTAAGTCATAGCAGTTTTGATCTGGTGATCAGTGACATCAACATGGGTGGCATGAGTGGTCTCGATCTGGTTCCTCATGTGCATTCCCTCTCGCCAGATACAGTTGTTGTGCTGATCAGTGGTCAGCAGGGAATGGAAACGGCCATTGAGGCTATGCGAGTCGGCGCCTTCGATTACATTACGAAGCCCCTTGATATTCGTCATGTAGAGGCTGCCGTTGAGCGGGCGATCCAGCACCACGAACTGCTCACGCAAAAGCGCCGCCACGAGACCCAGCTTGAAGCCTTGTTACAGCAGAGAACTGCTGAAGTTAATCGGCTCGCGTACTATGACACTCTCACAGACCTTCCTAACCGGGCGTTATTTGAAGATCGCTTGCGGCAAGCAGTTGCCATGGCTCGCAGGACCGCTAAGACCTTAGCCATCCTCTTTATCGCTTTGGATCAGGTTAAGAAAGTAAATGATACCCTCGGGCACGAACCCGGAGACCAGTTACTTAGACAGGTCGCAAGTCGGCTCCAGAGCTGCATAACCGAAAGTAGTACGGTAGCCAGGTTTGGGGGTGACGAGTTTGCCTTGTTGCTAACAGAAATCCGGGGAACAGAGGATGTTGTTGAAACAATAGCCTCCATTTCAGAAAGCCTTAAGACTTCGTTCGACTTGGGCGGTCATGAGTTGTTCGCCACCGCTTGTGTTGGAGTAAGTCTATATCCTCTTGATGGGCAGGATTTTCAGGGTCTACTTAAGAATGCAGGTGCAGCTTTGTATCGAGCTAAACGTCTCGGCGGCAATAATTATCAGTTTTACACAGCCGACATGCATGCTCTTGCTTCAAAACGGTTGGCCCTTGAAACCAGCATGAGGCATGCGATTGAGAATGGGGAGTTTATTGTTCATTACCAGCCACGATTATTAAGCGATTCGCTTCAGATTACGGGAGTTGAAGCGTTAGTACGCTGGCAGCATCCGCAATTAGGATTGATTCCTCCAGCCGAGTTCATCCCCCTAGCAGAGGACACAGGCTTGATCGTTCCTATAGGCGAATGGGTGCTAAAGACCGCTTGCAAGCAGAACAAGGTTTGGCAGTCTGAAGGCTGGGCTGCTATGCATGTCGCTGTCAATCTATCGGCGCGGCAGTTCCAACACCCGGGAATCCTTGATTCAGTTGTGCGTACCCTGGAAGAGACTGGGTTGGCACCGGAGCATCTCGAATTGGAACTCACGGAGAGTTCCATCATGAGCAACGCTGATTTTGCAATCGATGTGCTTAGCGGACTGAAATCGATGGGTGTGAAGATTACTATTGACGACTTCGGTACTGGCTTCTCCTCGCTTAGCTATCTAAAGCGACTCCCCATTGACACTCTCAAAATAGATCAGTCTTTCGTGCGAGATGCTCCCACTGACCCAGACGATGCTGCACTTGTGATGGCAATCATTACCTTAGCTCATAATCTGAGGCTGACAGTAGTTGCCGAAGGCGTGGAAACTGAAGAGCAATTGAAACTCCTGCGACTACTACGTTGCGATGAAATCCAAGGTTACTTGTTCAGTCCACCGGTGGCTGCCGAAGCTCTGAACGTACTATTCGAAACAAACAGTAGGCGAGATCTGGTGCGACCTGTTCTATTGGTTTGATCAGGATTCGCCGTACCAAAACTTCGCCTCTGTTGTTAGGCGCTGAATCACTTTAGAAATGAGGCATCCATGAATGCACTTGTGATTGACGACGAAGCGCAAGTGCGCGCCTTTGTACGCACAGTGCTTGAGGATGATGGATGGCAGGTCAGCGAAAGCGAATCTGCGGAGCAAGCCTTCGATGTGTTGCGTGAGCGAGATTGGGCAGCAGTTTTCTGTGACGTCATGCTCGGCGGCGCCGATGGTTTCAGTGTGTTGCGAAGGTTCAAGGAGGAGCTACCGCAAACCAAAGTTGTTTTGATGACTGGACACGGAACCGCTGCGGGCGCTCTCGACGCGACGGCTTTTGGCGCCTATGACTATCTTCTAAAACCTTTTGGCGCCGAGGAACTCCTTTCACTCTCTCAAGCTATGTCGGCTCACCTGAGGAATCGTCGTCCCCACAGGTTTGTAGGGCATAAACCTAGTTCGCTGTTTGAATCAAACATACATTTGGTGGGACGGAGCGCAGCTTTCATCGAGGTGATGAAGCAGGTAGGGAAGGTGGCGGCCACAAACCTACCGGTGTTGCTCACAGGGGAGTCCGGAACAGGAAAAGAAGTGGTTGCTTCGGCACTACATCAGCGTAGCAAGCGCGCTGATAAGGCGTTCGTGGCCGTGAACTGCGGCGCTATACCGGCGGAATTGATCGAGTCTGAACTCTTTGGTCATGTGCGTGGTTCTTTCACAGGAGCGGACCGAGACCGGCGGGGTTTATGGGAGGAAGCCGATGGCGGAACAGTGTTTCTGGATGAAATCACGGAAACAACACCGGCCTTCCAAGTAAAGCTCCTGCGTGCGGTTCAGGAAGGTGAGATCAGACGAGTTGGGTCCAATGTCACCCAGCAAGTAGATGTGCGGGTAATCGCAGCAAGTAATCGTGATGTCGAGACGGAAGTTGCTGGCGGGAGGTTCCGCCAGGATCTTTTCTACAGGCTGAATGCAGTTTCTATCGTCCTGCCGCCGTTGCGCGAGAGGCGAGAAGATATCTTGCCGTTGGCAAAGAGTTTTGCCGAGCAGGTCTATTCTCTAAATCCAACCGTAAACTTTTCACCTGAGGCGTTGACTCTACTTGAACGATACATCTGGCCAGGAAATATAAGAGAACTTGAAAATGCGGTTGTAAGAGCGGCAGCAATGTGCGAAGGCATGATTCGGCCCCAGGACTTGCCAGAGCGCGTGCGCAACTTTCGTGACGAAACAAGTGGCGAAGAGGATAAGAAAGAGGCTGCAGGTGAGCCAGAAGATTGGCCTTCGCTTTCTGAAGTTGAAGCCCGCTATGTAAGGCGGGTGTTGATTCACACCAAGGGAAATAAGCAGGCGGCTGCGCGGCTACTACATGTCGACCGCAAGACACTTGATCGGATGATAAAAAGGCACAACATTGGAGCCATTACACGGTTTCCCTCTTACGCTGCATAGACACCGTGAATCTATTCTATTTGTGGCCTTTTGATCTTCAAGAAGGTCAAACCAACCGGGTGTTAATGCCACTAGTTAGCAAGGCCCAGGCGTCGGATACTGACACCAATCCAGGGACTTCAATTTCAAAATAACAATAGTCAATCAAGTCTGAGACTTTAAGTCAGGAGTGGGGGCGCCTCAGGGGTTTTCGTCGAAAAGCTAAAAAAGAGTCTGCTGTCGTCTTATTAGTCAGAGATTTCCAAACGCTGTTGACTTTAAGAAGCCGTGAAGTGCACTGACGATGAAAAGAAAATCCCCAAAAACAGTGACCTACAACGATGAATCGCCAGAGCCGAGCGCGGTGTCGAACGAAGCGGCTGGTTTAGGGAGAATCCTGGTCGTTGATGACGAGCCCGAGTTAGCAACTGTCCTTGTCTCCGCCCTCGAGTCGCAGGGTTTTTATGCAACTGGTCTTGTTTCGTGCAGAGAGGCACTTGAACAACTCCACCATCACAATTATGACCTGCTAATAACCGACTTAATGATGCCGGAAATGGATGGCATCACGCTTCTGCAAAAGGCTTTGAAGATTGACCCTGATATCGTGGGAATCTTCATGACGGGGCAGGGAACCATCGAGACGGCGGTCGATGCCATGAAACTCGGCGCCTTTGACTATGTCTTAAAGCCCTTTCGGATGCAGAGCCTTCTCCCTGTTTTGACCCGTGCGATTAACGCGAGGCGTTTGCTGCTCGAGAATCTCCAACTCCGAGAGACTGTTGCGATTTACAGTTTGAGCCAAACGATTGCCTTTACGTTGGAGCCGCAGACAATCCTGAGTAGGCTTGCTGACGCATCATTACAGCAAACTGATGCTGATGAAGTTTCAGTCCTTTTACCATCTCCAGACGGAAAGGAATTCTATGTGGCGGCTGTAAGAGGAGAGAAGCGAGAGCGCCTTCTTGGTGAGCGAATCCCATTAGGGGAGAGTATAGCCAGTTGGGTTGCGCGCGAGCGCACCCCAATTATCTTGAACGGAGAGGTTCATGACGAGCGCTTCGTTGCCCTGTGGCCCCGACCAGAAATTCGCTCATCTGTTTCGGTTCCAATGCAAGTGGCTAATAAGCTTATTGGTGTTATCAATCTTAACCTTACCAGCAAGCAGCGACCTTTCACATTGGGGCAAATGAAAGCGCTAATGATCCTCGCCAGCACTGCGGCGTCGGCTTTGGAAACCGCCTCCCTTTACATTCAAGTCCGAAAGGCTGAGGAGGATTATAGATCGATCTTCGAAAACTCGATTGAGGGAATTTTCCGAACCAGGCCGGATGGGAAATTCATTGCCGCCAATCCGGCAATGGCTCACATGCTGGGGTACGATTCACCGGCTGAGTTGATGTCTAGCGTCAATAATATTGTGTCTGATTGTTATGTCGATCCAGCCCAGCATTCAAATCTCGAACGTCTGCTGAAGGAATTTGGAAGGGTTCAGGCTTATGAGGTTGAGTGCCGGCGGAGAGACGGAAAGCGGGTCTTTCTTTCGAAAAGCTCACGCTTGGTACGGGACAAACAAGGCAAAATCCTTTATTACGAAGGCACAGCGGAAAATATAACAGAACGTAAGCTCGCGGAAGCTCAACAGGCACATCTCAATAGCTTACTCGAGTCCGAGCGCAGCCGTCTGAAGAATATCGTGGCTAGTATTCCGGGTGTGGTTTGGGAAGCTTGGGGAAAACCTGACGACACGGTGGGGCTGAGAATTGATTTTGTTAGCGATTATGTGGAACAAATGCTTGGCTACAGCGTTGAAGAGTGGCTCTCTACTCCAAACTTTTGGCTGACAATCATCCATCCAGAGGATCGGGATCAAACTGCAAAAAGGGCTGCAGATAGTTTTGCTAAGCGCAAGGCTGGTTCGCTGCGTTTTCGATGGCTTACTCGTGACGGGCGGGCACTCTGGGTAGAATCGCACTTTGTAGTGGTTTGCGATGAGAGTGGTGCTCCAATAGGTATGCGTGGCGTGGCGATCGACGTCAGTGAAGGCAAACAGGCAGAAGACATGCAAGCACGAAGAGCTGCCCAATCAGCTTTGCGTGCCGATGTGAGTGCTGCCCTTGCTGAAACTGGTGTAGCGCTCAACATAACCCTGCAACGTTGTGTAGAAGCGCTGGTCCAGAATCTTGGAGCGGCCTTTGCCAGGATCTGGACACTGAACTCAGAGGAAGAAATGCTGGAGCTTCAAGCCAGTGCAGGAATCTACACCAATCTTGATGGTTCACATTCCCGAGTCCCAGTAGGCTTGTTGAGAATCGGAAAGATCGCTGAGGAACGTATAGCTCACATAACTAACGATTTGCAGAATGACCCGCGGCTAGATGACCACGAGTGGCCCCGTCGAGTAGGCATCATCTCTTTTGCCGGTTATCCTCTGATGGTGGAGGATCGAGTGGTTGGTGTGATGGCGCTTTTTGCTCGACATCCATTGGCTGACGATACGCTTGACGCACTCGCGTCAGTGGCCGATATCATTTCGCAGGGCATAGAACGTAAGCGCGTTGAGGAAGCACTCTCAGCAAGTGAGTCCAGGCTGCGACAGTCCCAAAAGTTGGAGGCCATTGGGCAACTGGCAGGTGGCGTGGCTCATGATTTCAACAATTTGCTGACTGTAATCGGAGGCTATGCAAGCATTTTACTCGGGAAGTTACCTCCTGAAAGCTCGTATCGCTCAAGCGTTGAGGAAATAAAGACGGCAAGTGACCGCGCTAGCGGACTAACGCGGCAATTGCTGGCATTCAGCCGGAAACAGCTTCTGCAGCCCAAGGTACTGGATCTCAACACCGTTGTCGGTGAACTAGACAAAATGGTGCGTCGCCTCATAGGTGAGGATATTGACGTGCTATCCATAACGTTTCCTGAATTGGGCAAAGTAAAGGCCGACCCCGGTCAGATCGAACAAGTAATTTTGAACCTTATCGTGAATGCTCGGGACGCAATGGTGGGGGGTGGCAAGCTAACCATTGAAACCAGCAACGCCAATTTCACTGAGGATTACGCTCGTCGCCATGGAATAAATGCTGGTAAGTACGTCATGCTGGCGGTAAGCGATACAGGGGCTGGGATGGATGCCGAAACACAGGCCCGGATCTTTGAACCATTTTTCACTACTAAGGGTGCCGGTAAGGGGACAGGGCTGGGTCTCTCAACTGTTTACGGTATCGTCAAACAGAGCGGCGGTCACATCTGGGTTTATAGTGAGGTCGGAAAAGGCACAACATTCAAGATCTATCTTCCGCGCGTAGATGAAGCTGTCGATCTGAACGAATCGTCCACGAAAGCAACTGTGCTGAGAGGCAATGAAACTGTGCTGCTTGTGGAAGACGAAGAGCAGGTCCGAGTGATTTTGAAAGAGATCCTCGAGGCGCAAGGCTATAAGGTTCTCTTGGCGTTCAACGGAACGGAAGCGTTGAGAGTTGCGAAAGAATACAAGCAGGAGATACACCTATTGCTTACGGATGTTGTAATGCCTCAAATGAGCGGGCGTGAATTAGCGAAAACGTTGTTAAGCAGCAGGCCATCCATGAAAATACTCTATATGTCCGGGTACACCGATGACGCAATCGTTCGTCATGGGCTTTTAGACGAGCGACTGTCTTTTATTCAGAAGCCTTTCGACGCAGCAACTGTAACCAGAAAAACTCGGGAGGTGCTGGATTTCGAGGAATGAAGAAGATGGCAGGCGCAATATGCACCTGCCTAAGCCTACTTCACGTATTCAAATCGGGCCACATCAGATTCGCCAAGGATTACTGTATCGCCGGGTCGAAGTGAGGTTTCAGTCACCCGCTGGGACTTAGGATCATTGACGAATGTTCCATTCCGAGAACCTTGATCGGCGATGGTCACATGGCCGTCGCGAACGCCAATCCAGAGATGTCGTTTAGAGATTCGCGGATCTGGAATGACTATTTGCGACTGAGAACTATCTCGGCCAATGCATGAACCCTCGTTCTTTATTTCAAACTGCTGCCCACTCAGAGTACCGGAAACAAATCTGATTGAACCATAGCTAACTGGAGCAGTATCAGTGTCTCGCGACAATGCAATAGTTTGGGAAAGGTCCACTGTCATCGTCGGATCCCCAGCCATGGTAGCAAGGGGAGATATGGGTTCGGCCGCAACAGCTTTGCTTGCAACGGGTGCTGGCTTGTAGCTCCCTGGAGGGGGCGTGGGCGAATATGCTGGTGTGGGTGATCGTTTCTTCCCGTCCGCTCCTGGACTCAACGAAGCTGAAGATGGAGCCTTCGTTGCCGGAAATGTACCAACAGGCTCAGTTTTTGCTTTGCGGCGTTTTCTTGCAATAAGAAAAATTACTAATGCTATGACGAGGATGACGATGAGGAATGCTATCGCTCCAATGATGATTCCTGCTATCCACCACCCCGATATACCTGATTGGTCTTTACCCTCAGTAATAGCAAGCTGACTTCTTTGAAGAAGCGAGTCAACTTCGGAGTGATGTGGAAATAGACGTTTGACTTCTTCAAACTTCGGCATCGCTCGAGAATAACGACCCTGCCAATAAAGCTCGAGCCCTTCACGATAAGCTCTGTCAGCGGGACCCAGTTCATTGGCAACACCGGCTGCCTTCACAAATTCCATCACCGTGCTGGACGGTACTACAAACGAAAAGCCGGAGACCTCCTGTCCCCCAACCGTATCACCGCGAAATGTGAGTAGGCCGGCCACCTCGGCGTTATCAGTTAACACAGGTCCACCGGAGTTTCCGTGCGTCGCCGGGGCGCTTACTTGCAAGATTGGAGCGCCACTGGCGGAACGTTTTCGCGCAGAGATCTTTCCATCTGTTATGGATGCTTCCAATGCTGAGCGAGTATCAAGCACGCCGCTGTTAAAAGTATCGGCCGCGCCGGGATAGCCGACAACGGTTATGTGGTCTTGAAGCTGAACCTTATCAGAGTCTCCAATGACAACAACGGGAGCATTTTTCACCTCAATCTTAACGACTGCCACATCTTTGCCTTCGCCCACCGGGGCTCCATATTGCTTGATCTCGAACTCATATACGCTGCCGTCGGGAATAATTACGTGGTGAAACATCCGCATGGCGCGAAGACCGCTGTTTTGCGCAATGAACTGAATATTCTCGCGGCTGAACGAGCGCGGGTCCCGTCCTAAGTCGCGAGCAATCGCAACTACAAGTTGCCAAAACAGGGTTTCGCGGGCCTTATCTTCTCCATCGCGGAAGGTGCTAACGACGTGAGCATTAGTTGCTATATAGCCATCCGAATTAATGAAAAAGCCTGAACCGAGAGCAATCGACGAAACATCATAGAGACGACCCTGCGTGTTCGGCGGTTGGTAAAGGTACTGGCCTGCGACACCGTCGATGATTCGGACCACTGAAGGCTTCGTGAACATTGCCAGGCGCTCGCCCTCTGAGACGGCTGTGGCAACAAAACTATTGTGTGTTGGCAGCAGCGCGCCGATCACAAAAAATGAGACAAGTACGACGAGATAGACTCTGCGCATGACGAATGCTCCTTGTGAGATGTAGATCTTTTTTTCCACGACTTGCGTCGGAAACAGTTTACTTCAAGTGATATTCCGAGCTTGAAAGTTTATGAAGACACAAACGAGCGGAAACCCAAAATCGTGTATGTGGAGTCGCCCCCAGGAAAAACCGAGTAACGTGCTTCTAAATGAAAATTGACTGAAAGTCAATAGAACGAGTGGCCTCCAGACCTGCCTGTGACAACTTTTGAAGATTAACGGAGTCTCTTATCAAAGCATGAAGGCGTATTGTAATTGAACTAGGCGAGAACCAGAAGTACACTTTCCACTAAGAGTGCTCAGAGAATGTATTCTTTTTAAGTGGCACGTTGCTTGCCCAAATGGGCGGCAGTGTTCACAACAACACGGAGGAGGAGACTCGTATGATCAAGAACGTTGGCATCGTTTTGATGGGTTTAATGTTGGCGATACTAACCACTGCCTGTGCTACTACCGAAGAGACTGTTACAACCAACGGGAACACCAACGCTACGGCAGAAGTGGTGAATCGCACTGGACCAGATGATTCTGAAATAACTTCCACGACTGACGCCGAGGGTGTAAGGACCGAAACACGAGTATTTCGTGATAATGACCGCGTATCCAGAGTGGTGGTTACAACGCGTAACGGTCGGCAGACCGTGAGGGCTTACTCCACAACCGGAGAGGAGAAAGAGGTTAGTAACATCGAGAATGCTCTTGAGGCTACAGGTGATGCGATTGCTGATGCCGCGGGGTTCGTTGCAGATAAATCACGAGACGCCGCTCGCGCAACAGCGGAAGGGGCCGAAACTGTAGGCGAAAAGACTGTTGAAGGTGCGAAAGCGGTAGGCGAACGAGCTGAAACCGTTGGGGAGAAGACGGTAGAAGGTGCAAAGACAGTTGGCAAGAAGACCGTTGAAGGCGCCAAGAAAGTTGGTAAGAAGGTGAGGGACGCAGTTCCCTAGCTTGGAAGTAGTTTTCTGCTGGGTCGTGTGATTTGGTGGACAAGCAAGGATCCACCAAGTCACACGAAACAACACGAACAAAGTTCCCAAGCGGTTTTTGGCGCCCCCTAAGGCCCTGTTAATCCTGCGTTCGTAGAAGTGTTATACTCTTCAATTACTAAGAGCCAAGGAGTTATAAGCGACGCATGTCCGATTCCAGGTACACCATTATTTGTCCCTGCTGCGAGGCGACTTTAACTGTAGATTCACAAACGGGTGCTCTGCTGTCTCACGAAGAGAAGGCAAAACAGCTCGCCAGTTTCGATGAGATGGTAAAAGGCCTCGATAAGCAAAAGCAGGTGCGGGAACAGATTTTTGCTCAGGAACTCAGCTCGATGAAAGACCGCGAGCGTATCCTGGAAGAGAAGTTTCAAGAAGCAATGAAGCGAGCTGAAAAGGATAAAGACAAGCCTTATCGCAATCCTCTCGATATGGATTAGAGGCGCACTTCGTTTTAGCTTGCAGTCTGGACACCTTAACACTTGGTTTTATACCCATCTCCAAGCAACATCCGTTAACCGTTTGATCATCGAAAGCGGAATTTATCTGTTACTTTTCAGTGATTCCACATCTCTGGAGCAACCTACGATGCATCGGAAATTTAATTTGCTGGTACTACTCTTCCTCCTCCTGTTACCAGCATCAGTCGTTAAGGTAGTAGGCCAAGTCTCTACCCCGCGTATCAATTATCAGGAACGCAAGCTTGAAAACGGTCTTCGCGTGTTAAGCGCCCAGGATCGCTCTAGTCCTACCGTGGCGATCCAGGTTTGGTATCACGTTGGTTCGAAAGACGATCCCTCTGCTCGCAGCGGTTTCGCCCACCTCTTCGAACATATTATGTTCAAGTCCACGAAGAACATGCCGTCTGAAATGTTGGATCGTTTGACGGAAGATGTAGGTGGATTCAATAACGCTTTTACCGCAGACGATGTAACCGTCTATTTCGAGGTTGTTCCTTCGAATTACCTGGAAACGTTGCTCTGGGCTGAGGCTGATCGCTTGAGCAGTCTCAATGTCGATGAAGCAAACTTCAAGTCTGAACGTGACGTCGTAAAGGAGGAGTTTCGACAACGAATCTTAGCGCCACCTTATGGTCGCCTCTTTTACCTGATCGAGCAGAAGTCTTTCATTAAGCATCCCTACCAACGACCAGGCATTGGAAGTATTGAGGATCTGGATGCAGCCACCCTGGAGGACGTGCGAGAGTTTCATGCGACGTTCTATCGCCCTGATAACGCCACACTGATCATAGTTGGAGATTTCGACCAGAAGCAACTAGATATGTGGGTCGACAAGTACTTTGGCTCCATTGAAAAGCCCGAACGACCCCTCCCGCGAGTCGATATAAAGGAACCGCAACGAACTGCCGAGAAGCGAATCGTCGAGTATGGTCAAAACGTTCCATTACCTGCAGTGGCGCTAACCTACCTGGGACCTGCAAAGTCAGATCCCGATGCAGATGCGCTGAAGGTGGCCGAGACTATTCTCTCTTCCGGGGAATCGTCCCGGCTTTACCAATCACTGGTGTATCAACAGCAAGTAGCGCAGGAGGCTTTTGGCCAAGGTGACCTGCGTGAGGATCTTGGCTTGTTTGTTGTGGGGGCAATTCTGGCGAGTGACAAGAAACCTGAAGAGGCCGAGAAAGCTTTAATCGAAGAGATAAAAAAGATGCAGCAAGCCACCGTTTCACCGGCAGAACTCGAGAAGGCAAAAAATCAGCTTGTCACCGCTCAGGTTCGTGAGCGCGAAACTAATAACGGGCGAGCCCTTGCGCTGGGTGAAGCCGCGGTCCTACTTGGAGATCCAAACCGAGTGAATACTGACTTGGCTCGCCTGCAGGCAGTGACCGCGGCGGATGTACAACGCGTCATGAAAAAATACTTCACAGATTCAAATCGCTTGGTTCTGTATTACTTGCCAGAGTCCGCGAAGACAGGCACAGGCAAAGCAGTGCCAAATGGTGCGGTGGAAGGAGGATCTGCAAAATGAGAAGGATCAACTCTTTCCTGTTTGCTTGCTTCATTGCGTTCGTACCCTGGGTGATAAAAGCGCAAACGGCCCAACCACAGGCTACCCCGCCGCCGCCTGCACCACCTCGTACCGTGGCAGTTCCAAAGCCAGAAGAGAGAACTCTTCCAAATGGGCTGCGAGTCATTGTTGTCGAGCGTTCTAACGCTCCCTTAGTCGCGGCCCAACTGGTTGTCAAGAACGGAGCCGAGGTAGATCCGCCCGGATTATCTGGCCTCGCAGACGTGACCGCCAGCCTATTAACAAAGGGAACTGAAAAACGGACGGCTCCGCAGATAGCGGAGGCAATTGAGGCTCTAGGTGGTTCCATAAACTCTGGCGCTGGATGGGACGCTTCCAGAGCTAGCATCAACGTACTCTCCTCTAAGATTGCACCTGCTCTCGAAATTTTGGCTGATGTTGTCCGACGGCCAACATTTAAGGAGGAGGAGATTGAGCGATTACGACAACAGTACCTTGATAACATCAGTGTAGAGATGGGTGAACCGAGTGCGATTGCACGCTATGTCGCTGCGCGAGTGGTTTTTGGGGATTCAGCATATGGGCATCCCCTTAGAGGAACCAGTGAATCGATAGGAAAGCTCCAGCGCGCAGATATTGTCAGAATGCATAATACTTACTACCGACCAGACAGTGCGATTTTGGTCTTCGGCGGGGACATCAAGGCGAAGGATGCGTTCGCGCTGGCCGACAAACTATTTGGTGATTGGAAAAAGCCCACTACACCATTGCCGGTTCCTGTTACTGGTGTGAACAAACAGAATCCCAATAACAAGGCTCGGGTGGTGGTAATTGACAAGCCTGATGCTGGTCAGGCAGCGGTAGTGGTCTCGCGAACAGGAATCAACAGAAGGGATCCCGAGTTCTTCTCAGGTATCGTTGCGAATTCCGTACTTAGTGGTTACTCGGGACGCCTGAACCAGGAGATCCGAATTAAGAGAGGGCTGAGTTATGGTGCAGCGAGCTTGCTTGACACACGGCGCGATGTTGGACCATTTGTCGCCTCGTCCCAGACCAAGAACGAGTCAGGCGCCGAAGTAGCATCCCTTTTAATTGGCGAGGTAAGTCGTCTCGCAACTGCTCCTCTTCCAGATGCGGAGTTGACACCGCGTAAAGCGGTTCTGATCGGCGGGTTCTCACGCAACCTTGAGACTGTTAATGGAATTGTGGCGCAGGTGGCTTCGCTCGCGTTGCACGGCTTAGGACTCGATGAGATCAATCGCTATATTAATAATGTTCAAGCTATTACAGCTCGCGATGTTCAGAAATTTGCTGCTTCACGTCTTGAGGCGAAAAGTACAAACGTTATAATTGTTGGCGATTCAAAGGCCTTTATGCCTGAACTTAGCAAACAATATAGTGAGATTGAGATAATCCCTGTAGCGGAGCTAGACCTAAACAGCGGAAGCCTCCGTAAGCGGAAGACAGAAGCTGGTAAAGAGTCGTAGACAAGAATTCGGAGAGTAAATATGAAAAGACGCGTTTTGATCCACTTGGCGCTATCTCTCTCCTTGATTGCTTTTCTGTACCAGGCCGGCTCGGCTCAAACTGGCGATGTGCCTGAGGAATCTGTTGATGCACGAGCAGATTCGGCCCAGTACGCACGAGATCTTGGGAGCCGTGATCCCGCGGTACGACAGCGTGCAGCGGAAGCCCTGGCGCGTCTGGCATCGATTGATCAAAGACTGATGATCGAGGGCTATCATCTCCAGGAAAAGAACAAGCACGTTCGGTTGGCGTTGGATTGGGCGTTGTATCGGACCGGACGAACGGCGTCATTATTTCAGATTGTTCGTGAGCTTGATTCAGGACGCCAAAAACAGGCGATCGGATACCTGTCGCAGCTTGATACTCCCACGCTGCTATATCCATTCCTGGACCGCGAACGCAATCGTCCCCGCACGCTTGTTGGCTTGATTGAGGCGCTCGCTATCATAGGTGACGCTGAAACGCTCGAGATCATAAAGCCGTATCGTGATAGGTTTGAGCCCGGAGTTGCAGCGGCTGCGGAAGTTGCCAGCGAAAAAATTCAACGGCGTCTTGCTGAAACGGAGAGCCCAACGCCGAAACGTCCTCGCACGGTTAGCAGAGTCGATAAAAGGTAAGATGAGGTTATACTGCCAGCCACAATGCATCGAAACCTCCGTACATTTCTCGATCTACTTCGTAGCGAAAATCAACTCCTCACAATAGAAACTGAAGTTGACCCATACCTCGAGTTGGCTGAGATCCATCGCCGTGTTATTGACATGGGTGGACCAGCACTGCTGTTTACGCGCGTAAAAGGAAGTCGTTATCCGGTCGTGACTAACATGTTTGGGACCGAACGCCGGATCGATCTGGCTTTTGGGCCTCGGCCGGAAGCAATCTTGCGCGAGTTAATTCAAGTGGCAGAGTTATTGTTGCCTCCGCGTGGTGCTGAGCTATGGAAGCACAGATCGCTTGCCTGGGACCTGTTGAGGCTTGGAACACGAAAGGCGAACCGGGCTCCAGTTACGGAGGTCCAGATAAAGCCAGCCCGATTGCGCGACTTGCCGGTACTGACGACGTGGCACGAAGACGGCGGGCCTTTTATTACGCTGCCGCTGGTCTACACAGAAAACCCGGCTACCAGGAAGCATAATCTTGGTATCTACCGAATGCAGGTATATGACGATCGCACCGCTGGCTTGCATTGGCAGATCCAAAAAGGCGGCGGCTTCCATTACAGGGAAGCCGAAGCTTTAGGCGAGCCTTTGCCGGTGACCGTTTTTCTTGGGGGGCCACCGTCGTTAATTCTCGCCGCAATAGCGCCACTTCCAGAGGATGTGCCGGAGTTGGTCCTGGCTTCGCTGGTGGCGGGTGAAAAGTTATGGATGTCAAAAAATCCCCTTGATGAAAATGGTCATCGGTTAGCGTCTGAATCAGAGTTTGTGTTGGTTGGTAGGGCCCCACCTAACGAGAGGCGTCCTGAGGGACCTTTCGGAGACCACTATGGTTACTATTCATTACAGCACGACTATCCAGTATTTAAAGCCGATTTGATCTTCCACCGGCGTGACGCAATCTACCCGGCAACAGTTGTAGGAAAGCCACGGCAGGAGGATTTTTTTATTGGCGATTACCTGCAACGACTTCTATCACCGCTTTTTCCTTTGGTTATGCCGGGTGTTCGTGATCTTTGGACCTACGGCGAGACTGGGTTTCATTCGCTTTGCGCTGCTGTCGTGCGGGAACGCTATAAACGCGAGGCATTGGTTTCTGGCTTTCGCATTCTCGGTGAGGGTCAACTCTCGTTAACGAAGTTTTTGCTTCTTACCGATTCCCTTATGGATTTAGCTGACTTTAAGAAGGTCTTGGAACACATCCTGGCCCGCGCTCAATGGGAGACAGATCTTTTCATTTTCTCGAATGTCTCAATGGACACTCTGGATTACACCAGCGGAAAAGTGAATGAAGGCAGCAAGGCCATTATGCTTGGTTTAGGGGCGCCCGTACGTGAGCTGCCGCGCGAGTTTCGGGGAGAATTGCCGAGTGAGGTTGCGAGAGTACGGCCATTTTGTGGTGGTTGTCTGGTTGTTGAAGGTCTGCGTTACTCAGAGGATCCGAAACAGGCGGCTAAGCTTGCTCGCGAGCCGGCATTTATCGAGTGGCCGCTAATAATATTACATGACGATGTCACCGTTGCCCTTTCAGCAACCGAATTTCTCTGGTCCACCTGGACGCGTTTTGAACCCGCCTCAGACATCTACGCTGCTGAAACTAAGGTTCACCGCCATCACCTTGCCTATACTGGTCCAATCGTGATTGACGCTCGGCTTAAACCAGGATTTCCGGACGAGTTGGTAGTTCGTGAAGACATTGCGAGGCTTGTTGATAATCGCTGGCGCGAGTATTTTCCCCGTAATTTGTAGATCGATTCACGGTACCTGTTCAGGAAACGGTGACATGGCCAAGGAGGGGTGCCCACGGAGGGCCACCCCAACAACTAGATCTCCATGAGGTCCTTGCCGACAATTACTCTTCCCTTGAAGTGTTTGCGCACATCTCTGGTCCAATCGTCGTCGCTTATCGATGGATCATCTCCAGGCACAAAGTGAGTTAGTACCAGCGTTTTCACCCCTGCCTGAGCTGCAACTCTACCCACATCGCCCGGAAGGGTGTGAGACGCAAGCAAATGCTCTCGAAGCCTCTTTGCGTTCGGAAGACGTTTAACCAGAGCTTCGATACCAGGTAGATACATTACTTCATGAACAAGCATATCAGCGCCCTTCGCTAGCTCGGCAAGCTCCGGTGAATACGCGGTATCGCCCGAAATAACTATCGACCGATTGCGCGTGTCGAACCGGTACGCGTACGACTCTGTAATTGGAGGATGGCGTACGCGACAAACCCGGATCTTCACGTCATCGTTCTCGAGAATTACACCGGGTTGATCGAACTCGTGAGCAAAGACCATATTGCGGGGGTCTGGTCGACCTTCATCCATCATCCGCAATTCGATGTCAAACTTTGCATAGTTGAAGAAGTCTTGAGTCATCTCCTTCAGGCCGGCTGGGCCATATGCATCCACACGAATCGGCACGCCTGTGATCCAGGCATTGTAGATTAGCGGACCATACTCAATGTTGTGATCGGAATGATGGTGAGTGATAAAGATGTAACGCAGCTTGTTGAGGGGCACGCCCGCTGCTAGGAGCTGAAGCGAGACGCCGTATCCACAGTCCACGACGTAAGGGATGCCGTTGATTAAGATCAGTGTAGACGGATTACGCCTTCCTGCCTCACCTACTCTGGGCCCGCCTTTCGTTCCGAGTAGAATGACGCGCGTTTCCTTGTTATCGAGGCTCATGAACTCACTGATGTTTTGGCCGTCGGCTATTTGGCGTTTCAGAAGGGAGAACGATGCCGCAAAGCTCGTTGCGCCCGAGAGAAACTGTCTGCGAGTTTGTCGCATGCCGGAGTCTTATCATTGAATCGCTCACGGTGCAATGATCATGAGTTCCATGGCATCTCCTGCTTAATAACCCAACTCCTCATCAACTATTGTCTCGACCCGCGGCAGGGTTTCTGTGACACCGCACACCTCGAATTCAGTCTCACCTGAATCTGCCGTCTGACAGTTCTGACGATAAATGCGTCCCTCAAATAGGCCGTCTGACCTCATATAGATTTCTGCGCGACTCTCACCGTTGGGCGACAACTTCTTTTCAACCAGAAACATTCTTCTTCTCCCATGGTCTTTAAGATGTTCCATATTGTGAACACAAGCTCGACTTGATTAATGGGAGACGTGTACCATGCGCGTTACGCAACCACAATAGTTTATTCCAGATGGTGAACACCAATCTTTTCATCTTGTTGGGTGCGATTCACAGAAGTTCTTTTTCCTTGATATCAACATTGGGTCTGCCAGGCTTAGCGGTCCGGCAGTTCGCAATTGCGAACGCAGATACGGTTTATGACTTTAGGCGCACCAGGTAAGAGAGCCGATGACAAGAAAGATGCGAGGCGACGCGAGCAAGTGACTTCAGTTGAGCGCGCTCTTTCGATTCTTGAACTGCTGGCAAGCAAACACCAGGGACTCAGCAGTTCGGAGATCAGCCGGTTTGCAAAAATCCCCAAAAGTTCGACGAGCTACCTTTTGCGTACGCTTGTTGGACGTGGTTATGTCAGGCGTGATGCCGATACTGGTGACTACACGCTCGGAGTCCGTGTATTAAGTTTGGGTGGCCAGGCCATGCAGGGGATGGCGTTGCGCGAGGTCGCCCTGCCATATCTCAGGCAGATTGTGGACCGCACACGGTTGGGTGCACATCTTGCGATCCTAGACCATGGGGATGCAGTCTACATCGAGCACATCGAATCGCCGGGTTTTATCAAGATGGATATTTGGAATGGCCGGCGTGTTGCTCCGCAGGCAACCGCCATCGGCAAAGCTCTGACTTGTCATCTGGAACGGGATGAAGTACAGGAGATTGCAAGTCACCACCGCATAACTCCTGCTTCATCTAAAACGATCATGTCCACTGCTCGGTTGATTGAGGAGCTTGCAGCAACTCGCCAACGGGGCTATGCAATTGACGATGAGGAGCACGCTGTCGGGGTTCGCTGTGTCGCTGCGCCAGTGTTTGCCGCCAGTGGCGAAGTTGTTGCAGCCATTGGAGTGAGCGGCACCGTAAGCCAGCTCAATGACGATTACCTGCCGGCAGTGGGGAACATTGTTCGTACCGCAGCAATTAAGTTTTCAGCTCAGCTTGGTAGCCGCCGTTCACAGGGTACCCTTTAGTGATGAGTGATCAGTGACTCAAATAGTTTCAGAGGACTGTCGCCTTGAAGAACACCAAATTTAACTGGCCAATGTGGGCAGGTTTTTTGCTTACTGTGGTCGCATTTCTCAGTTACACAACTGTTTTTGTGTGGTATCCAGTTACGCGGGACTTTCCCTGGGTCAACCTGTTGCTATTCGCCCTCGCCATGGCTCTGTTGATAGTCGGAGTCAGGCGCGCTTTTACGCCTGAACGTCGCCTGAGATCAAAGATTGCAGCTTCGCTGCTGGCAACGCTCAGCGTGGCGATGCTATGTCTTTTCATTTTCGCTACTCTCATTTTATCGCGCTGGCTACCTGACTCTGCCGGTGCACCAAAACCGGGGCAACAGGCGCCGGAGTTTAGTCTTTCTGATAGTAGCGGCCAACAGGTATCACTCTCAGAGCTTCTGAGTACACCGTTTGCGAATGAAAAGAAACCTGAGGGTGTTTTGCTGATCTTCTACCGGGGTCATTGGTGACCTTTATGTCACTCCGAGTTGCGGAGCATTCAGCGGAATTTGACTAAGTTTAATGAAGCGGGAATCCGTCCTGTAGCAATAAGTGTTGATAGCCCTGAGGTGACGCGCAAGATGCGTGAAGAAGCGGGATATACGTTCACGTTTCTTTCTGATCCTAATACCGAAGTAATCCAGCGCTACGACGTACTTCATGCCGCGGCTGGTGAGAATAGCCAGGATATCGCACGTCCTGCGGAGTTTCTGTTGGACTCCTCTGGCACTGTACTTTGGGTGAATCTCACTGACAGCTATTTGGTTCGAGCTCGCCCTGAACAGATACTCGAGGAGGCGAAAAAGCTACCGTGAGTTCGGAGTAGAAGATCTTAACAGCCAGAGAGTAAACCGCTCATTTGAGCGATTTTCTGGTTGATCGCAGCCAGGGCAGTTATTAACGGATCCCTTGGTTGGGTCTAATCAAATATGGATGGTCCAAAGATAGAATGAATTCTCAATGTACAACTCACTAGCTGATCAAATCTCCCAGCAATGAGTACGCGCCCACTCTCAATCACAATAATCGGTTGGGTATTCATTGCAGTTGGAAACTTCGCATTTGTGTACCACTTCAGCGAGTTTGTTCAAACTTTTGAATTAACGCGCCTAGTAGTCTCTCTTATAAGACTTCTAGCGGTTCTTGGCGGAGTGTTTCTTCTTCGCGGATTCAGTTGGGCACGTTGGCTGCTGCTTGGCTGGCTTGCCTTTCATGTCATCGCGAGTGCTTTTCACTCAGCGTTTGAGGTTGTGATCCACCTTCTGCTGTTGGCTGTCATTAGCTACTTTCTTTTGCGGAAACGGGCAACCAAGTATTTTGTAGAGGGCAACGCTACAAACTAGCTCCTAACCAGCGCAACGTTGCGGTCCTTTGTTCATCCGTCATTCCAATTGGGAGTCGATATTGCGGCACACTTACGCGCTGGTCACTGGCAGGAAAATATTTAATCGTTCGTTCCTCCTCACCATCTTGAATCGTGATCTCCACAGGCTTTTTTGGATCTCCAACATAGATCGGTAGTCGCCTTAGGAAAACCTGATCGTCCCGCAAACCAGCACGATAGGCAGCACTGTCTTCCTTGACACCTGATATCACCTTATTTACAACCAACATCTCCAAATCAAGGCCCAACTCAAATTGGGCGAACTCCTCGATCTTCAAACTTAGATGAGGACCAAACGCCCCTCTGTCGGGCACAATTAACTCACCCTGGTCTATGTAACGAAGCATCTCTGGCAGCAGATCCCGGCCCACATATCGTCGCAGATGGTCATTGATAACCACCGCCGAAAGCTCCCGCTTTCCTTTCTGAGAGGCTTGCAACAACTCCAGCATTACGTCATCCAGGGAGTGCTTATTGTTTGTGGCTTTCCTAATCAAAGCGTTCCAGTTTGCTGCCAAGAGTAAACCTCGGCGGTAGGGTAACTTCTGCACATCTGAGTTTGTCCAGAAATCCTTGATTACGCGCTGGTTCGTTTCGTTGCGGACCGGCAGAAAGTAGTACTCGTAAATCAAGCTGTTGAACTTTTGGAGATACTCCTCGAGAGTAAGTAAACCACTGCGGAGAAGCAGCAGATAGGCGTAGTAATCTGTGAAACCTTCGCTGAACCAGTAAAGTTGTTGCTCTGGCTCCTTTATGCGGCCAAGTTTCTGAGCATTCCAGTTGTGGAAGTACTCATGCGCAATCAACGCCTTGAGGTCGTCAATATTTATGTTGCGAGTAGCGAATAGCGCGAAGGAGTTAGTAAGTCCAGTTCCGCCAATAGAGGTGTTCCCGGGCAGGGCATCTATTGGGATGAGCGTTACGAGGTAGTAAGGCACGTCGAAGTCTTTCCAGAACGCCCGCTCGACTTCGATGATTCGGTGGACCATGTTTCCAAAATCAGAAGCAGAAAAATTCCATACACCGCGATGAAGTGTATGAATAGGTTTCCCTTCCACTGCACCAGTAGAGATGTTGAAGTCACCACCCGTGAAGATGGCGTGCTTTAATGCGCCAATAGTGGATGTAAAGCATTGCTGAGCCTCCCTGGCTCCGAAGCTGTTCGCGATGGTCCATTGTTTAGGCAGGTTATTCCATTCGAGTGAAACAGATACGGGATCGTCTTCCGTCCATGAGGGGTATACCCAAACGCCGTGACCGATCCAATGAAAATATTCGTTCTGGACTAAGGGGCGGTATCTGTTCTGGTTTCGCGGATTACCTTCGTAGTCCTGGACCACATAGTAGCGGATCTGCAGCGACTGCTCCGGCTTATGAGCAATGCTCTTGATATGGGGTTGGGTAGTATTTGAAATAGTCACTTGTGGTGAGATTACCTGTAGATCTCGCACTGTGTTATGAAGATTTGATTGACCTCCCCATCTATTTGGCAAAATGAGGTTAGTAGTTCCGCTGGTGTCGCCTTTGAAGGTCAGATCAATGCGAAAGCTCGGTTTAGGGGAATCGAGAGCTGGTTCAATTTCATATCTTAGTGCTTGAACTTCGGCTTTAATTGACGCGTGCGCAAGCGTCCCTGGAGAGAAGATATAAAGAAACAATGTGAGTAATAGGAATTTGGGATGCGCGCGTTTCAGCATGGGGCTGAAAAGATATCACTCTAAAGCATTTAAATCGAGACCACGGGCTTGCCCCGTGCATCCTCTTGTGATCGCGTTTCGTCGCGTAGCAGTGAACGTGAGACTCCACGGGGCAAGCCCGTGGCATCCTCTTGTGATCGCGTTTCGTCGCGTAGCAGCGAACGTGAGACTCCACGGGGCAAGCCCGTGGCATCCAAGCATGCAAAGGGTTGGATAATTTATTTCATGCTGATCGGGGTGCTGGAGTCTTCCTTATCACCTGCATCATCTTGCTTATCTGCACCGCTGGGAACAGCGGAACGAGCGAGCCGAAACAGAACTAGTGCCAGCGCTACACTTGATATCGCCAGCACGAGATAGATCAGCCAGGGAACTCGCTCGGTCAGCGGCACTGGTTCCGGTTGATAGTTAGGATTGTTTGACACTTGCCCAATTCCCACTCGAATGGGCATTGCTCGTTCGGTTCCAGTCGATTCAGTGGATAATCTCGCCTCTAACTCTTTCTCAAAATCGTAACGCGGCGGGGTGGCTTTGGGATTGCCGAAGTACAGCCGAAGTGGGTGCGCCGGCGTTTCCTTCAGTTCAAAAATAAGTTGACGAGCTGGAGCTCCCGCTTGAATCGCCGAGATGGTCAATGTTTGGTTGCTGAAATCCGTAATCAAAAGGCGAAGCCTCCGCACGTGTTCTTCCCGGTGGAACGGTATTACTATCGGCTTGAGCTCGTCATCGGCGCGGCGAGTCAACTCTCCCGAAGCAACAAGGCGAAGGTTCTGGGGATCGTCGCCAGCTTCGATCTCATACGGGCGAGAGAATGATGGATTATCGATATCAAGTATGAGGCGGTCGCAAGGTACTCGAGCGCCAAGATCGATGTTCCAGGCAGAAGCAGGGGCACCTTGGTTTCGCAGTAGCTGATAGCCAGGCATGTTTACGTGCCAGGTCGTCAGTTCGCTTTTTTCACGTACGACTCTGAGCGCGTTAACGGAAGTGATCACCGGAGGCGCTTTGTCAGTAAGCTCATCGACAAAGACTCTCACTCGCAAAAACCTGTATCTGCTCGTCGGATAGCTCACTCGATCAGACTGAACAGTTTCACCTTGAGATTGGATGTAAAAGACTAACGCATTGGCTTGCAGCATCTTCCAATCTGTGCCGGAATCGCTGCCTTCAACAGATACACGGCGGCGGAAGTTCATCCCTGAGGTTTGGACCTCCACCTCGTTGTGTTCCCCGGGCTCTTCGCCCAGGTCCACAGATACCTCGCTTGCGGTTGAACCAATAATTGCTTTATTGAAAAGGCTACCCCCGATCTCTTTTCTAACATCAACATCCCGCTGAATTCGTAACGCGTAAGGAATCTCCGCGCCATTCCCATCGTAAAGCCTGAGATCGGCAAGATCTTGCCGTGATTGGTCCATTACCTGGAGTGGGACCGTTACTTGATACATTCCAGGCTTTTCCAAGGAGGGAGTAAGCTCGACAAAAAAAGCCCAGGATGAAGTTGCGGCTTGTGCGAGGACTGAAATCATCAAAACGGATGTGAGTGCTAGAACTACAAAGATGCTCTTTGATGGAAACTTTTTCATTTTGACGATTCCTTATTACGAAAAGCCTTGTTGTAACCCCACGCAACAACAAGCAATAAAAGACCAAGCACCAGGAATGCAATGATGCGGTAAAGCTGCCTTAACTGTGCTATGTCAAACAGCATTACCTTAAAAACTGTCAAACCAAAGAAGCCAAGCGCGGCCCAGCGAATGGCAGCTGAACGACGAATAAAGCCAATTAACGCAAGCGTTCCTGCGTAAAGCGACCACAGCACTGACAATGCCATCTGTCCAAGCCACAACTTGTGACGAACATCATCCGCCTCTTTCAGAGCATAGGCTTGGGCACGGAAATATGTGAAAGTCTCAACTGACAAAATCAACCAGAGCGTAATTATGGCGATCAATAGAATTGGTACTTTGAGATTTATCGAGCGTGCTTCCTTGGTATCCTCTAGCTTGTGGTATAGCGCCGCAGCTCCGAATAGACACGCTGTCACAACAAGTGATGAAAGAAAATACTTATTCCCTACGGGTGTAAACAATGCTCTGTAGCCGAACGGGGTGTCCCAGAAGAGAAGCTTGGCAAGCGCCAGGGCAAACAGAGCAACAGCACAAGCTTCCAGACTTGGGAATCTTGTCTTGATACTGGCCCACAACAAGGTAACCGCAAGGACTGACCAACCTATCGTGATCCAGTTTCCCTCTAACTGAATTGGTATTGCGAGCGTCACGAAAGTGAGGGCAACGCCGATGATTAGCAAAACTTCCATTCGTGTTGTTGCAACTCGGTCAAGCAGAATCCTAGCGGCGCCTGCATAAATCAACGCCATAACAATTGCGAACGCACCCATCCAATCGTGATAGTTTGGATTCAGTAGATGGTAAGCAGTGGCAAAAAACACGAATGCGTTAATCGGCAACAAACAAAGGTCTTCGACGGTGGCAAATTGGCGTTTAAGGATTCGCCGGCCCAGGGGAGCAAGAAGAAAAATTAAGAAGACTCCCGTATGAAAGGTCATCACGACCGGGAGTTTTTGGGGATGATAGTTGTCGGCGTACCATAACCAAAACAACAGATGTGTTCCGAAAAAGGCTAACGAGCTGAGTCCATTCCAGTGCCTCGGCAGGGCCAGCGCGCCGATATCGAGAGCCGTGATGTAACCAAAAAGAGCCTGGTACTGATCACGGTCAGAACGTAACAGAATTGGCGTTAAGAAACCGCCCACCAATGCCATGATTGCAATTGCCTGGGCATCATATAGAACAGCAAGCGCGGCTGCTTCTGCCACTACGATCAGCAGATAGATGAAGGCTGCTCTTTGTGTAACCAGATGGTAATAACCAAAAGCGGCATAGACTGAAAGATAGAGCAGAACAATGCCGCCGGCAGTTAGTATCTGCGAAAAGATTCGCCAATTACGCCGGTGGTATCTGAAGCCCAACAGCGTGAAGCTCACACCTGCCGCCAAACCGATCGCGACTCGCCCAAGCTCGCCAATCCACCGATTGTCAAAAGCATATTTGAGAAAGAAAGAAGCCGCGAAGAGGATAAGCGCAACTGCAACCCAGCCGAGCCATCGACGACCGATAATTGACTCAAGGTCTGCTGCTTGCAACGGTGTCACGTGAGGAGCCGAGGGAGGTGGCTGAGGCAGGACCGGTGGCGGCGCGGTCGTCTCAGTTGCTGGCTCGGTAACTGTTGGTGGCGGAGGCTGCTCAACCTGTGGCTCTGGACGTTCAGCTTCAGAAGTCGGAATGGGCCCTAATGCGAGTGACGTTTCAATCCGAGCGACTCGAGCCTCTAGTTGGTGTACAGCTGTTGCCAATCGACCCAAGTCTGAGCTAGCAAGCATTTCAGGGGTAACTGAGGATGTTGTGACTAGTCGTGAGAGCTGAGTATCTAATCTCCGTCTTGCCTGAATCGCTACCACCAGTGCAACAATCGGCAACACGGCCGCAGCCAGGATTAAACCTACGATAATAAGCAAGAAGATTATGATCGCGAGTTCGTCCATAGCGAAATACTCCAAAGTCCAAAGTCCAAAGTTATCACAAGTGACTGAGCCTACACGGAGAATGTTGACGTTGGACGTTGGACGTTGGGCTTTGGACTTTGGGACTTAGTTCAGGGCCTGTGGCATGTCAGCGACCGTGTAGGCAAAAACTGCTACTGTCGCTATGCAGAGAGCTAAATCCCTGGGATCGATCTTGTCCAATGTGTCAGCTTCAGTGTGATGAATGTCGAAGTAGTGTGTTCCCTCCACATTCAGACCAGCACCAATGACACCTTCCCTCATGATTGGACCAATGTCTGCGCCGCCACCGTCTGGACCGATCTGATCAGCCCGTATACCTCGCAGAAGTTTTGCAATCTCTTCAAGGTTAGCCCGTGCCTGGGGCGGTGCCTTAGCGGCTAAACCGAGGCCGAGCGGTCGATATGTTCCTGAGTCAGCTTCAATTGCCAGTACATGTTTTGAGAGTTCGGCTCGATGGGTGTCGCGATAAGCATTAGCGCCCCGCAGTCCATTCTCCTCGTTAGTGAATAGTACTATGCGAATGGTACGTCGTGGCCGTAGCCCAAGTTCCTTGAGGAGTCGTACCGCCTCCCAGACAACAATGCAGCCACCAGCATCGTCGTGAGCGCCTTGGCCCACATCCCACGAGTCAAGATGCCCGCCAACGAGAACAATCTCGTCAGGTCTCTCCGAACCCCTCAACTCAGCTACAACGTTAGCGGACTCCACATCGGGAAGAAACTTAGCTTCCATCTTCAGACGCAACTGTGAAGGAGTACCGCGGTCCTGGTTTCGCTGCAACAATTCAGCGCCTTCGATGGTGATAGCAGCGGTGGGTATTTTTGGAAATTTCTCATCGTAGCTCATCGCTCCGGTGTGGGGTGTCTGAAGACTTACCGGAGTAATTGACCGGACCAATGCGGCGACCGCTCCGTAACGTGCGGCTCGCGATGCACCTGCCCCTCGATACCTCACGGTGGCGCCGTACGTGGTAAATGGCACGTTATAAACGACGATCTTTCCGCGCACCTGTTCGCCGAGAGCGTCGAGTTCATCGAAACTGCGGACGACGATTGTTTCTGCTGTAATGCCTTCAGGTGGCGTGCTGACACTGTTGCCCAGTCCGAGCATCGGTAGCTTGTGGGGAATGGGGCGAAGCATCTCAAGACTTTCATTTCCGCGCACCCAGTGAGGAACCATAAGCTTCTCGGCCCGAACATTTTCTAATCCCTCCTTCCGCATCTCGGCAAGAGCCCACTCAATCGCTTGCTCTAATCCCTTGGAACCGCTCAATCGATGGCCAATATTGTCGGTCAGATGAGCGAGTCGGCGGTAAGCCGTATCGTTTGTTAAGGCTGCGCCAATAATCCGAGCAGCCGCATCGCGATAGGCGTCGATCTTTACAGTGGGAGCGGGCTGCGGGGGTTTTGGTTGTTGAGTTTCGGTCTGTGGAGGATTCTGGAGAACGAAAGAGTAAATCAGAGTAAGAATGAGTCCCAGTGATTGTAAAAGACGCACGTTGTGTGTGGCCCTCCAATAGTGGATTCTTTTAACTACGCATCCCCTATCGCGTGTTGGGGACGTCTATGTTGGTGAAGTACCGCTATCACAATGACAGAATCAGTTTCAATTCTAATGTACACGGAGATATCTGCTTGGGCTTCAGCGGTGAGGATGATCGAAAGTTTCATTACTCAGCTAGTGGAGTAGTCAAATCGTCGCTAAGTTGCTGTTCGAATTCTTCCCAGGTCTTCGCATCATCGAGTGCGTGAGGACTTGCCAGCCTTTCGGCTATGATTTCTTGATGCCAGTCCGGAACTGGTATCAGCTCTGGTCGTTCAGAAACATGGTCCCAGAGAGCCTCGATGTACTCGATTTGCTCCTCAATGGAGAGTGAGTC
>CAZNPP010000018.1:0-10036 GCA_964574785.1 uncultured Chloracidobacterium sp. | reverse complement strand
CGGGCATCACCGATCTGCGTAACAACCGAGTCAAAAGCTGGAGTTGGTCCGGTCCATCGTAATTCCTCGACATCGCTGAAGAGTGGGGCATCTGCTCGCAGAGTGGCGAGATTCTTAAAGAGCAGCGCAATCTCTTTTTTATTACCCAGAACCTCAAATGGAAAGTCTTCGATATGGCCGTAACGGTTAATAACTCTTGCGGTAGTGCTGGGACCATAGCCGGGAATGCCAGGATAGCCATCTGCAGCATCTCCCACCAGTGCGAGATAGTCTGGAATGAAGGCTGGCGCAACTCCGAATTTTGCGCGAACGCCGGCTTCATCACGAATCACATTGCGTCTGCGATCTATCTGGACCACACGTTCACCTCGCACGCATTGAGCGAGGTCCTTGTCAGGGGTCCAGATGCACACCTTCTGAACTCTTTCATCCTCCGCTGCGAGATGGGCTGCGGAGGATAATGCGTCATCAGCTTCGAGCTCGATCATGGGCCACACCACCACGCCCATTGCGGAAAGTGATTCTTCAAGCGGTTCGAATTGCGCTCTCAGCACAGGTTCGATGCCTGCACCGGTCTTATAACCGGGCCAAAGTTCGTTGCGAAAGGATTCGATTATGTGATCTGTGGCGACGCCAATGTGTGTTGCCCCCTCTTCAAGGAGTTGGGCGACTGTGTTGAGCACCCCGGCGACCGCGCCGAGAGGTGGATCAGTTTTCTTAAAGCGCCGCAGTCCGTAGAAGTGACGAAAGAGTTCATAGGTGCCGTCAATGAGGTGGATGATCATTATCGATCACTAGAATCTATCTAGTATTGAGTAACATCACTTTTCAACGCAAGGCCGCAGAGGTGCAAAGACTGATTCGTACAACTCGTGCAGGATCCAAGTCAGGTCGATGAGGATCAGGTAGTTGAGAGGTGAGGTGTCGGAAACAACGATCAATTAGGTAGCTTTACAGAACTGGGAGCGGAGAAGCTGGAAAAATTGCGATTCCAACACTCTCGAATTGGACCACAAACCGCCAAACTCACGGGCGCGCAATTTTTCCGGCTTCGCAGCGACCAGGCCACCGAGGAAGGATCAAGGCGAAAGGATGAAGGATGAACTAAGAAATCACAATGACAGATGATAAATGCACTCTTGATCTTTTGTCCTTCATCCTTATCCTTCATCGTTTCGCGACGGCCCGGTCGCTGCGAAGCTGAAAAATTAAGCTCGCAACTCGAACTACCACGTTGCCATGCGAGAGTTTTGGACTCAAATTTTTCAGCTTCTCCGCTCGCGGTTCTGTCTCGCGCGCGGTTCAGTTATCCGCTCGCGGTTCTGTAATTCGCGCTTTTAACCAATCAGGGCTCTCGTAAGACGTGCCAGGGGTTCCTCGCAGGTGCGAGGCGGAGTCTGACAGCCATTTTCACCAAGTCGGCGAGCGAGTCAGCCTTCATCTTTAGCATCACCTTGCCTCGGTGGGCCTTTACCGTGATCTCGCTGATTCCGAGCTTTAGACCAATCTGTTTATTCAACATGCCAGAGACCACTAACGCCATGACCTCACGTTCGCGAGGGGTGAGTGCCGCGTAACAGTCGGCGAGCTGTTGTATCTCGGCCTCGCGCCCGAGTGTATCGGAACTGCGCTCGATCGCGTGGCGGATAGCGGTCAGGAGTACCTCATCATCGAATGGCTTTGTCAGAAATTCGACTGCTCCCGCTTTCATGGCCTGGACCGTCATCGGCACGTCGCCGTGTCCCGTGATGAATATGATTGGCAGGTCGAACCTATCGGGTGCTATCAGCTTCTGCAATTCAAGACCGTTGAGATCCGGAAGAGAAACGTCAAGCACCAGACAGCTCGGCACAAGCGGTCGTGGGCGAGCGAGAAATTCTTCAGCCGACGCAAACGTTTCCGGTTGCCACCCGACAAAACGGATCAGTGATTCCAGTGATTCCCGAACGGAGATGTCATCGTCAACAACAAAGACGATTGGGGTGGCGTTCGACTTAGGTGAAACAGATTCGAGGCTCCGTGCGCTCGCTGAATTCATATGAACCTCCCTGCTTACCAGAGCTGTCGAATATCTCCCAGCTCACTCGAGTGCGGCATTGACAGCGTCACTCAGCGCCGTATCGCTGAATGGCTTGAACAGGCACTCCGTAGCACCCTGTCCGAGCACTCGAGAGCGAATAGTCTCATCTCTTTGAGCGGTGATGAAGATGATCGGTATCTTCTGCTGGCGTTGCTTCAATTCCTGCTGAAGCTCCGGTCCAGTCATCCCCGGCATGGCAATGTCGAGAATCAGGCATTTTGTTTGATCGACGCAATCGGACGCAAGGAAGTCTTCGGCCGATGAGAATGCTTGGACCGCAAAGCCAAACTCTCGCAGCAGGTCGGGTAGTGACTCGCGGACGGACTCGTCGTCATCGATCACTGACACAAGTGAACGTGTTGTTGTCATAGATGTTTCATCCCGAACCCGCACATGCGGGCTGCGGCAACACCAGCTTGAATTTGCAACGGCCTTGGTGAGGAAAATCGATGGGACCTTCAGGGTTGCCGCTGACACCAATCGGAGCAGCGCATTGAAAACCTATATGACTCATTCTCCTTAGAGGCCGTTTCATTGCGTCACTCCCTGGCAGTAGCATGCGGCACTACATTGACCGGCGTCTATAGTACTTTGGTATAGGATTGTCGTCGTTATAAGTAACAGCACGTGTAATTGCCCATCGAGTGTTTCAAACATCCGGTATTCTCACGCGGATCGGAACGTCTCGAATACTGTATGGCAAGTCAAACCGCGTCTGCGCAAGGAATAGAAAATGAAAACGTGGCTCCTGGGCCGTCATTCGCCGAAGCCCACAAACGGCCTTGATGATTTTCGATGATGGAGTGACTGACGGACAGTCCCATTCCCATACCGTCGTTCTTCGTTGTGTAGAATGCTTCAAATAATCTGTCGATATTATCGGTCTCGAAACCTACTCCTGCGTCCTGTACACTCAGGCGCACACGATCGCCCTCCTGCCGCTCAGTCTTGATTAGCAACTGTCGGGTGCGATCTTCGACACCATTCATTGACTCCGAAGCATTACGCAACAGATTCAGGATGACCTGCTGAAGCTGGACCCGATCGCCCGTGACGAGCGGGACGTCGTCGGCAAGTTCTTGACGCAAACTCACGCGGTTCCGCCGAAGTTCATGTAACGACAAATGAATCACCTCACGGGTTGCCTCATTAAGATCAACTGATTCTGTCGTGTCATCCCTTTTAGTAAAGAGTCTGCGCAAGCGGGCGATCACTTCAGTCGCACGCTTACCGTCGCGAATCGTCCGCCGCGCGGTTTCGAGCGCGCCGTCGACATTCGGAGGATCGGCAGTCAGCATTCGTAGGCAGGTATTGGCGTTGGTCATAATGCCTGACAGCGGCTGGTTTACTTCGTGCGCGATCGACGCCGTGAGTGCTCCCAGACTCATCACTCTGGCTACGCGTGAGAGCTCAGATCGCGCCTTGTCGAGTGCCTCTTCCGCTAGCCGGCGCTCAGTTTCATCTTGCACCGCGGCGATGTACTCCAATTGACCTTCGTGGTAGTGGATTGCATGAGCCACTGCATGCATGTACTTGATCGAGTGGTCGGGCATCATCAAACGGTAACGCCATTCAAAGCTGGTGCCGCCGCCTCGTGCCTGGTCGACCATTTTCATTTTCTCGATCAAACTGACGTCTTCCGGATGGATTCGAGTACGTATCAGTTCGAGCGTCACGGGCACGCCGACCTCAAGCTCGAAGATGCGATAGAGCTGCTCTGACCACGTGATTTCGTCTGTCGCTACACGCCAAGAAAAGCTGCCAGTTGAACTGAGACGTTGGGCTTCTGCGAGCAATGCCTCGCTGCGCCGCAACTCTTCCTGGGCACGTTTTTGCTCGCTCAAATCGAGAATGAAAGCCACACCTTCGTTGCCACCTCCTTCGAAGAGCGCGCCGCCGAGCAGTACAGGCACGCGGCTGCCATCCTTTCGGAAATACTCCTTCTCGAATGGTTGAAAGATGCCTGTCGCCTTTAGCTCGGCTATTGCCCGTTCGTCGCGATCGCCCCACGGGGCAGGTGTGAGGTCCATCCAGCGCAGACGACCAGAAGCGAGATCTTCACGGCTGTATTGCACCATGTTGAGAAATGCTTCATTGGCGTCGATGATCGCACCTTCGAGAGTCCACATGACAATTCCCACAACATTGGCCTCGACCAGGCGCCGGATCTTGGCTTCCAAACCTCTTGCCAGTTCACGAACTTCTGCTTCTGCCTTTTCGCGTTCGGCCACCTGGATTTTGAGTTCCTCTATGTGCGCCAGCGCTTGATATGCTGAAGAGGCGAATTTCCCCAAAGAGGCCATGACCCGCTCATCTTCTGCATCGAACTGGCGGCGGTCGCTGTGCATGATTGCCCAGATGGTTCCGACCGCCTTGCCGGCGACGTAAAACGGGACCAGCAGACATTCTTCGGCTGCCGGAATGACTGGCAGCAAATAGGGATAACGCCGCTCGAAATGTCGGAACATTAAGGTACGATTTTGATCAAGCACGTCTCCGCAAGGGCCGAAGTTGCGCGGGGTCCCGCCTCCGACGTGCGGATTCCACATGCCCGCAATCGCTGGCCAATAGAACCTTTCACCGCAGAGGTCCGGCGTTTTGCCATCGTTCGTCAGCAGGCTAAGGCCAGCGGAGTCACACTGCGTAACATGTAGGATCGTTTCAGCTAGGGACTTGAGTATGGTGCTCGGCGAATCTGCCAATGCGCTCATCAAGTTCACAAGCGCGCGGTTCTCTTTTTCATAATCAGGCGGACGCGATTGACGACGACGCAACTCCTCCGTGCACAGAATCGACTCCAGAGGAACCGCGCTGGTCGGAATTGAAGTTTCGAGTGGAATAGGATCGTTTGATTTAGCAGATTCGGACACGTTCTCACCTCCAATTTCGCGGTCGCGGACTTTAAATACCAAGGTGTGGGCAATCGAAGACGTTCTTCGTTGCAGTCCATTCCTGAGGCTTTAATGACATGAGGTTGCGCCACTCTGCCCAGATTGTCCAGCATACTTTGGTATTGGATCGCGATGCTGATTAATACCAAGGGATCGATCGATACCTTCGTCCAATAGATTCATCTGCAAACCAGTGGTGTACTCCGCCTCTGCAAAGCATTTGACGATCAGATGCGACCCCCCTTCGCCGAGCGTAGGCGAAATTCAGGAAGGAGAGAGAGTTCCTATGGCAACGATCAAGCAAACGGAACTGTTGGCTCGGGAGAAGCGGAGTGGCGGTACTGCCATGAACTGGATCGGTGGCCAGTAGCTGGATTCCGGTGAACACCGGGAAAGCATCAACCCGGCGACGGACGAGAAGATAGGCAGCTACGTGAGGGGCGGCCGAAAACGGGGCCGACAAAAACGGCCTTCGCCTTTCAGTCGGCATCGAGCACGGGCGGCAGTTCCCGGCCTTCGGGGATGAAACGGATGGAGAGGGAGTTCACGCAGTGACGGGTGTCCTTCTCCGTGAAGCCTTCGCCTTCGAAGACGTGGCCCAGGTGGCCGCCGCAGTGGGCGCAGACTATCTCCGTGCGACGCCCGTCCGCGTCGGAATGGCGTTCGACGCCCCCCGGGTATTCTTCATCGAAGCTAGGCCAGCCGCAGCCCGACTCGAATTTGGCCTTCGCCGAGTAAAGCGGGTTGTTGCAGCGCCGACAAATGAAGGTGCCGGGCGAAAACAGCTTCTCGTACTCGCCGCTGAACGGCCGTTCGGTTCCCTTGTCGACAATGACTCGCTCTTCCTGGGCTGACAACTGATTGTATGGCATAACAATGTCCTTTCGATGCCGTCACGGAAATTCGCCGCCTCCGCCTAACCCATCGTCACGGTAGCGGAACAGATCAACTTATGCGAAGTGCTTGAGGTCACATGCCGCGCATCCGAAGATCCGCCGCAAGAAAATCGTTGATGTCAGAGTACGGCACCAATTCCGCTAGACCTGCGAAACTGCCGTCCGACTTCAAGGCTTGCGCCGCTCGCATGAAGCCGGTCCATGCCGCAAGGGTAAGCGCAGGGCCAATGCTGATGCGTCGGACGCCGAGTGCCGCGATATCTCCGACGCTTAGTCCAATGTCGCGGACGACCAGGAGGTTGAACGGTTTCGGTTGGACCGCTTCGACAAGCGCTTTGATTTCTTCAGGCCTTTGGGGCCCGGGCGCGAAGAGCACATCGGCGCCCGCCTGTGCGTAAGCCTGGAGACGGCGGACTGATTCGAGAAAGGCGTCCGGATGGCCGACAAGGTAGCACTCAGCTCTCGCGGTCAGCAACACGCCGCTGCCCGACTGATCGATCGCTTGTCGTGCTGCCCGAATACGCTCGACCGCAATCGGCAGGTCGTAGAGTGGCGCCGACGGTTTCCCGGTGGCATCCTCGACCGACAATCCTGCGACCCCGGTCGCCACACATCGCGCGACGCTGTCCGCCACCTCGGACGGGTCAATTCCGTACCCCGACGCGAAGTCGGCATTGACCGGCAGATCAACTGCGGCGGCAATCTCGGCGATATGGGCCAGGCTTTGATCGCGAGAGACGGCGAAGTCGGAATCCGGTAGCCCCCGGGAAAATGCAAATCCTGCGCTGGTCGTCGCCAGCGCAGGGAAACCCAGATGCTGAAGATACCGCGCGGAGCCGACGTCCCATGGGTTAGGTATGACGAAACAGCCCGCTTCGTGGAGCGTGCGGAACTCTTGGCGACGGGTGTCAAACTGATCCGCCCCGTCCTTATCGATGACGCAGGATGTCGAGTTTCGTTGTTCAGCATAGTTCATGGTCATGCTCCTTTTCACCCGATGTGTTCGATGAATTGCCCATCGCTTCCCTCTCGCGCCGGTGCTTTCTCACCTGCCGGGGAACTTCTTCAGCGCGGCCTTCGTCTCGGCCGGGCGGCAGCATGCGCTGTTTACCCGCCGATGTCTATCATCCTTTGGTATTAACGTCATTCAGCACGCGTAATAACAAGGTATTGGCCGATACCTTCGTCTAATAGACGCGCCTTCAAGCCTGTGGTCTACTCCCGCGTCTGTTCCAAACACTGTTCAATTACCGCAGATCGGAAGGAGGATCATTATGAACCGGATCACTTTCTTGCTGGTTGCTGTCGCAACACTGGCCGGCGCTGCCGTGTTCACGGCCACTACATCTCGCCACGCCACTGCTCAAGAGGCCTCGCCGATCTTCGTAACCAAAATTCCACCGGGGTATCGCGACTGGAGGTTCATCTCCGTGGCTCACGAGGAAGGCGAGCTCAACGATATTCGCGCCATTCTTGGTAACGATCCCGCGATTAAGGCCTATCGGGACGGAAAGCTGCCGTTCCCGGAAGGGACAATCATCGCCCGAATAGCCTGGCGCCACGTGCCATCGGAGGAAAACAACAGAGCTTTCGGCCGTGAACAGTCTTTCGTTCCCGGAGAACAACCGCCTTGGTACCTGCAGTTTATGGTCAAGAATTCAAAGAAGTACGCCGCTACCAGTGGCTGGGGGTACGGTCAATTCGACAAGGACGGCAAGCCTGGGCCCGAGTCAGACATGAAAAAGTGCTTTCCCTGCCACCAAGCTATAAAAGACCGCGACTACGTTTTCACCCGTTACGCACCTTGATCCCGCAAAAATGAATGAGACGATGACCTTCTTAGGGCATTTGCAGATTCGAAATCCAAGACTATTAAAAGGAAGAACACCATGAGCAAAACCAGTGCTACACAACAAGTCAGCGAGCAGGGAACTGACAAGAAAGCGATTCGTCCGTTTCCCAAGTTGAAAGTTCCGGAAGCGGAACTTACCGAATTGCGCAGGCGCATCAATGCGACCCGCCTCCCGGAAAGGGAAACGGTCACGGATTTCTCGCAGGGCGTGCCGACCGCGACAGTTCAGAAACTCGCGCGCTATTGGGCAACCGAGTACGACTGGCGCAACGTCGAGGCGCGACTGAACGCTTATCCGCAATTCATCACGGAGATCAATGGGCTGGACATCCACTTCATTCACGCTCGTTCGAAACACGATGATGCGTTGCCGCTCATCGTCACGCACGGCTGGCCCGGCTCGATCATCGAGCAGCTGAAGATCATCGAGCCGCTGACCAATCCCATGGCACACGGCGGCAAGGCATCGGATGCTTTTCACGTCGTGGTTCCGTCGATGCCCGGCTACGGGTTTTCGGGCAAGCCGACCACGACCGGCTGGGATCCCGCGCGCATCGCACAAGCCTGGGCGACGCTCATGCAACGCCTCGGGTACACGCGGTACGTGGCGCAGGGCGGCGACTGGGGCGCGGTCGTCACGGACCTGATGGCGGCACAAGCACCCGCGGGATTGATTGGCACTCACACCAACATGCCTGGCGTCGTTCCGCCCGAGGTCAATGCGGCTGCCTTTGCCGGCGCTCCGCCGCCGGCCGGTCTCTCGGCCGACGAGCGAAAGGCGTACGACGCGCTCGTCTTCTTCCACAAGCACGTGTACTACGCCTTGTTAATGGGGACGCGACCGCAAACGCTCACGGCACTGACCGATTCTCCGGTCGGCTTGGCGACATTCATGATCGATCACGACGCGCGCAGTCTGGAGCTCATCGCACGCGCATTCGACGGTCAGCGCGAGGGCCTCACTCGAGACGACGTGCTCGATAACATCACGCTCTTCTGGCTGACGAACACGGCTGTGTCCGCAGCTCGTCTCTACTGGGAGAACAAGTTCGCCTTTTTCACTCCCAAGAACGTCAAGATCCCGGTTGCCGTGAGCGTCTTCCCGGATGAACTCTATCCGACTCCGCGGAGCTGGGCAGAGCGAGCGTATCCCAAGCTCGTGCACTACAACCGGCTCGACAAAGGCGGGCACTTTGCGGCCTGGGAACAACCGGAACTTTTCGTTAACGAGGTCCGCGAGTCGTTGAAGTCGTTGCGGTAGTTTTAGTGCGGGCGGGTGGTGTGCTGAGTGCGCGCCGCCCGCCTGACCTGAGTACGCTGAGACAACAGCTCGCGCCCCCGAACTTATTAATAGTTCCATACTTCAACAGGAGGTTCACACATGAAGATTTTTGTTGCAGGGGGAACAGGGGCGATCGGTCGTCCGCTGATTGCGGAATTGCTTGCCAAAGGACACGCTCTAGTTGCTCTGACCCGCTCTTCAGAAAAAGCTCATGCGTTAGTGGAACAAGGCATAGAACCTGCGATCGCGGATGTATTTGATCCCGATGCGGTCAAGGCGGTTGTCACTCGCGCTCAACCGGAGATCGTGATCGAACAACTCACTGCGCTACCCAGAACCTACACCCGTGAGGCAATGATGGCTGCCGCCCCTTTCAACACTCGCATCCGTTTAGAAGGAGGCGCAAATGTGCTGGCAGCAGCGCAAGCGGCGGGTGTGCGGCGTTACCTGAGGCAGTCGATCGCATTCTGGGCGGTTCCTGGTCCTGGATTGGCAAATGAAGAAACGCCTCTGGCGTTTGACGCCTCGCCGGCGGTTGCTGCGGATGCCCGCGTAGTAACTGAGCTTGAGCATTGCTTACTAGGAAATCCCAACATAGAAGGGATTGCTCTGCGTTATGGCTTCTTATATGGACCGGGCACCTGGTTCAACCCCGGTGGCGACGTTGCCCGACAGGTGCGACAGCAACAGTTCCCGATTGTCGGGAATGGAGAAGGCGTCTGGTCGTGGTTACACATTGAGGACGCGGCGATTGCCACCGCTGCAGCAGCAGAGCAAGGCAATCCTGGAATTTATCTGATTGTGAATGATCAACCGTTAGCGGTGCGCGAATGGCTCCCTGCGTTTGCTCGATGGCTGAAGGCTCCACCACCGCCGCAACTATCGGTTGAGGATGCTCTTAAAGCGAGTGGTGGTGCGGATGCGGTTTACTACGGGACTCAGATGCGAGGCGTTTCGAATGCCAAGGCAAAACGCGAACTGAATTTTCAGCCGCGACCGTTGGAGTGGATCGTTGACACCGCCGTGGCTCATGCC
>CAZNPP010000017.1:20969-47503 GCA_964574785.1 uncultured Chloracidobacterium sp. | reverse complement strand
TTCTGGTTCTCGCAACCACCTTCAGGTGGTCTGACGCTGACTTCTGACTTCTGACCCTTAGGGATTAGTGCAAATACCTATAAGTGGTAAGTGTTCCTACGGTTGCTGATGCAACATGGGAAGCATAAGATCTAAAGTAAACTTGGGGAGCCATTTTTAGCTAGAAGAGGCCGAACAGTAACGAAGCGACGGCAAGCCGTTGCACTCCAAGGAGGTTAATTATGAGTTTTCAGCCAAAATTGGTTCGCGAGCCAAATCCGACGCGCAACATCTACATTCTGGCCGCTGTTCTTGCCATTGCTATAGCATTAATCGTTGCAGGACTTTTTTATCGGAGGTTGACCGCTCCGCCATTAGTGGTCGAAGAGCCACGCCTTGAAGGAGCTCTTAGGGCTGGCGCTCCAGAATTCGAAGAAATGAAGGACCGCATCTTAGTTGCTGAACCTCAGGCAACCGAGGCACCACGCGCTCTCGGTGATATTGTGATGGAGCTCACAACGCAGGTTCACAACCAAACCGGAAGAACAATTACAGGGCTAGAACTGCGCGGGGCCGTGGTCGATCGCAATAGTTTACCTATTCGGGAAAGGACTGTTGTCGTAGTTCCAACTCAACAGGCGGCCCTGGAGCCGAACGAGAGAATTAGCGTTCGAATCCTGATTGAAAACATAAATCCCGAAGCAGAACGCGCAGCGGTTCAAGTGGATGTAACAGGGGTAATATTCGAATAGTAGATCAGGTTTTGAACTTGTCTCCTAGGTTTCCCAGATACCGTCAACGCCGAGTTTCAAAGGAGACTCGACGTTGATGGTCAATTCTTTGTTTTTGCCGGAACCCGCCAAACACTGACTTCACTTCGCGTCATTGTCGTCGAAGCGCCTTACGATCAGCACTGAGCAGGGTGCGTGCGTAGCTACCGCTTGCGATACGGAACCCAAAAGGAATCGACTCCATGCGCCAAGGCCGCGAGAGCCGATGGCGATGAGATCTGCGTTCCATGACTCTGCTTCTTCAATGACAATTCTCCGAGGAGAACCGCGCACTATTTCACTTGTGATCTGCAGGTTCTGATCGTGAGCTTTAAGAGTCTGGACCACCTTCTGAATCGTGGACTCGGCAGCTCCCCGCATTGCGTTTTCTACTTCGTCGTAGTAGTTAGGCGGCAAGGCCCAAAGCTCAGCGCCCTGCATCATAGGACCCCCTGTAGCTACCGGAAGTTCCAACGCCATAATTACCTTGATTTGTGTGCTAGCAGGCCAAGGATGCTGGGCCACCGCTTCAACAGCGGCTTCGCTGTATTTCGAACCATCGACGGCAAGCAGTATTTTCATTAGACCTCCTTTGCTAAGAAGAGCTCATCGAGCTGCAACCTTGGAATCTCCAATGATTCGACGATGCATAGCTCGTACCAGTAACTTTTATTATGTTTGTTAAGCGTATTGTAGCCGGGAATGTGTAGTTTCACGCACTAAGGAGGGGCTTTTTACTATTTGTTTGAAGTGTAATTTGACTTGAGGCTGCCTGCCGGAAACAATAAGACCTTTGCCCCCAAATATCAATGCGCCTGAGCTTGGTCCATTTTGATGGCCTCGGGCAACCGTAAGGTGAGTTCGAGTATGCAACCTCTCAAAAAGAGAGCAGCAATCGATACTGTGTCTGCTCTTAAGCAAGATAAACGGGCTTGGCACACTCTCGACCTTAAAGCACTTCTGCAGACCTTAGATATAAATGAAGACGGACTTTCAGAAGAGGATGCAAAACTCCGGCTTAGTAAATTTGGACCAAACGAACTCCCTCACAAACCGCCGCCGCCGGTGTGGCAGATCCTGCTCAACCAGATTCGTAATCCACTCATTTATATTCTCGCCGCTGCAGCGGCTGTGTCCCTTGCTATTGGCGATTTCACGGACGCTGGATTCATCCTCATAGTGATAGTTATCAATGCCTTAATAGGTGGATACCAGGAATGGCGGGCGGAGCAGAGCACTCGAGCATTGCAAACTTACCTAAAGATTCACGCGACCGTGATTAGAGATAGTGAGGTGCGCGAAATTGACGCCGACCAGGTTGTGCCGGGCGACGTCGTGCTGTTGGAATCAGGAAACCGCGTGCCGGCTGATGTCCGCTTAGTTACGGTCAATGGTCTTGAGATAGATGAATCCTTGTTGACCGGAGAATCATTAGCGGTACTAAAGGATACATCCTGGACTGGCGATGCCAAAACACCTGTTGCGGATCACTTAAACATGGCCCATGCGGGTTCAATAGTCGGTCGCGGTCGCGGAAAGGGGATCGTAGTTGCAACCGGCTCCGACACAGTTATTGGACAACTGGCTCTTGATGTTCTTGAGGCTGGGGGAGGAAAACCACCCCTTTTGGAACGCCTGGAACGCTTCACGCGCATGATTGGCTATGCCGTACTGGTTGCTGCGGTCTTTGTTGGTCTGCTGGGCATTTTAGTTCGTGGTTACACAATTGGAGAGATGTTCATGTTTGGAGTGGCCCTCGCAGTATCTGCTATTCCCGAGGGACTTCCAGTGGCCATGACTGTTGCTTTGGCCGTTGCTACAACTCGCATGGCACGCCGGGGGGTTATTGTTCGCCGGCTCGCTGCCGTCGAAGGTTTGGGTAGCTGCACGTTAATCGCCAGTGACAAGACTGGAACCCTCACCGTGAATGAGTTGACAGTACGTGAAATCCGCCTCACAAACGGGGATGCTTTTGAAGTCACTGGCGAAGGATTCCCACCTAATGGAGAAATACGCCCCCGGGGCCTGAAGAATGTTTCCATCTCGCAAGGTGATAATGAGCTACTAGACGCAATTGCCCGTACTGTAGCCCTCTGTAACGAAGCCACACTGCATCACCGTAATGGAACATGGGTTTGGCATGGTGACCCTACCGACATTGCGCTGCTGTCGATGAGCCAAAAACTAGGCTTAAGCAGAGAATCAGCACTCGACGATTTCCCACAAGTTAACGAGATTCCTTTTGAGCCGGAACATCAGTTTTCAGCCACATACCACCTCGTCAACAGTGAAACGAAAGTTTTTGTTAAGGGCGCTCCAGAGCGCGTGGTTGCGATGTGCGATCAACCAGAGGACGAGCAGCTTGAGACAATGAAGGAGACTGCGGCCTCAATGGCGGAAGCGGGCTATCGAGTCTTGGCGATCGCCCAAGGCTCTGTCTCGGAGGAGATCCAACGCTTCCACGCACCACCGGAACCGACAGGACTCACCTTGCTTGGTCTAGTCGGGATGATTGATCCACTGCGTCCAGGAGCACGGGAGGCGGTGGCTTCGTGTCACAATGCCGGCGTGACCGTCTGCATGATCACAGGTGATCATCCAAAGACTGCACTTGCAATAGCTCGTGATCTCGGATTTGCAACTCAAAGTGAGCGAGTGCTAACCGGCGCTCAATTGATTGGGAAATCCAGCGATGAGTTACGAGATCTCATCCGGGATGTACACGTTTTCGCACGCGTTGCGCCCAGACAAAAACTGGAGATTGTTGAAGCAGCGATCAAGAACGGACACTTTGTGGCAGTAACCGGAGACGGGGTGAATGATGCGCCAGCATTGCAAGCGGCTAACATCGGTGTCGCCATGGGCAAGTCGGGGACTGATGTCGCTCGTGAAGCTGCGGAACTGGTTATCAGCGATGACAACTTTGCCACGATAGTCGCGGGCATCGAAGAGGGGCGCATCGCTTACGACAACATCCGCAAAGTAATCTACCTCTTGGTTTCAACTGGCGCCGCCGAAGTACTGATGATTGGGATTACGATACTAACTCATCTGCCTTTACCTCTTCTCCCTGCGCAAATACTTTGGCTAAACCTGGTTACCAATGGCATTCAGGACAAAGCTCTAGCATTTGAACCCGGGGAAGGCGACGTACTCGAGCGAAAACCTCGGCCGCCGCGAGAAAGCATATTTAATCAACTGATGATTGAACGCATTGTAATCGCCGCAGTGGTAATAAGTGCAGTGGGTTTTAGTGCGTTTTACTGGATGATTGAAGCCGGATGGGAGGAGACATCAGCTCGGAACACGCTTTTGCTTTTAATGGTATTGTTTGAAAACGTTCATATCGGGAACTGCCGCTCAGAAACAAGATCGGCATTGCTGGCATCTCCTCTCAGGAGTCCATTTCTCGTCTTAGGCGCTTCAGGAGCATTATTGATCCACCTCGCAGCAATGTATTCGCCTTTGGGCCAACGTGTCTTGCAAACTGCACCAGTTGATCTAAAGACATTCGCAGTGCTATTTGCTCTGGCCCTGTCGGTGTTTGTTGCAATTGAAATTCACAAAGTGTCTTGGGCTTTAAGGTATGGAAGACAGAGGAAAGATTCAAAAGGCTTTTAACGCAACGCCGCAAAGGTGCAAAGAAAATGGAAGAGTAACGGATGAGGCGTTGACTACTTTTAGTTTCTTATACTTTGCAGCTTTGTGGCGTTGCGGCAAAAAAGCCTGTCTACAAATCAGCAATCAAGATTAAGGGGGTCTGAACGAACGGCGTCCTATTCCTTCGGGCGCGCTACTAAGACCGGGCAAAGTGCTTGCCGCAATACACGATCCGTATTGGATCCAAAGAGTGCGCTCGCTCTGAACCCCGCACCGTGAGCACCCATACAGATGAAATCAATCTTATTCTTTTCAGCGTATCTTAGAATTTCGTCATATGGTTTACCCCAACGCACTGCATGAACAACTCGCTTGCACCACAGATGAACTTCACCGGGAACAGCTTCCTGCAAACGTCGGGCGGCTTTATGATAAGCGCCTTCCATAACAGCATCGTCCCAGGTTATCTCAAGTTCTGTTTCGTCCAGTTTTGGCAACACATGAAGAAGGTGTAATTCGGATTGATAGTTTTGCGCCAAGGACAGACCATACTTGAGTGCCAGTTCTGAACTCTCGGAAAAGTCATAAGCCACTAGCAGCCGTTCGAGATTCAACTCTCCGCTGGACATTCCCACCCAGCCTCTTTCCTGTTCGTGCGTCACTAACACTGGACATGGGGCAGTCCGGCTAACAGACTCTGCTACCGAGCCAAGTATTGCTGCGCGTAAGGGGCGGCGCCGCGATCCCATAACTATCAAATCGATATTGCGCTCGCGAGCAACACGGGTGATGGCCTCGCCAACGTCATCTCCAGCAATTACCAGACAGTCGATCTCAAGCGTATCTTTCTCGTCATCAGGCACATACAAATGTATTGAACGCGCCACCAGGTTATTAAGTTGTTCTGTAGTAGCAGGAAGCGCCGGCGGTTTTGAGGGGTTAGTCATTTCAGCGCAGTAACAAACTAAGAGCTTTGCTTGAAAGCCCCGCGTAAACGCCAGGGCAGTGCGAAGTCCCTCATCACTTGTCAGTTGCAGATCAAGGTTAACAGGGCAGAGAATCGTTGCAAAAGTGAGCATCGGGTTAGCTTCCTACTTGAGAATCAGGTCTTATAGCAAACATGAGAACACCGTCGCGCCGCTCCTCAAAAAGGTCGTATCCTTTCTGGATCTCCGAGAGCGAGAATGAATGCGTGAGCAAGTGTTTTAAATCAACGCTTCCGCGCT
The DNA here is from genome assembly GCA_964574785.1 of uncultured Chloracidobacterium sp. GTDB lineage: Bacteria > Acidobacteriota > Blastocatellia > Pyrinomonadales > Pyrinomonadaceae > PSRF01. The sequence goes on along the minus strand of CAZNPP010000017.1, from coordinate 41,928 downwards.
GTACCACTTCCATTAAGCGGCGCATTCTCTCTTTACCCCAGGACAGAGTGTGGTCACTATGCGGTGGTCTCCTACGCCTGCTGCAAACGCGTCGTACGGTATCTGCCAGTTTACCCGAGTATACACCCAAGCTTGAAAGCATGCCGCCGCAACGCAAACTGCGAAAGGGCAGATTCGAAAGTCTCCTGCGTACCGAGGGCCTCCGTTGCACCGTCCACCCCTACTCCAGTCAATCTCTTCACCTCTGTTAAGACGTCAACTTCGCGATAATCAAATACCACGTCGGCTCCTAACCGACGTGACATCGCCAGACGCTCCGAATCGCCATCCACACGGTTTCATGCTGCGTTGGTCTTTTTCTGGGTCGTATTGCCGGAGAATAGAGAACGGGCAGTTGATTGTGTATTACGGGGGAGTCTGTATTTTATCAAGAGACTGTTGGGGCTCCCTCTGATCTTGTTCTGTAGAGAACCGGCGATTGAGGCACTTGCTCGAAAACCACTTAACAGCGTCACCTGTTCCGTTAGCGCAATACAGTCTTATAATTCCTTGTTTGTTTCTGTGAGCAGTGTACGCTTAGTTGTAAAGCTTCTTCAACCCAACCCGTGGCCACGATTCAACTCGCAACGTCTCAAAGTATTGTGTTTCGCGCGCTAATCTTGCGCATTTCCTACTGTTGACAAGCAGTGAATCGGAGGAGTAAAAGTCAACTATCACACCGGGGTATCAAGGTCTCCTAGGGGCGAGCTCGCAACTATCAACAATTCAGCCGTATGAAATCGAGATCGCAAGTGGTTCGGAATCTCGAGAATCAGCCCCTGATCTTACATTACTAAACGGAGGGAATATCAACGCATGGACGCCAAGAAACCAGCAGCCCAGGGACGAACATTCGACAGCGCTTACAGTTTCTCTTTCAGCATTGGGGTTGGTTTGCTGCTCTTTATCTCCGGCCTTGTCATCAGTCTTACGCTGGGCCAGGGAACAAGCATTGGATTGATCTTTGGTATCCCACTCCTCGTGGCGGGTCTTATCCTGCCTCTCATCATGATGCGTGATCTCTTTAAGCAGAATGAGATCAGCGGCGCCTGTCCTTACTGCTCGGCTCCGATCAAGACTTCTGACGCTACAATTCGGTTGGAATGTCCGAACTGCGCTAAGCTTGTTGTGGTGCGCAATATGAAGCTACGACGGGCTGGGGAATAGAGGTCAACTGTCGCGAAGGCGTCCATTCTCGAGTCATGTAATCGCTAAAGGTGAAGGCGAACAAGATGGCCAGCCAGAACAGCGCGGAAGCCATTATTACCCATATCAAACGAGCGCTGTAACGAACGTGCATGAAGTAGAGGACCACGAAGGTAGCCTTTGCCACTGCGATTGTCAGAGCGATTACAACGTTCAGTGGTTCCGGAAAGTCCTGGTACGCGGCAAAAACCGTCAGTGCCGTTCCTACCATCAGCACAAGAAAGATGGTCACGTAAACTCTAACTGGAACAATATGCTCACTCACCGATTAATGTCCCCCAACGTGCCGGCCCAATAAGTACAGCAGCGGAAACAGAAAGATCCATACAATATCGACAAAGTGCCAGTAGAGTCCTGTGACCTCAACCGGACTATGATATTCGGGTGAATAGCGGCCGCGTACAGCGAAATAGAGGATCACCGCTAATATCCCCACGCCGATAACCATGTGCAACGCATGCATTCCCGTCATCACGAAATAGATCCAATAGAATAACTCGATCTGGCGCATGCTGATTTCTGCAGTGACGTGCAATTCCACAGGGTCAGGATTAAACGGACGGCTGGGAATCAACTGACCCGGAATCAAGCTGGCCTCGTATTTCTCGTGATACTCGACAGCTTTAATGCCAAGAAAGACCAGTCCGAGCACGATCGTTAGAATGAGGCAGAGCACAGTTCCGCGACGCTTTCCTACCTGTGTGTAGAAGACAGCCATTGCCATTGTGAAACTGCTGAGGATTAGGACCACGGTATTAATGCCGCCGAGCCAGATATCAAGATGATTACTCGCGACTGCAAAAGCCTGAGGGTAGCTTGATCGATAGAGCGTATAGGCGAGAAACATCCCACCAAAGAACATGATCTCCGTCACCAAAAAGATCCACATCGCGAGTGAAGCGGCTTCACGCTGCTGCTCCATGTTTTCGAAATGGTGCGCGAGTGCTGGGTGATGGATTTCGTGCTCTGCGGCGTAGGTCTCAGCCAATCCCCAATCTCCTATTTCTAATAATCTCCCCCGATGGGAGCATCGGCTTCCTCTAATGGTTCTTCACTACTCAAGACTCCGACAACTTCCATCTCTTCGGGAGGTGCGAACTCGTAAGCTTCCCACGTAACCACTGGAGTCGTAATAAAATTCTCAGTTGGTGGCGGTGAAGCAGTACGCCATTCCAAACCCGGCAAATGCCAGGGGTTGCCTGCGGCAAACTTTCCATAGCGCATTGACCAAACGAGATAGACTACGGGGATCAAAAGGCCCACACCAAGGATTGAGGCTCCCGCTGACGAGAGCACGTTGAATACCTGAAACTCTGGTGGGTAGGCGTGGTAACGACGCGGCATGCCAAGATAACCGGCGATGAACTGTGGGAAAAAGGTAAGATTGAATCCCACGAATATTACCAGTGTCGAAAATCGCCCCCAGGCTTCCGGATACATTCTTCCGCTAATCTTGGGCCACCAATAATGTAGCCCACCCAGGTATCCAAACAAAGCACCGCCAACCATAATGTAATGAAAGTGGGCGACTACGAAATAAGTGTCATGTACGTGAACATCAACTCCGAGTGTGGCAAGAAAAAGTCCCGTCATTCCTCCGATTGTGAACAAGCCAATAAAACCCAGGGCGAAGAGCATTGGTGTTTCGTAAGAGATTGAGCCCTTGTAAAGAGTGGCGGTCCAGTTGAAGACCTTGATGGCCGAAGGAATGGCTACTGCGAAACTCAGGAACGAGAAGATCATCCCCGTATAAATGGATTGTCCGGACACAAACATATGGTGACCCCAGACAAAGAACCCTAAGACCGCGATAGCGAGGCTCGAGAAGGCAACAAAGCCGTAGCCAAAGATATTCTTGCGCGAAAAATTTGCAATGAGTTCACTGACAACACCCATTGAAGGCAATACCATGATGTACACGGCTGGATGCGAGTAAAACCAGAAGAGGTGCTGAAAGAGTACCGGATCACCACCCAAAGCAGGGTCGAATATTCCCACACGCGCAAGCCGTTCAAAGGCCAGCAGCAGAATCGTGATCGCCACGACAGGTGTCCCGAGAATCATAATCAAGCTGGTTGCGTAATGTGACCAGATAAATAATGGTAGGCGAAACCAGGTCATACCCGGCGCCCGCATCGTGTGGATGGTGACGATAAAATTCAGCCCCGTAAGAATTGAAGAAAAGCCGTTTATAAATATGCCGAGACCGGTAGCAACGACAAAAGAATTAGAGAATGTAGTGCTGAAAGGTGTATAGAAAGTCCAACCAGTATCAACTCCACCGGCTAGCAGGGCGTAGATCGTAATCAACCCCCCGATCATGAAGATGTACCAGCTGAGCAGGTTAATGCGTGGGAACGCAAGATCCTTTGCGCCAATCATCATTGGTACTAGGAAGTTCCCGAGTGTGGCTGGTATGGACGGAATCAAGAAGAAGAAGATCATTATGATCCCGTGCTGAGTAAATACTTTGTTGTAAGTTGTCGAACTGAGCAGATCTCCCTGGGGTGTTAAAAGCTCGAGCCTGATCAGCATGGCGTAGATGCCGCCAAGCAGAAAGAAAAAGCTGATGCTACCCAGATACAGCAGGCCGATGCGTTTATGGTCCTTTGTCAGTAACCACGACTTTAGACCGTACTCGGCGTTAAGGTAATTAACACGAGCTGGTGCTGGTGGGTGGAATTCTTCCATCGTCTATATAAGTCCCGCTTACCGCCTAGCGTTCAGCCTGCGGTTGATTAGCTGACGCAGCTGGTGTCGCCTGCCCGGCTGCTGTTAGCGGCTGTGGTGTTCCTACTTGTAGTGATTTTATGAAAGCAATAAGTTGCACTAGTTGTTCTTCAGTAACCTGGCCTTGAAACGTCGGCATGATTGGTTGAAAACCAGCCACAATCTTTGCGCCAGGATTAAGTATTGACTCGCGAAGATATCCTTCATCAGCTCTAACGGTTTGATTGGTAGTTAAAAACACGTCACGTCCAAACAAGCCGACTAACGCTGGGCCGCGTCCTCCTTCACCTGCTTGGCCATGACAAGAGGCGCAGCCCAGAGTCTCGTAAAGTTGTTGACCGGCTGCGGCCGGTGTTTGCTGTCCAATGCTCCCGCTAAGCCACTGGTCGTATTCTGTAGGCTCCAAAACGACAACTGAGCCAATCATCCCGGAATGGTTCATACCGCAGTACTCTGCACAGAAGAGGTGATAACGTCCCGGCTTTGTGGCCTCAAACCATTGCATCGTATAGCGACCCGGCAAGACGTCAGTCTTCATTCTGAAGGCAGGAACGAAAAGACTATGTATAGTGTCTTCACTGGTCATTATCAGTTTAATCTTGCGGCCCAAAGGAACGTGCAGTTCATTGATTTCGCGTTGGCCAGTGGTGTGCTGAAATTTCCACATCCATTGTTTGCCAACAACGTAGATCTCGACAGCGTGCTGCGGCGGGCTGTACTGCTCGAAAAAGATGTCAGCACCCCAGACAAAAATACTGATAGCAATGAAGAAGGGAATGATCGTCCACAGGGTTTCAAGCTTCATTGAGCCTGCGACTGGACGCGGAATCTCAAAAGGAGAGCGACGCTTGTACTTAAGCACAAAATAGATCAAAGCCCCGGAGATTAATAACGTGAAGAAGATCGTTACACCCGTCAGATAAAAGTAGAGGGCGTCAACTCTGCCCGCATAGGTCGAGGCGTTTTCCGGAATAAATGGAATCCACGGCGACTGCATAGGTCTTAAGCTTCTCCTCCGGCATGACGCATTCGGGTGATATTTCGACGGCGAAGCACGAGCAGCAACACCCCAATTCCGATCAGAGTGATCACGCCACCTACTCGAATCATGTTCATTACGACAGCTCCGTATTTTCCAGTCGCAGGATCATAGTGGTAGCAGTAAAGGAGCAACTGATCCACGGGATTTCCAATCTTGTTTTCTGAAGCTTCAATCAGACCAAGTCGCAAGTCCTTGGGAGCGTACTCAATCCCGTAAAAGTAACGCGCGAGCTTGCCCTCAGATGTTGCCACCATGATGGCGCTGGCATGAGCAAATTGATCCGTCTGCGCGTCAAAGTGGTAGCGAAAACCGACTGTTTCTGTGAGCTGTTTGATGTTTTCAGCGTCCCCGGTCAAAAAATGCCAGCCGTTGATTGCTGATGCTCTTTTCTCTTCCTGAAGATAGTTTATGTAAGTGTTTTTCTTTGCAGCAGCCAGAGCTGGAGTTTCGCGTGGATCAAAACTGACTGTGATGATGTCGAACTCATTCCCGGCTTTAAAGGCAAGCACTCTCAAAGCGCTTACAATTCCATTTAACACCTGCGTGCAGAGCATTGGGCATTCGTAATAAACAAGCGACAGCACGACTGGCTTCTTACCGAAGTAATTCCCTAGCTTGACCTCTTCGCCGCTTTCATTGCGAAACACCAGATCAAGGGGCAGTTGGCCATTCAGATTCTGATCGATTCCCACCTCACGAAGGGCTGTCGGCAGCCCCGTCGCTGGTGGTCCTGTTTCGGGCCGCGCTCCATATAGCGGCGAGCGAGGTCCTGGAACTCCTGGCTGTGCAATTACAGATGGCGCGACAAGCACGAGGCAGATTAGAAAGAAGATACTCTGACGAAAAGACACGAAGATACGCGGCCGCCCTTTTTCCGGTTGCATTACCCATCCTGTTACAAACTGCATAACTCCAACTCCTGATAAATCCCCGATCTACTTCCTCTTCACAGACACTCGTCCAGAGCTCTGGGCAGTAGGTATGTCGTCCCCAATATCGTAGAGACTTTGCGCTGCACCTTCAGGGCGCACAGGTATTACGTTCTCCTGGACCACCTTCTTCATTGCCTCTTCAATAGGCAAGCCAACTACGCGCCCTGCCTCATCCTTTACGCCGTCGCTTAGAATCTGCTCCCAATGACGCCTCAGTACACGGTACTCTGCTTGGGGTTCCCTAAGTTCCAAAGTCTCACGCCGTCCCTCAATTTCAATTTCAAACCCGGGGGCTGCCTGAAGCCTCGGTTCAGGAGGCAATCGTTCGAGTTCGGTCATTGCCATAGGTCCAGGAGGGGGCTCAATTCTTTGTTTCTCAAAATACCGGAATAACAACCACATCAGGACAAACGTAAGTGCAGTGGCGATTGTGAGTATCCCGACGAACCTCAAGAGCGCATAAATGTTGACATCACTCATTTCGTGGGTAACGTCAATATTTCTAACGTGCGAAACATCAGGAGTTTCGGTGATCTCCTGTTGTCGCTTACCGTTATGCTTAGATCTCGCCATAGGAACGCTCTAATGTCCTGTTTGTACCTGGGTCATAAGGTCTTCAAATTGAGGGTCATTAAATGGTATTAAGGGCCGCTTGTTAAGCTGCCAGGCAAAGGCCGCCAACCAAAGACCACCGAGACCAACTACGGCTACCACATCGGTCAAAGCAATTGTGAAGTGATGGTGATGGAACTCAGGCGCCACCATCCAGAACATATCCAGAATTCGCATCATCAGAATTAGTCCTGCCACTATCTGAAGCCTTCGAGGATTGCGCTTTAAAGAGGCTGACAGCAGAAGCAGGAACGGAAATCCAAAGTGAAAGATGACTAACAGAATTGCAATAGCACCCCAACCCCCACTCGTCCGCGGTAAGTACCATTCAATCTCTTCTGGTAAATTGGCGGACCAAACAATCAGAAATTGAGAGAAGGCGAAGTACGCCCAAAGCATTACGAAAGCCAGCATCAGTTTTCCCAAATCCTGAAAAAGCGTCGGTGTCACAATTTTCGACATCGGTTCCCGATCAGCAAGAAACGCCATAGCCATAATGACGAATGCAAGTGCCGATAGGCCCCAGGCTGCGACGAAGAGCAAACCGTAGATTGTGGAGAACCAATGAGGGTTGAGTGACATGGCCCAATCGACTGAAGCAAAAGTTACCGTGAGCACGAACAGTATGAGGCCTGGAGCGCTAAGGGCTCTCATATGCCGGCCGAAGCGGCGTTCGTTGGTACGGTCTTGTTCGTAAGACCATTTATTCAAGAAGTAAGCAAGGATAAGCCAAACCGCGAAGTAAATCGCTGCCCGGCCCAGAAAGAAAGGAAGGTTCAAATAGTATCGTGCCTTATCCTCGAGAGCCGGAGACGCGGACATCACCTCATGGCTCATCCACGGATAGATTTGCGCTGCCCCCAGAGCAACCGGAATAAAAAGAAATACTGTTAGCGGAAGCGTTCGCGTCGCAGCTTCAAGCAATCGTCGTATTACGAGTCCCCACCCGCCGCCGGTCAGATGCTGCAACATCAGCAGTGATAAGCAACCAAGCGGTATACCGGCCCAGAACAGAAAAGCAAATAGATAGGATTGGAAGAACTGCGTCGGATTGAGAAATGCTCCAAGCAGTAGGATTGCCAGCGAGATGAGGCCGACAATCAGAGCAAGACGCTGAAAGCGGGTAACCACACCTGGGGCGCTGTAAGCGTGGTTCATCTCTGTTCTTCTCCCTGATTGGCTGGAGGTGCTGGCTGTGACTGTGCTGGTTGGTCTTGTGATTGATGAGCCAACTGCAAAGCGCGGACGTAAGCAATAATCGCCCACCGATCTTGAGGAGGTATCTGTGTAGCGTAGGAAGGCATGGCGCCCCAGCCATTTGTCACCACGTCGAAGAAATGGCCTACTGGAGCTTCACGCAACCTTTCGTCATGAAAGTTTGCTGCCTGGCGAAAACCACGTCTTACAACCATGCCATCACCATATCCGGTGAGTCCGTGACAGACCGAGCAGAAAATCTCAAATCGCTCTTTGCCACGCCTTACCAAGTCCTCAGTAATCACAAGTGGAAAGACCTCGACATCGTCTGGAAAAGCCGAAGCGGCAGTTGTGACAGTAGGAATTGGTGCTTGAGCTGGCGGAGCTCCAGGCGCTGTTCTTCGCTTCTTGCCAGTAAAGAATTCGACATCTTCGCGCAGATACCCACGGGGAACTGTACCTTCAACAAGGCTTCGTGAAGACATTCCGTCACGGAAGAAGTCGGAGGCGCGATAAGGTTTGGATCGTGGTTGGTCCTGCATGTCCTGGCGGCAGGAAACTCCTATGAGGAGAAGAAAGATCAAGGGCCAAACGCGTGCCATATTAGGCCCTGCTCCAACTCCAGTTTTTCTGTCCTTCCCCATGATGAGATTATCGCGCCCCGGTTTCATACCTCTACTTCCGAGATGTTTTTTGGTCCTAAGCCCCTTAGGAACTCGATCACTTCAGCGCGGTTGAATTTCGGATCATTTGCTTCCACTACCAGGAAGAAGTGGTCGCGCGTAGCCAGATCGAAATTTGGGGCGTTGAATACTGGATGATACGGCTGAGGCAACTTGTTGAGCGCCAGCATGCCAAACACTGCGGCAAATGCTGCGACTAAGATCGTGCATTCGAAAGTTATCGGAATGAATGCCGGCCAACTGTTATATGGCCTGCCACCGACATTTAGGGGGTACTCATAAACCGAGAGATAGTACTGCATCAAAAATCCACCGATTGCGCCCAAGAGACCCCCGAGGAACACAAGCAGCGGTAAGCCGGTATGATGAAAGCCGATAGCCTCCCAAAGCTCTTCGATCGGATAGGGAGAGTAACCGTTGATTCGCCGATAGCCTGCTTCATAAGTCTGTCGCGCAGCAGCGACTAAATCGGTTGGATTATCAAATTCAGCCATCACACCATAAAGCGGCGGAGTCGTCCGGTGACGATGAGACGCGGTTATAGCATGGTGCGTTCGCAGCACGTCATTTTTATCTCTTACTACGTCGTCAGCCATCTTTGAGCAAACCTCTAAGCAGCCTCTTCCTCGACCTCAGCTTCCGGCAGGATAGTTCTCATTTCGAATATCGAAATAATTGGCAGGAACCTGATGAAGAGGAATAGCAAGGCGAAGAAAAGACCAATGGTGCCGATGAACATCGAGAAATCCCAAAAAGTGGGCTCGTACATGCCCCACGAAGAAGGCAGAAAATCACGATGGAGACTAGTTACAATAATTACAAAGCGCTCGAGCCACATCCCGGTACTCACAACTATTGACAAAAGGAACAGCCCCAAAAGATTCGTGCGGAAGCGTTTAAACCAGATAAGCTGAGGCGCAAGAACGTTACAGAGTATTAAGGACCAGTAGAACCAGGCATAAGGTCCGGTCATGCGGTTATAGATCATGTAACGCTCGTAAGGGTTACCGCTGTACCACCCAAAGAAAGCTTCCATCACATAGCCATAAGCGACTATCAAACCTGTTGCCAGCATCACCTTCGCCATATTCTGAATGTGACGCATGGTGATGAAGTCTTCGAGGCCATAGAACTTCCGAAGCGGAATGGTTAGTGTTAGAACCATCGCAAATCCCGCGTATATAGCACCCGCAACAAAGTATGGAGGAAAGATTGTTGCGTGCCAGCCGGGGATCACACTTACCGCAAAGTCGAGGCTTACAATCGTGTGTACTGAGAGAACCAGTGGGGTTGCCAGGCCAGCCAGTAACAGATACGCCATCTCATACCGATGCCAGTGACGCGCCGATCCTCGCCAGCCCATCGCTAACATCCCATAGATAATTTGGAAGGTCTTACTTCTGGCTCGATCTCTAAGAGTAGCGAAGTCGGGAATCAAACCTATGAACCAGAACAGTGCTGACACAGTACCGTAAGTGGTAACTGCAAAAACGTCCCACATAAGGGGACTTCTAAACTGCGGCCAGACTCCCATTGTGTTCGGATATGGGACCATCCAGTATGCCAGCCACGGTCGGCCAGTATGCAGAAGAGGAAAGAGACCTGCACACGCTACAGCAAAAAGAGTCATCGCTTCTGCGAAGCGGTTGATCGAAGTTCTCCACTGCTGTCGCAAAAGAAGCAAAATGGCGGATATGAGAGTTCCGGCGTGACCAATACCGATCCACCAGACGAAGTTAATGATGTCAAACGCCCAGCCTATAGGAACGTTGTTTCCCCAGATGCCAATTCCTGTAAATACAAGATGCGTTATTGTGAGTAACAGTAACTGAACCAGGGCGAAAGAGATCGCGAAACCGATAAACCAGCCAATCGGTGTCCTGCGCTTTAGAACTATCGAACTGATCTTGTCAGTTACCGAAGCGAACGTAAGTCCGGGAGGCACGAGAGGACCTGTAGTGTGCAGGCCAGCTTCTAGCGGTTCAACTGCGCCACGGGCTTCTCGTGCTACTGGGCCCGGTTTTTCGAGGGGCTCTTCGCCTATAGGAGTATTTGGATCGTCAGGCATCAGGCTGAATGGTTTTCAGATCTCAGGATTTGGATTCCGCAATGCCGCAAGGTAAGTCGTGCGCGGCCTCGTATTTAGATCTACCAACAGGCCATAGTTGCGTTCTTCGGCCTTCAATCTTGAAACGCGGCTGTTCGGATCATTGATATCGCCAAAAACGATTGCCTCAGTGGGACATGCCGCCTGGCAAGCAGTAACTATCTCGCCGTCACGAACCCGCCGCCCTTCAATCTCTGCATCAATCTTTGCCGCTTGAATTCGCTGAACACAGTAGGTGCATTTTTCCATCACGCCACGACTGCGCACTGAAACTTCCGGATTGCGCATCAATTGATAAGTAGGTGTGGTCCAATCCTGATACAGGAGGAAATTGAAGCGGCGAACTTTATAAGGACAGTTATTAGAGCAATAACGAGTTCCGATGCAGCGATTGTAGACCATGTCGTTGAGCCCCTCCGCGCTGTGTACAGTGGCATGAACTGGACAGACTGGCTCACAGGGAGCGTTCTCACAATGCATACAAGGTACTGGCATGAAGAAGGTGCCTTCGGGGTTACTCGCATCATTCCCTTTGAAGTATGTGTCAACTCGTAGCCAGTGCATCTCTCTACTTCGCACCACTTGCTCTTTGCCGACAATGGGTATGTTGTTTTCGGATTGGCAGGCAATAATGCACGAGTTGCAGCCAACACAGCTACTATTATCGATTGCCATACCCCAGGCATAACCTTCGTATTTAAAGGGATTGCCATAGAGAGTCATATCCTCGGACGGCACGTGAGTTTCGTGACCGTGATCACCCTTCTCTCCTTTGAGGTAGTCGACAAGAGTTTTCGACCGCAGAACATCTCGATTCTCCATGTTGAAGTGGAGTTGTGTCACAGCGAGCTGATACTGACCCCCTGCTGCTGCAACTCTGGCAGATGCCAACCATGGAGACTCAGAGGTCCTAATATCATAAGCATTGAATCCTCGTCCGCTGCCTACGTTCCCTGCAAGCCTGCGACCGTATCCGAGGTGAAGAGTGATAGCGTTGTCGGGTTGACCCGGCATGATCCAAGCGGGACAGGTGATGATTCGGCCGCCAACCTCGACCCTGATCGTGTTTACCAGGATCTCCCCACCCTTGCCACCAATGGTTTGTTCAAGGTTCAAACGCCTTGCAGTGTTAGGACTAAGCAGGGCGGCATTATCCCAGGTTAGTTTGGTCAGCGGCTTAGGCAGCTCTTGTAACCAGCCGTTATTGGCAAATCGCCCATCATAAATTGTCGGATCAGAACGAAAGATGATCTCGAACTCGCCTTCTATTGTTGCCCCCTCATTCAAAGCCTTAATCAGGGCGGCAGAATTAACGGAGACTGTTCTTGCGGGTAAGGCGCTATTAACGACAAAACCATCATGAAGCGCTCGTCGCCACTGTGCTTCAAAAGCACCTGATGTAACTGGTATCGGAGGAGTTGCTGCTGCCGGAGTGGCAGTCGCCTGTGGGCCACTGAGCAGGTTTGCTTGCCAATAGGCACGCACAATGTCGTAAGGTCTCCGGTCATATTGTTCCGAAAAGACTGCGAGCACTTCGTGAGCGGTTCTTCCGGCATATAACGGTTCAATCAGGGGCTGAACAATACTGACGGTACCATCGAACGTGCGTGTATCACTCCAGGATTCAAGATAATGTGCTTCAGGTACATGCCAATGACAGATTTCTGAAGTTTCATCTTTATAAAGACTGAGATGGACCCTAAGGCCGATATCGCGAATGCGATTGAAATCGAGTTTCAGATCGGCTGGGGTGTTGTAGACAGGATTGCCACCAAGAATGATCAGCATTTCCACTTGACCACCATCGATCGCTTGGACGAGCTCCCGAAGTGATTCGAGTTGATCCACAGAATTGACTTCGATGGGATCAGTATAAGTAACAGTATTACCGTTATTGCCAAGCACCTCGTTCATCGCATGAGCAAGAGCCTGAACCGTAGGTGACTGCTCGTTCCCAGCTATTACAATTGTCGAACCTCGGTGTTGCTGAAGATCGCGGACCATTGCGTCAAGCCACTGAGCATTGACAACATCTACGGTATTCGTTGCTTCCCCAGTTTTTACTCCGAATCGTTCAGCTATTGATCGCGCTACTGCTTCCATCTGAGTAGGACGCACAGCCCAGCGGTGGTCTGCGGCTGCCCCGGTAGTGGTTGGCGTAGATTCAATCACATAGAGGCGGCTCATCTCGGTCTGACCTTTTAATACGCGCCGGCGTTCGGCAAAGTCGCGAGCGTAACGCAGTGAGCCCGGCCCACAAGACAAGAAGTCCGATCCCAGCGATAGAATTCTTTGGGCACGATCAAATTGGAATATGGTGTTAACAGATTGGCCAAACGCCATCATAGAAGCTGCACGAGCGCTATCGCGTCCGACAGGCTCGTACTGATGCCATCTTGCTTGCGGAAATTCTGCGAGAATGGCTTGCATCTGAGCACCCAGAGTAGGTGATGTAATGGTCTCAGTAAGGAAACGCAGACCCGCTCCCTGTTTACCCCGTTGCTGCTCAAGCGCAGTTCGCATCTCAGCGACAAATGTTGTCCATGTTCGAATCTCGCCACGGAAAGTGAGTGTTTGAGAGCGATCGGGATCGTAGAGTGTCAGGATCGAAGCTTGAGAAAAGAGATCTGTTGCACTTGAGCCTTGGTCATTTTCGTTTCTGCGATTGTTCGGATGCTCAGGATTTCCTTCAATCTTGGTGGGGCGACCTTCGTTACTCCGTACGAGCAATGGCGTAGCCACGCCCGATACTGTCGCCGCGGTTGCGAAGAACAGTGGTCTCCCAGGGACGATCTCTTCAGGCTGTCTGACGTACGGCACTATCTTTTCAGGAGGTTGATAGACACAGCCACTTAAACCCGCAAGCGCAAGCGAAGCACCCATCAACTTCAAAAACGTCCGGCGTTCGATCGGGTCGTCCCATTGTTCAGCATGCTGCGGATATTCGCGCTGAACAAACTCGTGGAATTCGGGAGAATCCGACAACTCCTCGAGACTGCGCCAGTACTCCTTACCTCCTTGTTGGGAGAGGATCCGCTCACGCATCAAGGCAAAGTTAATATGTCGATTTTCGGACATCTCTTAAGCAGCACCTACCGGTGACAGGTAGAACAACTCGTCAGTATTTCTGGGTGGCGAATTCGATATGCTTGAACCAATTCAATTCCTTGACTTAACTGTTCTCTGGTTCGGTTTTCTCTTGGCCACTGCATATCGAAAACTTTGTCTTTTGGTCTTAAGAACCTTTCCGGTCTACGGTGACAATCGAGACACCACTCCATTTGTAAAGAAGATTCCTGGAAAAGAATGGGCATCTCGTCTACTGCCCCATGGCAAGTTGTGCAACCAACTCCTTTGTTCACATGAATGCTGTGATTGAAGTAAGTAAAGTCTGGAACATCATGAACTCTAATCCATTCGATTGGTGTGCCGCTACGAAAGCTAAGTCGGACTGGTTCTAGATAAGGACTGTCAGCCCAAATCTGCCGATGGCAGCTCATGCAGATATCGGTAGAAGGCATGCCGGCTGATGCTGAGAACTCGACAGAAGTATGACAATAACGACAATCCACGCCATCATCCCCTACGTGGTGTTTATGGCTGAATTGAACTGGCTGCTCGCGTTCGACCCACTGCCCGGTATTCCAGGAAGAACGATTTATCTCTGCAGTAACCCAAAGCGCTGCAATGAGAATAAAGATCGCCCCGAAGATACTGAGTTTTGATAACGCGTTTGTGCTGTGATGGAAGATCTGTGGCATCGCCGCAGTTTCAGCTAATCCATGAACACTTTTTTCTAGGATTCAGCGTGCAGCGGACAACTAAGGAAATAAGCCGCACGTAGTACGTAACCTCGGCACGTTACTACCTGGCCGCACCTGCACAAGACACACGGGATTTCTAAAGAAACGCACAGAGATGTTGTCTTGCAAAAGTAAGATTACTTTACCAGATGAAAAAAAATTTTCAATAGCAGGGAAGATTGAGAGTGTTGTCCTATCCAGAACTCTCCGCCGCGCCAGCAATCGCAATGGCTGATCTCGATCCTGACAAAAAAGCTCTGCTGGAGAAATTGCTGGGTAAGGATTAGGAAGTCATGCTCGAAGGTTTGTCAGCGGCAGACCAAAGGTGGGCCTCGAGTTGTTCGATATTTTGCAGTTGGTTGTGGTTCATTAATTCAAAGCTTCTGGTTACCGTACCGTTTTCTTAATTTACTGGGTCTTGTACCTCGATTGACTGGAGACTCTGTTTGCCCACTTGGTTTTGTTTAGGACCACTCATTCTGAACCGGTACGCTCGCGAATCAAGAGTCACGAGGTTCGCTGCTGAAATCACGAAACCGAATTCTCCCTGTGAAGTTGGTTTGTTAAATCAGGCCGGGCGAGGCCGTGGATTAAGCTACTACAGTAAGTATTCTCGTTTGAATCACCTTGATGCTGACTCGAGGAAGGTGATTCCGCTAAACTCAAATCTTATAGACTCGAGGAGCGTTATAAGCGCAGCAGTAGACTGTGGAAAGGTGTCTTGGTCGGAAGGAAATTGTTTTCTTGGGATCGGTCGCCGTAGTTGATCCTGGCGAGAGGTGCAAAACATTAGTTCTGGAAAACTCGAAGAGACGCCAAAACAGAGCGGCTAGATATCGATAGGAATCATGATAATATCAAAGTTTTTAGGAGTGCTTTATGACTGAACTCACTTTAACTGCCATTTACGAGGAAGCACAGGAAGGCGGTCACATTGGATATGTAGCCGAATTGCCTGGAGCCAATGCGCAGGGAGAGACTCTCGAAGCGGTCCGTGAAAACCTTTCCGAAGCTATCAGGTTAATTCTCGAAGCGAATCGAGAAGAGTTTGAGAGACGACTGTCGCCCACTGGAAAAGTTACACGCGAGCGTTTAGTGTTACGCGCAGCTTAGCGAACCTTTAATCCCAAATGAAACGAGCCGACCTCATCCGGCATCTGAAGTCTCACGGTTGTGTTTTCGTTCGCGAGGGTCGTAAGCACACGGTCTTCCGAAATCCTGCTAAAGGCGTCTCGAGTCGGTGCCTCGCCATCGCTAGGTGAAAGAGCAACTCGCCCGCAAGATTTGCGACGATTTGAGTGTCCCACGTCCCTGAGCAGCAGCTTCAAGGCTGAAGCATTGGGTGTCTCTTGGCGGGTGAAGCAGAGGGTATCTCTTGACGACAGCGAGAGCGAAGGAAAGTTCTTTGCGTGGTGGCGAATTGAGACTCCCAAAGCATCAAGGGTGTCGGACTTCAACAATGCCAAGGCCGAAGGCCAAAGACGCAAGACCTAGTCTCCAGCAACACCCGCAAGTAACGCTGCACCTATGGGTACGGCATCAACTCCAAGCGTTGCGGCAACGATTTTCGTCGCCTCAAAGCTTGGATGAAACGCTCGTCGATTCGCCTCACGGATGATTGGATGGAGAATTAACGCTCCTGCCTCCATCACTCCTCCTCCAAGAACGATTCTTTCCAGATTCAGCAGATTAATCACACTGGCAACAGCGTTACCGATGAATCTGCCCGTGCGTTCCAGCATCATTACAGAGAAATCGTCACCATTCTGGGCTTCGTGTACCACATCGTTAGCAGTGAATCTCTTGTTGATAGCCAGGCGGGAAAGCGATGAAGTTGAATCGCGGTAAAGCCGCTCCTTGGCCCTGCGCACAATATTTGGAGCTGAGGCAATTGTCTCGAGACATCCTTTGTTACCGCACTGACATAGCATACCCTCGGGGTCAATCGTGATGTGACCGAACTCTCCGGCGAAACCAGATGAGCCTGTCCAAAGTTTTCCATCAAGTATGATTGCGCCGCCGATTCCCTCTCCAATGGTTATGTAGAACATGTCGCGGCTGCCCTGCCCAGCACCGACTTTGAATTCTCCATAGGCAGCAGCATTGGCGTCGTTCTCAATCTCGACACGCAGGCCGGACGCCCGCACGAGCTCCGAATGGAGATCCTGACGAACTATGGCTGGCAAGTCTTTTGAAGAAATTACTTGATCATTTTCGCGATTCACCAGACCCGGAACTGCTAGCCCAACCGCACTGATGTTAGGCTCAAGCGCGCGCAGATCGCTTACTATCCTGCCAACTTGTTCGACGATAGTGTTGGGCTCAAGCGCGTATTCAATGCGTTCAATCACCTGACCGGAGTCGCTTACAATCGAAGCGCATACATTCGGTACAGAGAGATCGATCCCTATGAAGTTCTGCTCTGATTCGCTGACGGTGGACATCTCAGAGGCCTTCCGAAATTTCCTAGAAGTTCATCTGAGGCGAAGCATAATCGAGGGTTTTAGGGCTGTCAAACAAGTAGCTCTCCGTGTAGAATGAGGCCGCTTCGGAGAAACCACTGATTCTCGACTGCTTAACTGATCTTCTTCTTACACCAGTTGTCGAAGGACGATCATCATAGGTATTTGGGAGTCTTGCTTCGGATAGGCGATCATGCACATTCGGTCAATTCTGTTCCCGACCGATTTCAGCGATTGTGGCAATTTTGCGCTGCCCTTTGCGGCGTCGTTAGCCAGAACTTTTGATGCCTCTATTGTTTGTGTCCACGTTATTGAGCCGATAGTACCCACGGTAGGGTATTCAGGTATGACTGAGCCGCTTCCGATGGCGGATATCAGCGATCAGCTTGAGAACTCAGCCGAACGTGAACTCCCCAAGATCGCTCAAAGCGAGGAGTGCACTGGACTTGAAGTTGAGGAACTGATTGCTCACGGCGACGCTGCTTCAGAAATTGTTCGGGTTGCGAAAGAGCGACAGGTAGATCTAATTGTTATTTCATCTCATGGCCGGACGGGACTGGGAAGGATACTCTTCGGTTCGACTGCCGAGGCGGTAGTTCGCCACGCTTCGTGTCCTGTTCTGGTCGTAAAGCCACCATTACAAGACGAGAAAGAGGTCGATTAGTTAGTGGTCAGTGTCAGTAGCGGGGTCTCTATGCATCTGATAACTGACAACGCTCTACTGACGTTATTCATGCATCTCGATCTTCTTTACGACCTCATCGGCCAATACGGAGTCTATGCCGTTTTCCTACTTGCCATGATCGAGGGAGATATCACACTCCTTATCGCTGGCGTTCTTGCCCACAGTAACTTTTTCGGACAATACAGTTTTGGAAAAGTTCTCGTCTGGGGGACGATTGGTGGCGTTGTCAGCGACAATGCCGCCTACATTATGGGACGGGGATTCCGTAAGGGCGTGCGCGAGGCGAGCTTCTACAGAATGGCCAAACCTAGAATCGAGCGCCTTACGCAAAAGTTTGGAGCGCTGACCATCTTTATTTCTAAATACGTTTATGGCCTCCGTTGGGCGGCCTGCATTTTCTATGGTGTTGGGCGCATGCCCTACTTGCGCTTCCTGCTCCTTTCTATTGGAAGTTGTTTTGTTTGGGTTTTCGTACTTAGCGGTGCAGGATATTTCTTCAGCGGCGCCGTCATAGGGTTGATTGGAGATTTCCAGCGGCTTGGCAGGGTGCTGTTGATCATAGTCATCATCGGTGTAGCGGCGTTTTACTTTGCTGAGCGTTTCTGGCTCTCCAAGAAGGTTGAAGAGGCTGACCCAGAGAGGCTTCAAGAATTGGAGCATGCTGCCCAGGAGAAGTTGCAGGACCTCAAGCAGGAGTTCCACGAGCACATTCCCTTCAAACCGGGGCGTTCCGACTCAAAGAAAAAAGCCGCAAAGACTGCTGACAGAGACGGTGACTGAGGGGATTGTCGATTGCCGATTTTGACAACCTATAACTCAGCCTTTAAGTATGAAATAGATTCTTGAAGTCGGAAATCGACAATCAACGCTAATTCAATCGCCAATCACCAATCGACAGTCGAGAATTCAAAATTCAAAAATTGAAAATTGAAAATCGAAAAATTGAAAATTCTATATGCGCATTGAATCTTCAGCCCCCACAAGAGTTGACTTGGCCGGAGGGACCATCGATATCTGGCCCATATACCTATTTCATCCCAGAGCAGCTACGGTTAATTTCGCTATTTCTCTGCGTGCAAGTTGCTCGATTGAGACGCGTGAAGACGGACGAATCGTACTCGAATCGCGCGATCGTAAAGTCACTTTTGAAACGCATTTAGAGGCTCTTGAAGATCTTCTCAGAGAAGAGCGTCTGGAATTGGTCTCGAAACTGGTCCACTTCTTTAAACCAACTATTGGCTTCCACTTGATCGTTAACAGCGAAGCCCCAGCCGGCGCTGGTTTGGGCGGATCTTCAGCGGTTGCAATCGCGTGTATCGGAGCGTTGAACCGTCTTGTAGGAAATCGTTATGACCCAGGAAAGTTCATTGAAATTGCCGCCAATGTTGAAACTACCGTAATCCGGGTACCTGCGGGATTTCAGGACTATTGCGCTGCATTTTACGGGGGTACGTCCTGCTACCACTTTCGGACTGACGGAATTGAACGTGAAGAACTGGAAGTTGAGGCAGCAAGATTGGAAAGCCGCATCGCTATCTGTTACACAGGGGAGCCGCGACTTTCAGGCACGAACAATTGGGACATTGTAAAAAGACATATTGATGGCGACCCTGAACTCTTCAAGTTGTTCGAGGGGATTCGTGATTCGGCCCTGCAGGCTCGAGAGGCGTTACTGGCTGATGACTGGAACAAACTGAGCAGGGTCATGCGAACGGCATATCCAGAACGCAAACAGCTTGCGCCTGGTGTTACGACTCCACAAATGGAGGTACTAGTTGAGACGGCACTCGCGAATGGGGCGGAAGCAGCAAAGATCTGTGGAGCGGGTGGCGGGGGGTGTATCGCCTTTCTTTGTTCTGAAGGCAGGAAACAAGACGTTGAACGGGCGCTTGCAGCCGCACCTGGTGCTGAAGTTCTTGATTGGAAAGTGGCCCAGGAGGGACTGGTAGTCCGGGAGGTTAACTAGAAGACAGAAGTCAGAAGTCAGGAGTCAGAAGTCAGCGTCAGACCACCTGAGGGTGGTTGCGAGAGCCAGAAACTCTCGGCAACCATTTGTCATTTGTAACTATCACGAACAAGTTATTCGTGTTTATTCGTGTTGCTTCGTGGATGGATCTTTACCCCCGGATACGCTAGCCTCCTACCCAGAAAAGGCCCACAGAGCTGTTGGCAACTCGGAAAACAGGAGTTTCTTGCTCTGGCAACCGCCCGCAGGCGGTCCTACGCTGACTTCTGACTCCTGACTTCTGACTTCTAGTCGTCACTCATCACTCGCCGCCCTCTTCAGAGCGTTGTTTTGCCGCCGCAGCTAACTTAGTCAAACGTTGCACTTTCTGTTCGAAAGTCTCACCCGGTACTGGGCCAGTGTCGACAACCCCACAATAAGTAGACCTTTTCATCAACGTTCGGTCAGCTTCTCCTGTAGGCTTGTGAGCAGCCGGAGCTGGTGATGCCGTTGCCGTAACAGTTTGAGCAGGAGCTTCAGTTACGGGTGGAAGCTCTACAGTCGCGGCTTTCACCTCAGTTTCAGCGGCCACGGGAACGGGTGACTCTGTCTTTGGTTCTGCTTCGCCACTACCTTCTTCGGATCTTCGTTTTGCGGCGGCGGCAAGATTCTTGAGCCGAGCAACTTTTTGTTCGAATGTTTCTCCCGCAACTGGTCCAGTATCCACAAAGCCTGAGTAAGTTGTTCGTTTGTTCAACTGGCGATTTGGTGCGGCGCCCGCTTTGGGACCAGGCTTTGGTGCAGGAGGTGTGACAGCAGGTTGCGCGGGAGCAGCGGTCGTGGTTGCAACGGCCTTTGCTGGGCTAGCAGCGGGGGCTGGTTTAGCAGGCGCTTTAGCAGCGGCGCTACCATGATCCGTTCCCTCTTCAACTAAAACGTAAACCCCGCGGCTAGTATCCTTCTTAATTACCGGCAACGTACCTCCGGCCGCTTCAAGTAACGCCGTCAATTCCGCTTCGACAAATCGTCTTTGCTTATGCGGATCACGAACATGACCTAAGGGTGGTCCCATGTAAAAGGTTTTACATGTCTGACACTTGAACAGAACATCGTCGCCGCGGAGATGAACCTCGGCGGCCTCGCCAGCCGTACGCAGTTGTTTGAGGTGGCCGTTGCAAAGCTTTCCTTTTGCATTTCGTTCATTGCAGACAGTTTGCGCATTAGTGATACGCTTTGGGACAGGCGCACCGCCATCGGAAACATTGGTAGTCTTTTCGCTGGCAGTATCGCTGGGGGCTGTTGACATATGATACGGAAGCGCTTTCGTTAAAGAGTCTACGTTTAACAGTGAATCTTAACGAGTGATGTAATAAAAAGTCCAACGTCCAAAGTCCAAAGTCCAAAGTCGAAGATCAAAAACGCAGCGCCAATCTCTCCAAGACCACGACCGAAGACTCCACGACCGAAGACTCCAAGACCAAAGTCCGAAGACTCCAAGACCGAAGACTCCAAGACC
>CAZNPP010000017.1:10974-20869 GCA_964574785.1 uncultured Chloracidobacterium sp. | reverse complement strand
TACCAACGCGCGTTCGGCGTTGGAGCATGCGTGTCAGTCACACGAAGTTTACCGTAACGGTTGGCGCTGTGATTGTTGATGGCAGTGGTCAGGTGCTCTTGCTTAAACATCGCTTTCGACCCGGCAGCGGCTGGGGTATTCCTGGAGGTTTTATCGAAGCAGGTGAGCAGCCTGAAGACGCATTACGGCGCGAACTGCGCGAAGAAGTCGGTCTCGAATTAGAAAATCTTAAGATACTCAAGATCAGGTCTTTCGCTAAACAGAACCAAATCGAAATTGTTTTCCGCAGTCAGGCAGCGGGAACGGCAGAACCACAAAGCCTCGAAGTAAAGAAGGCCTGCTGGTTTAAACCGGAGTCATTACCTGAGGGCTTACCTTCAGGTCAGCGGCTGCTTATAAAGGAGGCATTTGAGTCATGGAGCAAAAACGATGATTGAGGTATGCTGTGCGCCGTAATGATAAATAGAGTGTGACTCCGCATTCAAAGTTCAATCAAATCTTTCATTAGGGAGTGAGAGCATGGTTTCGCTGATCCCGCAACCTGAAATAGTAATGCAGATGTTGAAACGCACTGGCGCTTTTCGGGAAGGTCATTTCGAACATCCCAGCGGCAAGCACTCGCCTCATTATTTCCAGATGCCATTGGCTTTTCGTTATTACGACACAGCGCGAGTGCTTGCAGTCGCGTTGAGCCGCAAGTTTCGCCTCGAACGTGACATCTCAAGCCAATTGCCAAAGGTATCGATAATCAGTCCCAGCTCAGGCGGGATTCCAGTTGCTTTTGGCGTACGCGAAGCGTTGAGTGCCGAACAGATCTATTGGGCGGAGAAGGAAACCAACGGAAAGCGTATGTTTCGACAGTACGTGAATCAAGGTGAAGTCAATCCGTGCATCATCGTTGATGACATTGTCAGAAGCGGGCATGCGCTCGAAGAAACGGCTAGCTTGGTAAAAGAGTTGGGTGCCCAGGTAATTGGCTGTGGAGCAATTGTTCGTTTCACCGCGGCGCCCGCGGAGATTGAAGGTGGTCCAGTTAGATCGCTAGTTGAGTTTGACGCCATTATGTATGACAAGAGCGAATGTGCGGAATGTCGTACGGGAACTCCAGTCGAACGCGTCAGGTTTTGAGCCTTGCGGTTATCGCATTCGAATCACTGCAACTATGTCCCGCACTCCGAGAAGGTGCGATCCAATCCTTTACTAGTTACCCTGCAGTTCAGCTTCTTTGATTTGCACGTCTGCCAACTGAGCCCGCAGTTTCTCGGCGGTCTGGGCCGCACCGGTAGTTATGTGGGTTATCAAGTATTTCGAGCACACAACAGGTTGGCGCCCACGCTTCTCCGAGTTTGGACCGGAACAGCCGGCACCCGCAGGCTCAACAGCCAAGGCTCAGGATCGTCTATTCGACTTACCTGGGCGGGAAACTGGAAGACGCAGGCATCGGGTCCTATCTACGGACGAAAGTCTAACTAAGGACAACCGATCTACCGCTAAGAAACTCGGGAGTAAAGCTCTAATCTGCGGCTGACTGACGAGAACCACAAAATCGGGGTTCGCTCGCTCTTCCGAAAAATCATCTACTGGTGCCTTGGGGGCATGAGCCAATGAATCCTCAGATAAAATTGAGGGTGGGGTGTCTTTTAGACGGGGCTGAACGACTATATACTGCGGTGCCGCAGATTCTGACCGGTTGTGCAACTCTTATTAACTGAACAGCGGCCCCTTTGGTTGCGTAAGAGAAGTTTTTCCGTTACAAACGGCGTAATCTCTGAACGTAACCGCAAAGAGATACTAAACAAACCGACCCGGCAAATCGTAAACTCATCGAGCTATTTAGATCGTTCCAAATATCCATTTCTTCGTATTTGCGAAAACTAAGGAAATGTTCGCTTATGAGGGAAAGCTTTTATCGACTATTAACTCTAGCGGGAACTGGCATGCTGCTACCTTTTGCCGTAGCCGCCTGTGGAAGCAAGGCTCAACCGAGTTTTGAGCGACCGCCTTCGCCTGTCCAGGTAGCAACAGCTGTCAGCCAGGACGTACCGACTTATATTGACGCTATTGGAAAAACTGTTGCCCGGGAAACCGTTTCCATCCAACCACAGGTCTCGGGCCGCATAACGAAGATCCACTTTGTTGACGGCGCCAATGTAAAGAGGGGCCAATTGCTCTTTACAATCGATCCGCGACCTTTTGAAGCCAAGCTTAAACAGGCGCAAGCGAATCTTTCGAGGAGTGTGGCTCTGAAGCAGCAAGCCGAAGCGAACCTGGCCCGTGAGCTCGCTCAAGCTAATTGGGGATTAGCTCAAGTTGAACGGTATCGCACTTTAGTGCAGGAAGGTGTCGTCGCGCGCGAACAGTATGAACAGTTGCGAGTGAACTATGACTCCCTCAAAGCGAACGCGGAGGCGGCCCGCGCTGCGGTTCACAGTGCTGACGAAGCAATCAAAGTCGATGCAGCCGCTGTTGAGAGTGCTAAGGTAGAAATCAGTTACTGCTACATTCATTCCCCCATCGATGGACGCGCGGGACAACGACTCGTGGACGTTGGAAATGTTGTCAACCCCGGTGGTTCGAGCGCTGGCAGCTCCGGAAGCAATGGCGACAACACAGGTAATGCGCTGCTGGTGATTGAACGGCTAGATCCGATTTACGCAGATTTTACTGTTTCCCAGAATAATTTGAGTGTGGTTCAGCAACAGATGCGCTCTGGAAGGCTCACAGCGGAGGTCCGATTGCCAGACAGCATTGACGATCCTGCTGTGGGTCAGCTGACCTTTATCGATAACGCGGTACAAGATACGACGGGTCAGGTGAGTCTCCGTGCGACGATTCCGAACCCCGGACATAGGTTCTGGCCGGGCCGCTTTGTCCGTGTGCGCCTGATTCTGAACACAATTCACCAGGCGGTGCTGGTACCCGTGACCGCTCCTCAGACGTCGGCGAAGGGCACTTACGTGTACGTTGTTAAGGATGACTTAACTGCTGAACAGCGTCTGGTGACTTTGGGGCAACGCCTGAACGACCTAGTCGTAATCGAACAGGGCCTTCAATCAGGCGAGCGCGTGGTGGCGCACGGCCAATTGGGTGTCACCCCAGGCGGTAAAGTGCTGATCCAGCAGCCAACTGGCTCAGTTGACTCTTCAGCCATGGAAGCGCCGAAGTCATGAATCTCTCCGAACCATTTATCCTCCGGCCAGTTATGACGGCGGTGTTGACTCTCTCGGTAATCCTCTTCGGAGTCCTTAGTTATTCTCAACTTCCGGTAAATGATCTGCCGGCCGTCGATTATCCGGTTATCCAGGTCCAGGTGAGTTATCCCGGAGCAAACCCGGATACGGTTGCCAACAACATAGCCACGCCCTTGGAACGCCAGTTCATGCAGATCAATGGACTGGAACTCGTGACCTCGCAAAGCACTCAAGGATTCGCAACGTTCACTCTCCAGTTTGATCTCGATAAGGACATTGATGCTGCAGCTACGGACGTGCAGACTGCGATCTCGCAGGCCACTGCCAGTCTGCCGCCGGATCTGCCTTCGCCACCAACATATTCAAAAAGTAATCCCAACGACCAGTCGATCATGTATATCGCGCTGACGAGCGATTCGGTCACGCAGGGGCAACTCTACAACTATGCCAGCACGCAGGTGGGCCAGCGGATCGGCATTCTGCCAGGCGTATCACAGGTCCTTGTCTTTGGAACTAAATCAGCGATCCGCATCAAGGCCAAACCTTCTGCCTTGTGGGCGCGTGGCATCACGATTGATGATCTGAATGCGGCAATTCGCAGTGGTACCAATGTCACTGGAGCTGGCCAGCTGGATAGCCAATCACGCACCACGATTCTTAGGCCGCAAGGCCAACTCGAAACTGTAGAGCAATACAGCAATTTGATTGTCGGTGGAACAAGTTCAGCGCCGATTTATCTGCATGATGTGGCCTCCGTGAAGGAATCTGTGCAAGACGAGCGCGTCAATATGCGCTTTTGGGTGCGCGGCTATTCTGTGCCCTCCGCGACGGTGATAGTTGCCGTCAATCGTCGCGCCGGCGCGAACGCAGTCGAAGTATCGCAAAGCATCTATGAAATTCTACCCACAATTAGCGCAGAGCTCCCTGGTTCAATACGGGTTACGCCAATTTACGACCGCGCTCAAACTATCGTTCATTCCGTCAGCGACGTCCGCATGACGCTTATCATCGCGTTTGTGCTCGTAGTGATGGTTATCTTCGCATTTCTCGGTCGGGCAACAGATACATTGATTCCGACAGTTGCTCTGCCGCTGTCTTTGCTAATCACGTTTATAGCGATGCGGGCGTTGGGCTATAGCCTCGACAATCTTTCGCTGATGGCACTTACGTTGGCGATCGGTTTTTTGGTCGACGACGCGATTGTGTTTCTGGAAAACACAGTGCGGCTGATGGAGCGTGGGCTACAGCCGTTCGATGCAGCGATCAAAAGCGCCAAAGAGATTAGTTTCACGATTGTGTCTATGACTATCTCGCTAGCAGCGGTGTTCATTCCTCTTGTTTTCATGTCCGGTCTCGTCGGCCGAGTGTTTCGTGAATTTGCCGTTACGATTGTTGTGGCCATTCTAGCTTCCGGCTTGGTTTCGCTCACGCTAACACCTCTGATGTGCGCTCGACTGCTGCAACCGCGGGGCGAGGGCTCGAGAAAAACGCGGATGGAAGGCGTGATTGGCTCCATTGAGAAGCGGGTGCTTACACTTTACGGCGGATCGCTGTGGTGGTTTTTGCGCCATCGTTGGCTTTCACTGGCGATATGGGTAATTTGCCTTAGCGGCACAATCTGGTTATTTGTGCTGGTTCCTAAGTCATTCCTTCCAGCCGGCGACAGCAGTGTAATCTGGGGCGCCTTTATTGCTGCTGAAGGTTCGTCGCCGCAGCAGATGCAGGAATTACAAGACCGGGTTGATCAGACGTTGCAGCAGGATCCAAATGTCATTACCGACTTCACGTTGACGGGTGCCACGGGTTTCCTTGCAGCGAACCAAGGCATCTTGTTTACTCTAATCAAACCACCGGAAGAGAGGAAACCGATTGCGGAAGTAGCCGCTGAAATGATGGGTAAGCTGAACTCCATTCCGGGATTAATGACATTTTTGAGGCCGTTCCCAGTACTGGAGATCAGCACCGGCGTGACCAGCCAGCAACAAGGTCAGTATGCTTTTGCAGTCTCCGGTGCCAATCCTGAACAAGTGTATGACGCTGGCCAGAAATTAATGGGGAAGTTGCTGGAGTATCCAGGCTTTCTCAGCGTTTCCTCCGATCTTTTCAACAACACTCCAAATGTGAATATCGATATTCGTCGCGAGCAAGCCAAAACTTATGGAGTTTCTGAAGCACGCATTCTGACACTGTTGCGCAATGCTTACTCGCAAAACTATCTCTACCTAATAAAGAAACCTGAAGATCAATACCAGGTGATACTCGAGGTTGAAGATGCAGCACGCCAGAATCCGGAAGACCTGTCTCTTCTGTACATTCGCTCGGATGATGGTCAACGACTGATACCTCTGAGCGAACTAGTCACCTGGAAAACAACACTCGGTCCCCAGGCAGTTAACCACTTGAACCAGTTCACCAGCATGACGCTGTTCTTTAATCTGAAGCCTGGCGTGGCTCTTGGTGATGCGGTGAACTTCATTCAGCAGGCAGCCGCTGAGGTTGTGCCACCAGGTATCCGCGCAGAGCTTCAGGGTGAAGCGCAGACGTTTGCGGGGACGGTTAACAGTTTGACGCTCCTAATGGCGCTTGCCGTCTTCGTAATGTACGTAATTCTCGCCATCCTTTATGAAAGCTATGTCCATCCGTTGACGGTGTTGTCGACTTTGCCCACAGCTTTGGTGGGCGGATTGATGACGTTACTCGTGTTCGGCCAGGAAGCATCGTTGTACGCGTTCGTCGGAATGTTCATGTTGATGGGAATCGTAAAGAAGAACGGGATTTTGATCGTCGACTTTGCACGACAGCGCGTTGAGGCTGGTGAAGCGGCGGACATAGCCATTCACGACGCTAGTATGGACCGCTTTCGACCTATTCTCATGACGACGTTGGCTGCGGTTTTCGGCGCGTTGCCCATAGCGCTTGGGTATGGGGCCGACGGTTCGTCCCGTCAGCCGTTAGGATTAGTTGTAGTTGGGGGGTTAATGGTGTCCCAGTTGATAACGCTCTACATCACCCCGGTGATCTATCTCTACCTGGAGCAGTTTCAGGAGGGAGTTCTTGACCGGACGTCATTCTTTCGTTCGCGTCGTTCGCAAACGACCGCATCCTAGTCCTGGAAGTAAAGAAGAAGTGTGTGTGTGTACATGTGTGTCTCAGATCTCATGACGATTAGCCAATGCTTTATCCATTGTCACTTCATCCACGTACTCGAGATCGCCGCCGACGGGCATTCCCATCGCTATCCGGGTAACACGTAAACCAAGTGGCTTCAATAGGCGGCCGATGTAGTTCGCCGTAGCTTCACCTTCAGTCGTCGGATTAGTTGCAAGAATGACTTCATGGACTTGAACACCTCCATTGTTCTCTGCTTTTAATCTCGGCAGGAGATTGGCAAGCCGCAGTTCACTTGGTCCAATATGGCGTATCGGTGAGAGGCTTCCATGCAGAACATGGTAAACACCATGAAAACTACGGGTCTTCTCCACCGCGACTAAGCTGTGAGGCTCTTCCACAACACATATTACTGAGTGGTCCCTGTTGGTTGCGGTGCAGAAGCGGCAAGGGTCAACGTCCGTCAGGTTATTACAGACAGTGCAAAAGACGATCCGCTGCTTTACTTCGCGTAACGCCGTAATCAGCCGCTCAACATCGGCCTCGGGTGTGCGCATTAGGTGAAAGGCAAGCCGCTGTGCCGACTTTTGGCCGATACTCGGCAAGCGCTTTAGTTCATCAATCAGTTTTG
Source organism: uncultured Chloracidobacterium sp. (assembly GCA_964574785.1). Taxonomy (GTDB): domain Bacteria; phylum Acidobacteriota; class Blastocatellia; order Pyrinomonadales; family Pyrinomonadaceae; genus PSRF01. Next base: position 13,939 of record CAZNPP010000017.1, on the reverse strand, counting down.
TTACCGGTTCGGCGTACTCTAGCATTAGTTAGATTTCGATTGTCGATTGCGGATTGGCTTTTATTCAGGGATCACAACAGGCCTCCGAGTCCTGGTGGCAGCATCCCGCCGAGTTTTCCCTTCATAGCCTCGTCCACTTTACGGTTTGCTTCGTTGATGGCTGCAAGAATCATGTCCTGAAGCATTTCGACATCACCTTCCTTGACTGCTTCCGGGTCAATTCTCAATGAAAGAATCTCATGGTTTCCTTTCATCTGCACGGTTACGACTCCGCCACCTGCTGAAGCTTCTACGCGCAGTTCTTCCATCTCTTTTTGCATCTTCTCTTGCATTGCCTGCGCCTGCTTCATCATCTGCTGAATGTTGAATCCACCAGGAAATTTCATTGCTCATTACCTCTTCAAGTTGATTGTATTCCCGATAAGGCATCGTAACTTCCATTAGGGATGAATGCAATGAAGCGGTTATCTGTCGGCGTGTTGACAATACCACCCGGAGCTGAGCCTATTACAAATAGTCGCGATGGCCTCCGTTACCTAAATCTCTTGCAGAGCGTCGACATTATGATCAAGCATGACGGCGTTACAAGTAATAGCCCCCAAGGTATCTACGCTCGAAAGATCAAGGAGTTGACGTATGGCCAACGACCATCTCGCTACGTACTTGAACGATCATCTGGCGGGCGCGCAGGGCGCGGTCGAATTATTAGAGTTGCTCGAGAAAGCTGATGCGGGTCACGGCAGCAGAAATTTTGCAATTGTTTTAAAGTCTGAGATCGACGCTGATCGACAGGAATTAAAAGCGCTAGTGCTTAGACTCAACATTCAAGAGAGCGCCACTCGAAAGGTGTCGGCCTGGTTTATGGAAAAACTGGGGGAGCTCAAGCTGCTCTTCGATTCAAAAGATGACAGTTTCCTGCTCTTTGAGTCACTCGAGGCGCTCTCCATCGGGATAGAGGGAAAGCGTCTGCTTTGGCGCGCATTGGCAGCAAACGAACATGAAGTAAAAGAGCTTAAAGGACCGGATTACGAGCGGCTTATAGAGCGCGCCGAAGATCAGCGTAAACGGGTCGAGGAGGAGCGGCTCAAGGCAGCGAAGAGAGCGTTTCCAAAAAAGGCGCTGGCCCTAGGGACTTCATCCTGACGCGAAGTAAGTTTGCATAACCTAGCCTTTAACAGAATTCTAAAATCGATTGGGGCCAAAGGTAAATCGATGTGTACAATTTGATCTACGTTGATCCAGAGAATGACCTAGTGATTGTTGTTCGCTGGATTGACCAGAAGGCTCTCGACGGTTTCATACAACGAGTTCTGGCATCAGCACTTCGGTAATTTTGATCGTCAACGCAAAGACGCATCAAAGGTGCCGGAATGAATCACCACGGAGTAACGGCGACACGGAGATTAATAAATGATGAAGGCGGAAGGATGAAGGATGAAGTTTTAATCCATTTTACTCTCCGTGTCTCCGTTTCTCCGTGGTGATCCTTTGCCTTTGATGCGGCTTTGCGTTAGTGAGCATTTTGAACCACCGAAGGCAATGTGAATAGTATGCGCGACCCCGAGGAAGCAGCACCGATAGAGCGGTCTCTTACTGCAGAGATAAGGCTCTATTATGATCTTCACATTCCCAGACCCGAGCCTGCACCGCTATTGATCGCCTTACATGGCTACGGTGCCAACAAACGGCAGATGATGCGAGAGGCAAGACAGCTAGCGCCTCAGACCTTTGCTATCGCGGCACTGCAGGGTTTTCATCAACATCTCAAAGAGCCCAAAGAACAGGGTGGTCCACTGCGATTCGGGTTTGGCTGGCTAACGAATTTTCGTCCCGAAGAGTCGGTAGCTCTCCACCACACAGCTGTTCTAAAGCTGATCAATAACCTCATTGAGGAACGCATAGCTGACCCGGGGAAGGTCTTTCTTCTCGGTTTTTCCCAGTCATGCGCTCTAAATTATCGCTTTGCTTTTACACATCCTGAACGATTGCGAGGCGTGGTGGGTATCTGTGGCGGTCTACCAGGTGATTGGGAAACTAGCGATGTCTATAAATCATCGAAGCTGGCGGTGCTACATGTCGCCGGAATACAAGATGAGTTCTATTCACCCGAGCGAACGGCAGATTATCAGGAAAGGCTGGGCCAGCGGGCCAAAACAGTAGCTTTCAGAGCCTATGATGCTGGTCATGAGATTGTGCCGCCCATGCGTCACGACATACGCGAATGGCTTGAGATTTTTACAAGGGAGTAACAGTGAAGAGTTTGAAGATCTTTTCGACGCTCCTGGCTCTGGTTGTTGTCGGCTGCCAACCTATCCTTGAGCGGACGGCGGTGAGTGTCCCATTTCTGGCTCCTACGCCTGGGTCTGTTTTTAAACCGCTGTCAGACGACGCCTCATCACAGCTTAAGCAACTTATCGAGGATGCAATCGCGCAGACAAAGATAACAACTGGCTACGATCCTTCATACGTTGCCATTGACTATCCCAACGGTGATGTACCAGCCGAGACTGGCGTTTGTTCTGACGTTATCGTCCGCGCGTTTCGCAAGGCTGGCATTGACCTGCAAAAGAATCTTCATGAGGACATGAAAAGTGCCTGGTCTGTTTACCCGCGCAAGTGGGACGCCAGAGGACCGGACACAAATATCGATCATCGTCGCGTCCTGAACCTGATGAAGTACTTTGATCGACAAGGAAAAGCAGTCCCTATTACAGAACAATCCGGTGACTATGTTCCGGGTGACATCGTGGCATGGGATCTCGGTAACGGAATTGATCACATTGGAATAGTTGTGAATGCATGGTCGGAAGTCTCGCACAGGTACCTTATTGTCCATAACATCGGAGCTGGCGCGAGACTCGAAGATGTGACCTTTGCATGGAAAATAACAGGTCATTACCGTTACTTCCCGGTAGAACCTACGGTAAGTGAAACGCCAGACAGACGCCAATGAAAAACAACCTCG
>CAZNPP010000017.1:0-10874 GCA_964574785.1 uncultured Chloracidobacterium sp. | reverse complement strand
GGTAGAACCTACGGTAAGTGAAACGCCAGACAGACGCCAATGAAAAACAACCTCGTGCAAAAATAAGCGCGGCTGTTCGCAGCGTGCTCGATTTCCAACGCGATGAATGGAACCGCGGAGATATTGAGGGCTACATGGGTGGTTATGCTCATCAAAGTCCAAAGTCCAAAGTCGAAAGTCCAAAGTCGAAAGTCGAAAGTCGAAAGTCCAAAGTCGAAAGTCCAAAGTTTAATGACTATAGACAAAGGCCAAAGACCAAAAGCCAAAGACCAAAGTCCACTAATGAAAGCAGTCATTAATTGTAGTCAACTAGTAACGGTTGCCGGTCCCGCGCGGCCGCGTACTGGACTCGAACTGCGAGAGCTTTCAATCATTAATGATGGCGCATTCATCATTGAACAACAAAGAATTGTGGCGGTCGGTACACGAAGCGAGATTGACCCAAATATTCCCCTTGATTGTGAAATCATCGATGCCGAAGACCGAATAGTATTGCCCGGTTTTGTTGATGCCCATACTCACCCAGTCTTTGCTGGCACTCGTGCCGATGAATTTGAAGAGCGCGCCACCGGAGTGAGTTATCAGGAGATCGCTGCTCGAGGCGGTGGGATTCAGTCAACTGTAAGGGCGACACGCGAAGCCTCTTTGGACCAATTGGTTAAGGCTGGCAGACGCTACGCCGAATGGTTCTTGCGGTGTGGTACTACAACGATCGAGGCTAAATCAGGTTACGGCCTCTCGCTTGAGGATGAGTTGAAGCTCCTGCGTGCAATTAAGCAGCTTGATAGCGAAACATCTCTGCGTTACGTGCCAACTTTTCTTGGGGCCCATGATATTCCTCCAGAATACCGGTCGCGTCGCGACCAATATGTTTCTCTAGTGATTGAAGAGATGCTGCCTAGCGTAAGTGCGTCGAAACTTGCTGAATACTGTGACGTATTCTGTGAAGAAAGAGTGTTTACGACGGATGAATCATGGAAAATTCTCTCAGCCGCAAAATGTCATGGATTAGGCTTACGAGTCCATGCCGATCAATTATCCCTTTCAGGAGGCGCGCAACTCGCATCGGAGCTAGGCTCGATAACTGCGGATCACCTCGAGCATGTCGACAGTAATGGCATTGCGGCCTTGAAGGTAGCCAATGTGCAGCCGGTTCTATTGCCGGCATCCGTCTACGCACTTGGTTCGAAACAGTACCCACCCGCTCGCGAAATGATCAATGAAGGACTCGCGGTTGTCCTGGCAACCGACTTTAATCCTGGTTCCTCACCGACACCCTCGATGCTGATGGTATTATCCTTGGCTTCCTCCCAGATGAAAATGACTGCGGCCGAATCAATAACAGCAGCTACAATTAATGCAGCTTACAGCTTGGGACGGGGTGACGAACTAGGATCGATCGCAGTCGGAAAGCTGGCAGATTTCGTGATTCATGACTGCAATGACTATCGCGAGCTTGGTTACTTTTTCGGTATCGAACACGCCGCCCAGGTTTACGCCGGCGGACAACAGATTTTTGGTCGAATGTTAGGGTTGCAGTAGCTATTTTTGAGCCGAGCTCTCGCTCACTTCTTATTTTGTAAAAGATCTAAAAAGCATTTGACGCTACACAGCTTGTATTTTATTATCGCCGCAACACTGGAAAGGAGGTGATCAATCAAATATGAGTTTTAATCACAGTGAGGTGGCTGCGGCCTGACCTCTGAAACCTAATCGTAGATTGTTAGGATTAGGGTTCAGTTGTCTCACTGAATGGTGCTCCTCCTTTCTGGAAGCGGCATACAGTTAGCCACTAGGCCAATCCCAACAGTTCACCGAAAAGCCGTCCACAATTGCGTGGACGGCTTTTGCTTCTGCAAAGCACTCCCACAAGTTACTCAACTCGGAGTCGGTGAAGGGGACGCCTCGGGCCTCTGTTCTGACGGTAACACTCTTGAAGGATCTTCTTTATCCGGTGAGGTGTGTAAATGAACGGCCTTCCATTCCCTACCGGTGCGGCGAAATACGAGAGTCATCCGCCCCGTAGCATTTTCCGGTATACCTTTATACTTTTGTGATTGTGTCCAAAGGCAGGTGATCACAGCTCCGTCGCGACCCAGCATAATTACTGAAACATCACGCACGTCCAACTTTACATCCGTAATATCCGGATAGGAGCTTTCGCGATTCTTCTTTGTCTGTTCCCAACCCTTTGTCACTGTTCCATTGTTGTTGAAGAGAATAAGCCGTGGTGAATTCCAATAGACATTTGTCACGCTAATGACGTCTGCCTTGCGAATTCCATTAAGCAGTTGATTGAACGCTTCGAGTAGTGCAGCGGAACCCGGAGTCTGCGAAGTGACCACAGCGGGTTTGCTTTCTGTTTGCGGCTGAAGCGTCGTACTCGGCGCAGGCTTAACCGTGTCTGTGGCTGACCCTGGTGCCGATTCGCCTGTGGTACGCGGCCGCACAGTATCCTGCGCAGCCAATGACGATAAGAAGATTGTGACCGACAGACATAAGGAAATGTTGGTGAACATCATCTACTCCTGTTTTCAGTGATTGTGAGTTCGTTGAATCTCGGTAGGCTTGAAAGAGCCTACGTCTCATTGGGGAAAACTTTTGCGATCTAAACATCCCCGAGAGCATCAAGCGCGCTAAACCATGGGACGCCGCTACGCAACCGCTCAACTGAACGCTTTCGCCCGAGAATCTCAAATACTTCGAACATAGAAGGACCGACAGCTTGCCCGGTCAACATGGTGCGTGAGCCATTTATCAAGAGTCCCGCTTTCACACCTGATTCATCAGCAAAGGCACGCAGAGCGGCTTCAACTCTCTCAGCAGTAAATGGTTCGACCTCCTCAAGGCGATTGGCTAGCCCGGGTAGCAGTTCGCGAAGGCTTGGCTCCTTCCTTAAATTCTTGGAGATGGCGGCATCGTCAAAATCAAAATCCTCGGAGAAGTAAGCCCGTCCCTGGCCAGAGAAATCCTTTAGCGTGTGAAAGCGCTGGCGAATCAATTCGAGAACTTTCGTAAACCACTCGCGCTCTTCGTCATTGTATTCTTCACGCCAGAGCTTGTTCGCGCGTAGCTCTGCTTTAACCATCGGCAGCAGATCCTCAAATGGCATGGTACGTATATACTCAGCATTCATCCATATCGCTTTGTCGTCGGTCCAATGGCGAAGATCGTTCTCTTGGAAATTAAAGATCGCATTCGCTCGTCCGATGCCCTCAAGAGAAAACTTGCCAATCAGCTCATCGAGTGAAAGGATTTCCTTGCCATCGGGCGGGGACCAGCCTAATAACGCCAGGAAGTTACGAAAAGCTGCAGGTACAAAGCCACGGTCGCGATAGGTAGTCAAAGAAACCACTTCGCCATGCTTGCGTTTTGACAACTTGCTTTTATTCGGCGAAAGAATCAGTGGCAGATGTGCAAATTCAGGGACCTTTGCGCCGAGGGCCTCATATAGGAGGATCTGTTTATGTGTGTTGGTTAGATGGTCCTGACCCCTTATCACATGAGTGATACCCATCTCAATATCATCAATCACGACAGATAAGTTGTAGAGAGGGTGGGTATCAGACCGAAGCAGAACCAAATCCTCAATTTCGGAATAATCTCTTTCCTGCGAGCCGTAAACAATGTCCTCAAAGTGAGTCTTACCTGTAGTCGGCACCTTCAGACGCACAGCAAATGGTTCACCAGCAGCGGCCCGACGATTCGACTCGTCTACGGGCAAATTACGATAAGGATTTCCGCGCTGGTCCGCACCCTCAGAAGCTTGAGCACGAGCACGCTGCGCTAGGCCTTGCTTTACTGAAGCGTCGTCGCGTTGTTCCTTAAGCGTAAAGTCGCGGTACGCCTTCCCCTCTTCAACCAGGCGATAAGCGGCGGCGCGATGCTTATCGGCATTCGCTGACTGAAAGACTAACTCTTCATCGTAGTCCAGCCCCAACCATTCCAATCCTTCAATGATCGACCGCGTAGATTCTTCTGTAGAACGTTGTAAGTCAGTATCTTCTATTCGCAGGAGAAACTTGCCGCCCGTTTTCCTGGCAAAAAGCCAGTTGAAGAGCGCAGAGCGGGCAGCCCCGATATGCAAATACCCCGTAGGAGATGGCGCAAAACGTACGCGTACTGTGGACATTGTGGCGGAGACTGTAGTCGCAAAAAAGAACGAGTGATAGGAGAGACTGCGCTCATCACTAATCACTCGTCACTCAATTCTGGCGGAGATGAGAGGATTCGAACCTCTGAAGGGCTTTTGACCCTTAACGGTTTAGCAAACCGCCGCCTTCAGCCACTCGGCCACATCTCCGTACTCTCAGCAAAAACTCATTCTAGTCTGGAGTCTCAGAATGTCAAGGCAAGTGCACTGCACTGTCTGTCACAGGTCTTTGGACTTTGGTCTTAGACTGTGGCCTTCAGAACATCTTCAGAACATCGACGGAGATTAAACAACTCGATAGTCCGTGGTTTCTCATGGATCCAGCTGTTTATCCACGAAACAAACACGGAAAAAATGGAAACTACTAAACGGCCCTCTGAATTGCCATCAGCGTTAAATCATCCGTCGGTGTTCGGCCAGCCCCAAAGGAATTGAGTTCTTCGATGCAGGTCTGGATTAATGACTCGGGACCCGCATTTCGATTATCAAGCAGGATGCTCGATAAACGTTCAACCCCAAACTCGCTTCCTTTCCCATCTAAGCTTTCGGACAGCCCATCGGTATAAAGGAACAGGGTGTCACCCATCGCCATCTCTGTTTTGTTAACTGAGAAACGCTCGGTGCAGAAGATACCCAATGGCAGTCCGGTGGCCGCGATCTCTTTGAGGCCATCGGTCCGAACTAACAATGGGGGCAGATGGCCGGCATTACATATCTCGACCTGTCCGTCTGGTGTTGCTCGGCCACAAGCAAGCGTAGCGTAATGAGTGGGGAGCGTACTTTCACAGAATACTCTGCTCGCACGCTCAAGCACCTGCTCAAACGGTAATTTTATTGAGATTAGCGTTCGAAACATTGCGTGAAGGTGTGCCATCAGCATCGAGGCAGCAACACCCTTTCCTGATACATCGCCGAGAACAAAGTAGAAACTATCATCATCGCTTATGATTAGATCGCAGTAATCTCCACTGACTAGCCCTGCTGGTCGGTAGTAGAAGGATACCTCCCAGCCATCGATCTTCGAGTTCAAACTTGGAAGCAATCCTCTTTGAATGCTTGAAGCGAGTTGGAGATCTTCCTCGAGGGCTCGCTGCTCATTCGGAGACAGGTGATCGAGACAGAACCGAGTCAGGGGATCGGCAATCAGCCGATCTGATTCCACCGGCTCATGACAGACTTCACAAAGGCCATAGGCGCCGGCTGCCATACGGTTCAGAGCTGCATCAACCTCGTCTAACAAGCGGGTCAACTCTGGAGCATCCTGAAAGGCACTAGCAGCTACCTCTAACTTATGGCGACGGTCGAGTAACTGATCCCGCAAAACTGGTTCTATAACGGCTACCATCTGATTCTTTCCTTTCTGTTCTCTATGCAACTAAACTGGCGGGACGCGGTGCCCTTTGAAGCTGGACGGGAACCTGGGGAGTACAACAGAGGTTTACCAATCGCTCCCGGTCACGTTGCAATGAGGGAGTACTTTCCATCCAGGCACGCAATTCTTGAAGTATCCGGGCTGCGTAGGGATCGGTTGGCTCAACAAGTCGGTAGTGAATCCATTTACCATCCTTACGGGAAGTCACGATTCCAGCTCGCCGAAGATAAGCCAAGTGACGCGAGATCTTAGGTTGATTCGTATTCAGAACCTCTACGAAAAAACAGACGCAGATCTCGTCGTTTCCCATCAGGTTTATCAAGCGCAAGCGGGTTTTGTCCGCAAGCGCTTTGAAGAATAGTTCAATGCTGTATTCTTTCTTTTTCATAAAGAGTCACCAGATGAGCTTGTATTTATTACGATCTTCCAGTCCTTGGTGTTCCTTAAGCTGAGGTTACGATATACCTACAATCTTACTTCTACGCTCCAGCAATATTGTGTCACGCCAAACCCCATCTAGTTTACCGATTCGCTCACGAATACCAACCTGTCTGAAGCCAAAGCGCCTATGGAGTTTCACGCTTGCATAGTTTTCGGGGAACACGCTTGCCTGTAAGGTCCAGACATCGTTCTGCTCAGTTTCGTTGATTAAAGCTTCAAGAAGAGCGGGACCATAGCCTCTCCCCCGGTGATCCAGTTGGACATAAACGCTGACCTCGGCAACTCCAGCATATGCGGGCCGACTGGATACAGGTGTAATCGCTGCCCAACCTACCACCTTGTTTTCAGAGACTGCCACTAGCCTGGCAAAGATGCAGTGGGCCGAATTCCATCTCTCCCAATCAGGCGCTGTTGTTTCAAAGGTCGCCTGGCCGGTAGCAATACCTTCCAGGTAGATGGCCTTCACGACGTCCCAATCTTCCGCCAGCATTTTGCGTATTTCCATGCTTCCTCTATATACGCCTTGACATATATGTTGTCAATCCTGTAGAGTGCGTAACACATGCGCTAAGGCGTATATATTTTATGGAGGGATGAGCTTCTATGGAAACCACAACTACCGAGGTTAAGGCGCTGAAAGCGCATCTGGCCTTGAATGTAAATGACGTTGAAAGCAGTATTGAGTTTTATCGAAAACTCTTTGGCATTGAACCGGCAAAGGTGCGCCAGGGATACGCAAAGTTTGACGTTTATAACCCGCCGCTTAATTTGACCTTGAATCAAGTGGCTGGTGAGAGTCACAGATCTCTCTCCCACCTTGGAATTCAGGTGGGATCAACTGAAGACGTTCTTGCTCTCAGGACAAAATGGGCTGAGGTAGGTCTCTTTCCGCGCGATGAAATGCAGACAAACTGTTGTTATGCGCTCCAGGATAAGAGCTGGGTTCGCGATCCAGACGGTAACGAGTGGGAAGTTTTCGTAGTGCTTGAGGATAACCTCGAGGTTACGAGTGCTTGTTGCGGAATCGGTGAATCAACGGAAGCGGCGAAATGTGCCTGAAACCAGAAAGAAAAGACCCGGCTTTTCGGAGCCGGGTCTTTGCTATGGGCAAAGAATTCAGTTACTGAGAAGGTGGTTGCCGCCGTCTCATCCTGTCTCCCATTCTTGCTCGGCGCTGATTCTCGAGTTCTTGCAGCTTTGCACGCTGTTCGTCTGTAAGAATGCTTCTGAGTTCAACGTGGATACTTTCCCTGGAAGCGCGAAGCTCCTGTCTCAAAGCGTTAGCCCTCGCTTCATCATCGGCAGTTAGTGAGCCCCCCGCACGCTTCTGCCGAAGCTGAGCCAATTCATCGCGTTGTGCTTTCGTGCTCTCACGGTGGTGTTCCATGATCTGACGAAGTTGGGCACGCTGCTCTTCAGTGAGATTTAGCTCCCGAAGGCCGAATCCTAATCCTCCTGGACGCCCCATCCTATGCCCGCGACCTTCCTTATGCTTCCCCTGCTTCTTAACGCTGTTATCGGCAGGTGGGTTTTGGGTTTCTTGAGCAAAAACAGCCGCTCCGAAAACCAGCGTTAAACTCAAGGCTCCCATAAAACTTTTCATAAAAGACATTTTCCGAAGTACTCCTCTTAATTCTTATTGGAATTGAGCGGGGAGATTTAAGGCTTTTGGCCCCTGTTAACAACATCTTAGACGGTTGTAGATGTAAATTAGTTGGAGAAAAAGCTTGACCGGCGGCAGATATGGTGTTACAGAGTACTTTGTAGGGCAGAGCGAAACAGCAAAGATTTTGTAAAGTAGTCAAACCCGACACTGCAGGTTAGAATACGCGGCGCTATGAGTCTCTTGGAAAAAATTAATTCACCCGCTGATTTGCGGATGCTTCCTTCGGATCAATTACAAACCGTCTCAGACGAAATTCGGCAATACATTCTCGAGACAATGTCTCGTGTTGGCGGTCATACTGGCGCTTCTCTAGGTGCTATCGAACTAGCGGTGGCTCTTCACTATGCTTTCGATACACCTCATGATCGATTGGTATGGGATGTGGGGCATCAGGCTTACGCGCATAAGATTCTGACGGGGCGCCGCGAGCTATTGCCAACAATAAAACAGTACGGTGGCATCAGTGGCTTTCTCCGGCGGGACGAGTCGGAATACGACACGTTCGGCGCTGGTCACGCTTCGACTTCCATATCTGCGGCATTAGGAATGGCGATTGCTCGTGACCGGAAAAATCAACATCATCATGTTGTCGCATTAATCGGGGACGCATCGCTCGCGGGCGGCATGGCTATGGAAGCCATAAATCAAGCTGGACACCTAAGAACGGGCTTAATAGTTGTCTTGAACGACAACGAGATGTCCATAGCGCCTGCCGTGGGCGCACTCACGGGTTACTTAAACAGAATCCGGGGTGCGCAAGGCTATCATCGTTTGAAAGACGAGGTCGAAGAGACACTCCTTTCAATACCATCTCTGGGTGAACGCTTGCACCATGCAGCCAAGACAATGAAAGACGCTATTGCGGCTGCGGTATTACCCGGAGCACTCGTTAGCGAACTCGGGTTTAAGTACATCGGTTATGTTGATGGCCACAATCCGCGCGCTCTTGTGGCTGCCTTACGAGAAGCTCAACACGTCAAAGATGGGCCTGTTATCGTTCACGCGCTCACCACGAAGGGCAAGGGGTATCCTGAAGCTGAGAAAGATTACTATCGTTGGCACGCAACCGGACCATTCGATTTAAAAACGGGTAAAGTTATTAAATCCGGCTCCAAGCCACCAACATACACAGCCGTTTTCGGTCAAGCCTTGTGCGACTTGATGGAGAAGGACGAGAAGGTTGTGGCTCTGACGGCGGCGATGCCCGACGGCACAGGTGTGTGTGAAGCGCTTGAAAGATTTCCCGATCGCGCTTTCGACGTCGGAATTGCCGAACAACACTGCGTGACTTTTGCTGCCGGTATGTCGACAGAAGGACTCAAACCGGTTTGTGCAATCTACTCGACTTTTCTACAAAGAGGGTTCGACCAGCTTGTTCACGATGTTTGTATTCAGAATCTCGACGTTAAGTTCTGTTTGGATCGCGGAGGAATTGCTGGTGGTGATGGACCCACTCATCATGGGCTACTGGACATAGCTTATCTGCGCGCAGTCCCTAACATTATTGTGATGGCGCCCAAAGATGAAGCCGAACTACGCGATATGTTGTTGACTATGATCGATCACGTGGGTCCTGCCGCCATGCGCTATCCGCGTGGCAATGGCGAGGGTGTGCCTTTGGACCGGGATCCGGAAGTTCTGGAAATTGGAAAAGGAGAAATACTGCGTGACGGTGGAGAGATTGCGATAGTGGCTTATGGATCGATGGTTCACCCATCCTTGGAGGCAGCAGAAAGCCTGGCTCGAGAAGGGATCGAGACTACCGTCGTCAATGCGCGCTTCGTTAAACCACTCGATTCGCAGTTACTGTTAGCGCTTGCTGCTACCAAGCGACTCATTGTCACAGTTGAGGAAGCCTATCTCGCGGGTGGTTTTGGTTCGGCAGTGTTGGAGTTGCTGGAAGAGAATGGGCTGCAAGACAAGGTGCGGGTAGTACGAATGGGCTTACCTGATCGCATCATCACACATGGTGATCCCCGCTTGCTCTTAGCAAAGTACAACCTCGATGCTGATGGAATCTACACAAGGGTAAAAGAGAGTTTCGACGTCCTGGAGGATCGCCGCGCCCGATTTCAAAAGGTTCGAACATAAAGCCGCATTCGTTTACTGTCCGGCCATTCAGTCCACTAATGCACGATAACGTGCACCCTTTCTGTCGTTAACCAACACTAAATTACTCCCATATCTCACCACACTGGCCTTCTGTTTGCAGGTAGGTTTAACCAATCCTGTTGGAAAATAGTTGATGATTGTTTCGTGATGGTTATGACACACAAGCAACAAGAATTAGAAGACGCAGAGGTTCGTAACGAAGAGCTTCCTCAGCCTCGCTTCGAAGACGAGGCTACTCTACTTTCGGCTCGTCCAGTTGTGCCTTTGCATCGAGTTAAAGCCTACGCTCGATCGAAGGGCGTGGTAAGGTTTGTTTTCGCTCTGTTAACCGCAGGAATTCTTGGGGCAATGACTGCCATCTTGCTTTCCAATTGGAATGAAGTACGTTCAAACATTGAAGAAGACAGCGCAGTAAACGTGATGTCCGAAGTACCGCAGCTTCAGCCAACCTCAACAAAAGAAGTCGTTGTAGCTCCCCGAACGGAACTGAAGGAACAGGAAGCTGACGATGAGCGTCGCCGAACAGAGCGGAACGAGGTGAGAGAACGCCGGCGCGAACAACAAGCCGACGTTAGAGAGCAGCAACGCGAATCACGTGAACGACAACGTGAGGCCAGAAGGCGGCAAAGAGAGGAACGCGAGGAAGCTAATGATGATCTTCTTCGCATACGCGAGATCTTCGAAGGTCGCCCACGGCCAGACCGGTAAAAAATTAGGTCGAATTTGTTGACTGTTTCAGCAACGAGTGGCATCATCTCGCGAGAGTGATATTTCCAGCTTGTTGTTTTCATAGAATGTCGCTTCGCTTGCCCGTTCTCACATAACGACCGAATCCCGACATTTTTCATAACTATTTGGCTGCGCTGACACGCGCTAGTAAATGTGATCTCTATGAAGAAGCATGAGTTCCGACAGCGGGAGTGTATACATCAGGATGATGGCGTTGAGGGCGCCTTCTACAATGGTGTGTTCTACGTCCAGGCCTTACAACGTCTACCCGTGGATGACGCCGTAGAGATGGCGAAGAGAGTCGGTTCGTTCTTTTGGGCAGACGCTCCACATATTCTTGTGTGGTTGTGCCACGATTGCGCATCTGAACTGCGACTGACGGAGACTCCACGCGCAATAAA
>CAZNPP010000016.1:11429-49751 GCA_964574785.1 uncultured Chloracidobacterium sp. | reverse complement strand
ATACCATGCCAGGCCTTACTGAAGTTTCGGGTTTTCCGCAGATGTGGGAGGCTTCCGGAATTCCATTTCCTAACATGCTGGACCAACTCATCGAGCTTGCTTTCGAAAGACACCGCGACAAATCGCAGAATAAGATTAGTCTGTGAATCGTGAATAGGGAATCGATACAAGCTTACGATTCACGACTCACTATTCACGATTTTGCCATTTACCGTTTTCGAGCGTGGTAGCCCTTCCGGGTGCGTACGACCAAATCGCCTCCAGAAACCTTCACCTCAAGCGCACGCCACTTTCCGTCACGCGCTGGGTTCAATGGACGATACGCGATTGTGTATTGATGCCCTAGTTCCTCAGCGATGCTGGCAAACGCCTCACGCAATCCTGGACCACCTGGAGTTGCGACGAAGCGCCCACCACTTTTCTCTGCCAAATTCCTAAGTGTAGCAACATTCTGAATGTTGCGTGGCCCGCGATTATCTGGCGGAGACATATCGACAGTATAAATAGTTGCCCCAACCGCCAATGCACGCTCGAGTGCTTTCCCGACGGAAGCCTTGCTGTAAGTATCGATGCCATCTGAGAGTACGATAATCGCCTTTCGTGCCTCTGGACGCTCTGCAAGCGCGTCAGCCGCCTGAACGATCGCGTCATTCATAGTAGTCATTCCCCGTGCCCGAAGCCCATATGCCATCGGCGCCAGATCACGACCTGACGAGAACTCCTGGATTGGCTCAACCTTCTGATCGAATTTGAATACTGCTGCTACATCTTCCGGACGGAGCCCGTCAAGGAAACGAATTGCCGCTGAACGCAGCAACGACATTCGCCCTTCCATGCTGCCTGAAGTGTCAAGCAGAACAACCGATGCAAACGGAGATTCTTGCACGCTGAAGCTTGATATAAGCTTCGGCTGTACCTCTTTACCATTTTCGTAAATCTTAAAGTCGGAAAGTTTAAGACCGGGCACATATTGTCCGGACTTGTCTGTGACGGTGATGTTTAAAACTACTAACTCGGTATCAACTCGAATCACATCATCTACTTCTTGAGCTGAAATCAGGGACGGCACTGTTAGGAAACAAATCAAGTAGACTACCTGAACCCAATTGCACCCGACCGCTTTGGCCTGAAGTTTCACTGAAAGTAATCCCTTAACGAGCTAGATCACGAACAACCGTGAAAAGTTGAAGTAAAACATTAGCTTCATCAATCACTGCTGTGGAAATAACCTGACGAGGTGTCTTCTCCACCTTTTCTCTCAATGAATCTGATATTTCAGAGACCATGTTGAGAGCTGAAGAGAGATCTGACGGAGGCTCCTCTATACTTGAATGATCGTCAGAACCCCCAGCATTCTTTCGGATCTGCTTCGTCAACCTTTCCATTCTCTCTAGCTTCTTGAAGGCATCACGGGTAAATGCTTTATGAATGGCGAAGAAGGACTCCAATTGTTTTCCTAATTCAGAGATTTCTCGCGCCCGCTGGAGATTCTGCTTATAGGATTGCTCCGCGTGCCTAATGGCACGTTTTGCGCGCATTTCATCCTCAATCGAGCCCAGTCTCTGCTCTTCTTCAGAGAAAGGCCCGCTGCGAGCTGCGTTAACAGCGTCATTTGGATTAATGGGTCGTGAGGTTTGAGCTGAGACAGCAATTCCACCTGTGGCGAATACGAAAATGACCAAAATAAAGTTATGCAAGCTTCTACGGGTGACTAAGTTCATCTTTGGTGGTGCTCATGAGCTCACACGATGTGCTGCTCAAGGGGGCGCTACTTTGTGACGAGTAAACGCCCCCACAGGGTTGCACAGCACATGGCTTAAAGTCGCGCCTCAAAGGTCGCCGTGCCGACCCTTGAGAAAGAACTTGAGAACCTCTTGCCTAATCTGATCGGAGGATCAGTTAAGTTTAGAAATTAGATTAAGTATACCTTTAAGGTACCCGGGCCGGATTCTCTGGTGAGTTCAGAAACTCTTCCTTTCCGTTTCGAGGCCGGCTGGCTGGAACCACTTCACCATTAATGCGTTCTGGTGGGCGCTTACGTCCCACACCACTTGTATAAGCTATCAGATTAGATTCGGCGCCAGCGCGCAATCCCAGCAGTCGGACGGAGGAGTAGTCTTTTGCGTTGAGCTTCAGCGAGTAATGGCCCTCCTGTTGGGGATCAAGGTTTGCCGGTTCAAGCCTAACCTGCGTCTCCTCAAGAGACGTACCGCGTCGTGGGTACAGTTCCAGTTCGACAATCACACCTAATAACGGAGAGTCCGAAATGTTCTTCACCGTTCCTCCAATGATCGTTTCGCCTCCTTTCAACATTGCTTCGTCGACAAGAACACTCGCAACAGGAGAACCCGTGGGAACAGCCGGTACCGTGGCCGACTCGATCGGTTTTACGCTTGTCTGCTGAACATGTTGATTGCGAAGGTATGCGTATCCCAGAAAGAAAAGTGAAGTAACAATCAGCGCACATATACCGGCGATGACTTTTGGGCCCATCGGTCTGCGGTCAAGACCAAGCAGCTGCTCGGTGTCATGCATTTCATTTCGCATATTCAGATAGTTCCCTTGAACCACCCGGTGGCTTCAACCAAGGGATGAACTGTAACCTAATGTATTACTTTAAAAGGGAGACGTTCGAAGGTCGCTACGGTGTTCGGCCTGGCGGAGGAGCACCCGTGACTCTGGTTATCAATTCGGATAGGAACTCTTCTTCGGCCGTTCCGAGACTAGGAAGCGTTGTCCACTCGGCGCCCGTGGCGCCATCGGTTCGCCCTTCCACCTTTGCATTGACACCGACGTTTGAAGTAACTCCGTCGATTGGCTGCACTTCCACCGTTAACGTATACCGCCCTCTGGTCCAACCACGCGCAGTAGCAGAATGCAGGTCGGCATAACGAACGAGCTCTGATTCAGTAACCACCACACCCCTGATAAACGTGAATGGCTGGCTTACAATAATTCCCTCAGAAGGGCGGGAAGCTGCTTCATCGACAATTAGTCTTCGATCACGCATGACATCCTGGATCGCATTAAGAATCACGTCTCGCCGTGCGACCATACGGTAGGGATTTGGAATCGGTGGCACTTCGGGTGTTCTGCCGCGGCCAAAGTCCATCCCTCTACCGGTGCCTACATCAGTCTTCGAGCCATTGTTCGCTGCTGTCCTATTAGTGCCAGAGTCCCGGACGCGCTCATTTTGTTTATCTACTCCCTTACCTCCTTGGGCAATAACCGTAGATGCGATGAAGACCAGCAATACGAGAGTAGATAGCAGTCTAATCATTTTCATTCACCCTTGTTACTTGCTCAAATTCTGGAGGCGTCGACTTCAGAATAGATTAACAACAGACCAAATTCAAGCCGATTGCCAAGTTGGGATATCGACAATCACCAATCCCCAATTGACAATCCGCAATCCGCAATCACGATCCTATTCCTGCGTCTTGGTTTTTGCGTTCTCCAAATCTCTTTGTTGCTCCCAATTTCGTAGCGCTTGCACCCCGCCATAAAAATCCTTCTCGCTACTGTAGAAGTTATGGGCGCCATCATTTCGCGATGGTTCGCGCACGTAGTACAAATAGTCTGTCGTGGCGGGGTTCAAGGCAGCTACCAAAGAACTCGCACTTGGTGAAGCAATCGGCCCAGGAGGCAAGCCGGAGTTCAGTCTAGTGTTATATGGTGACCTTCTTTCAATATCCGTCTTATAAACCTTCCCGTCGTTACGCCACTTTCCCTCCAATTTAGCAGCGTAGACTACGGTCGAATCAACTGCTAGAGCCATCTTTTTTTGCAGCCGATTATAGATAACAGAGGCGACGAGAGGGCGCTCGGATTCGAGCTTGGCTTCCGTTTCAATGAGTGAAGCAATAGTCACAGCATCGCGCGGTTTAAGATTTAGACTTTCAGCCCGAGATGCTATTTCTGGCTTCCATGCCGACCGGAATCGTTTGACCATTGTCGCTATCACTTGAGCAGGCGTAACCTCATCCGGAAAAACGTAAGTGTCTGGAAAAAGATAGCCTTCCAAGTTTTTTGCGCCAGAATCCAGATCAGCTATGAGGCTAACGTTATCCATTAGCTCTAATGCCTCATCTGCGTCATGTAATTGAAGTTCTGGAATTGCTAACATTGCTCTAGCTATATCCCACCTTGTCCAACCTTCGATTACCGTCAATCGAATAACACGCTCTTCACCTTCATTAAGCTTTGTGAATACTCCCAGTGGTGTTATGGGAGAAGGAAACTTGTACTCGCCGGCCTTAAATTTCTTTCCAGCTCCCGTCAGACGTAAATAAAGCAGCAGGGGCCACTCACGCCTAACAATTCCAACTGCCGCCAGCTTTTTCACGATCACAGATGGAGATGAGCCCCGCGAAATTTCGATATATTGCCCACTCATGCTGTGCTGAACGGGTGTCCTGAGATGGTAAGAAACCCAGAGCGTTAGCCCGGCAGGTACGAGTAATATTCCAAGGACAATGATTAACAGGATTCTTCTCATAAGCTTATGGATGCAGAACGCGAACTCTTTTCTGGCCGGGCTGCAAGAAATCTCGGAGTATGACTACGGCAGATTCGCTGTCAACGAGACGCTCAATTTCATCTGCCGTGTAGCCTTCGTCTCGAAGTCGTTCTCCGGCTTCAACCGAAGTCAATCGCTCATCCTGAAGATAGACGGGAATCCTTAGTGATTGCGCGAACTTTTCTGCAGTTCGCCTTGTTTCCAAGGCGGAACTTCCTTCGGTTCCTTCCAATCTTAGCGGAAAACCAATTACTAGTGTTTGGGCGTCAAAGGACTGCACCCGTTTTTCGACTTCGCTAAGCAACTGCTTCCAACTGGAGCGCTGAAGTGGATCGAGACGAGTTATTGAAATTGACAGCTTATCAGAAACAGCGAGGCCGACCCTTTTGCTTCCAAGATCCAGCGCAAGAATTGGCGCCTGGATCGTTTCATTTTTGGGCACAGGATTCATAAGAGCGTCGGATGTGTTCGGGTGAGCAATCTTTGCTGCGAAACTCGGCAACTGCTGAGAAGTAGAAGCTTGCACGCTTGAAGTACCGTCTGTATCATAGACTGACTTTACCAACGAACTAAGTTTCGTGCCGGCGTAGAGGTAGCAAAACGAGAGGTAACCGATGTCATTCCGTTTCAAATTTGTATTAATTCTAATTTCTGCAACGCTGGCTCTTTATACCGTCATTGGCGGATGGATTTCTACTCGAGCTCAGCAACCCGCTAACGATCCAAATGCACAGCTTAGGATCTTTGAGAGTGTTCTTCAACACATACAGAACGACTATGTTGATGAACCAAACATGGAGAAGGTTCGCGCAGGCGCACTCCGTGGGCTTGCCTATGGCCTCGATCCATATTCAACCTATCTAACACCCGAACAGGTTCGTGAGTACAACGAGAATAAGGAGAACCAAGTTGGCATTGGTGCCGAGTTGTCTCAGTACGCCTCATACCTTTACGTGATAGCACCAATGAAAGGCTCGCCTGCGGACGAAGCAGGACTTCGCGCTGGCGATATCATTGAGTACATTGAAGGCAAAGCAACCCGGGATATCTCATTATATGACGCGAAACAGTTACTTAACGGACCGGCTGGTTCGGAGGTAAAGCTGAGGGTAATGCGTGCCAACGCCCGCCCGTTAACTCTTACAGTGAAACGCGGAACTTTCCGGGCGCCGGCGGCCGAAATCAAGATGGAGGCTGGACGAATCGGCGTTGTTCGCATAAACAGTTTGGCTAACACCGAAGCCAGTGAGATTCGCAACCGCATACAGGAGTTATTGAAACAAGGAGCCCAAAAGATTCTGCTGGATCTACGCGGAACCGCGGGCGGTTCTTTGGCTGAAGCGGTAGCTGTCGCAAACTTCTTTATTGGCGAGGGAACCCTCGCTCAAACAATTGGACGTGAAGGAAAGGCACTCAAAAGTTACAGCGCCGACCCACGTGAAGTAATTTTCACAGGCCCAGTGGTGGCTCTGATTGACACCAGTACCGCGGGCGCGGCCGAGATCATTGCAGCAGCCCTACTAGAACGCAATCGTGGTCAAGTAGTTGGCGACAGAAGTTTTGGCGCCGGTACTGAGCAACAACTCTTCACACTCCGCGGGGGTGATGGCTTGCTCTTGACCACCGTTAAGTGGGCGTCAGCTAGCGGTAAACCCTTTCTAGGCGAAGATCGAGCCCGCTCCGGTGTCACTCCCTCAGTCGAAGTCAAACGACCAGAACTTGCCGAAGCTGTCGATCCGGACGAACTTACCGGAAACGATGATGATGCCGTAGTTAGACCTGAACCCGATAGACAGGAAACTTCTCCAACTCCGGTAAAGCCTGCTCCAGAGGATGTGCAAATGAAGAAAGCATTGGAGCTTTTGCGGGAAGCTAAGCCCACAGCGCTACCGCGAGCAGCTTAGAAATACGGTTCATTAGCAATGTCGCAAGTTGGCCGGCGAGATCTTGCCGGCCTTCCTTTTTGTCCAAAAAAGTTTAAGTACGATATCGGATAAGAGTTGATCCCATTTCGGGTAGGAGAATGGCTGCTAACCTTATTCGATTCTTGGATTTTGATTGCAAAAGCTTTGCTGTCAGTATGTCGCTCCAAACTAGTAGGGGATCCTTTAACGTAATTAAGCCATTTATCGAGAAGTTAGACAAAACATAATATGTGAACCATCTTTGAGGAACGCATATTGCTCCATCACTCCCCGTGGCGTAAGCCGCAAGTTTTCAGAAGGAGAAGCTGGAGCGATGATTATGACTAACAAATTATTACCAGTTGCATTGATTGCAGCGCTCGTGGGCGGTTCTGTCGGAGCTTTTGTTATGAGCTCACGAAATGAGCCAACGGCCGTTGCAGAAACACATAAGACCGCACCGGCGTCAAACCAGGTGAATGATCAATTTGTTCCGGCTGAGTTTACAAGTCCAGCCGAGCAGACAGCATACAAGACCGGTTTCGTCGATGGTTTTACGGTAGCGGCTAACACCGTTGAGAATCGGGCTGCGACAACCAGCCGCACGGCAACAACTCCAACTAGGGTTGTTTATCGTAACACTCAAGCGAGGACAGCCCCTCAGAGGGTCTACTACGACTATGAGCGCCGGGATAACCGGAGTTTCTGGCAGAAACACCGTGACAAGCTGACGGTCGCTATCGGAGCAGGTTCTGGGGCTGCTGTAGGCGGTATAGCTGGCGGGAAGAAGGGTGCCGGGATTGGCGCGCTGGCCGGTGGTGGAGGTGCAGCACTTTACACCTACGTCCTTCGCGATCGGAACAAGCGCTAGTAACTCCTCAGAGAGAGGACTTTAGTGATGAGCGTGACGCTTAGGGCCATCTCAGCGTATTTCATCGCTCTTGCAGCTATCTCGTGGGCAGCTTCGAGCTTCGGAGCTGCCCATTTGAATCCTCTGGCTGCAGGCTTGGTTGAAGATACAGCACTGTATGAGCCACTGCCGAGTCCAGTGCGGCTTCGCGACGATCGGAATCGAGGCCTTACAACAAGTACATGGTTAAACGGCCGTGGACCTTATGTGTTCGTGGTGGACACTGGAGCGGGTGTAACAATCATTAGTGAACGAATCGCTTCGGAAGCTGGAGTTCAAGTAAAGACCGGACGCACAACCGCGATCGCTGGACTTAGTGGTAAAAGAGTAGTCGCAGTTCGCGAAGCGGTTGTCGGGCGCATAGCGCTTGGTACCCCTCAGAATGTCTTACCCTCGTCGAGTCATGTCTTAATCGCTCCCGTTCCTCAGGGTATCGATGGCATTCTTGACCCTACTGAGGCATTTGCGCCGCTTGGCTACTCCATTGATCTCCCTCGTCTCTACCTGTCGGCATTCGATCCACGTGCAGAAGGGCTGAAAATTCGTAATCAGCCGCCAGGAGGAGCAACTGTACGCTGGTTACGGGACAGGGAGAGCCGGCGTCCTTTCGTACGGCTTGGGGACGGACGATTGGCCTTACTTGATACCGGCTCGGCGCTAGGTCTTGGGTTGAATGAAGAACATTCTTTGAATCACAGGCCTCGAGGTGACTCTATTCGTGACATCGCTGGGGGAACGATTCAGGCTAATCGAGTAGGGCCTAGCACCGTAACTATCGATAGCTTGGTATTGAGAGGTGTTCCAACAGATATCATCCGCGGAGCCGAAGCAGGGGCTCCAGTAATCCTTGGTCGTGATGCTCTCTTTCCTTTTCGGATAACATTCGATCCGCTGCACCGCTTGATCGAAATCGCCCCGCCACCTGACAATAGATAACCAGAAACAAGCGATGACCGTCGCAGAAGCCTTGAGACCAGGGCGGGGCTTAAGTATGCGCTGGAGGGGTGAGATCAAACGGGTGCGGTCTTACGAATTAGCTTTTACCTTTGTTCTAGTAATCACGAACATACTAGTCAGCGCCTGTCCTGCAGAAGCTCAATCTCAACCAACTCAGGATATTCTGCGAATCGATACCGACCTGGTGACCACGCTTTTCACGGCGTTGGATAGACAACGTCGCTTCGTTACGAATCTCCAAGCGGAAGACCTCAAGATTTTTGAAGATGGTATCGAGCAGGAGATTGCTTTCTTTGAACAAGAAACGAGTCGTCCCCTAACATTGGTGATCGTCGCCGATTTGAGTAAGTCACAGGAACGTACTCTTGCTGAACAAAAAAGGGCCGCCACTGTTTTCCTCAACTCGGTAATATCAGCAGAAAAGGATAACGTAGCACTTGTCTCGTTCACCGGCAGACCTAAACTTGAGCAACCTTTCACGGACGACCTGAAAAGCTTAAGTGAGGCAATAAACTGGCTGGAGATTTATTTCCCTCCTACGAACCCGCTTTGCGAAGAGTACCGACCCGTAGAGGTCGAGTACCATTGTTGGTCCAGCATCTGGGACGCTGTTTCGGCTACATCGAATATTCTGCTTGCGCGGACACCAGAAAGCTTGCGGCGGGCAATAGTGCTCTTGAGTGACGGTGATGATAGCAGCAGCATGATAACTCTGGATGAAGCTGCTGAATCAGCTTTGAAGCATAATGCAACAATCTTCAGCATTGGGATCGGGGATCCAAAGAGGTACAGAATCGATCGTAGCGCGCTGCGAAGATTATCTGAACGTACCGGTGGCAGAGCTTTTTTCCCACGAGATGAGGCGCAACTGCAAGCGGCCTTCGCTCAGATTCAGCAGGAAATGCGCTCGCAGTATGTTATCGCTTACTCACCTAAGAACCGGTTGCGAGATGGTAGTTATCGACAGGTGAAGATTGAGGTTGTGAATCCGCAGCAGAGGAGGCGGCGTCTGCAACTGTTCTACCGCCACGGGTACTACGCGCGGAAAGATACGGAAGCGTCCAGAAATCACCACGAAGACACTGAGGCACGGAGCCCCTAAGGATGAAGGAACCTCATTTGCCATTGGTCATTTGTCATTTTCATTCAGCGGATTCACATCAAGGTCAGCGAGCGTTCAGCGACTAAAAGGAGGGCGGAGAGATCAAGGAGAAAATGAAAATGACCAATGAAAAATGACCAATGGCAAATGAGGCTCCTTCACCCTTTCGCCTTCTTCTTTTTGGAGCTCTGTGCCTCGGTGCCTTCGTGGTGAAAAGTTCTCTCGCGATCGAAGTCGCTACAGAGGAATGTTGCCGTGTTTTCTCGGAGGGTTTGAGTCACGCTTGTTTTCAAGTAGTGAAAGCGCGCGAATTAATTTCGGCCGTGTAGTTGCCGGCTCGATAACTTCATCGATGAAACCCCGCTCTGCGGCAACGTAAGGATTAGCGAACTTCTCTTCGAGTTCGAGTATTCGAGCCTGCCTGGCTGCCTCTTTATCCTTTGCTTCGCTTATCTCTCTCCGGTAGAGAACACCAACAGCGCCTTCTGGTCCCATTACCGCGATCTCCGCCGAAGGCCAGGCAAAATTGACATCCGTACGAATGTGTTTTGAAGCCATAACGCAATAGGCGCCACCGTAGGCCTTCCTGGTGATTACAGTAACCTTTGGCACTGTCGCTTCCGCAAAAGCATAAAGCAGCTTCGCACCATGACGGATAATGCCGCCGTGCTCCTGTGAAACCCCCGGAAGAAATCCCGGGACATCTTCGAAAGTAACTAGTGGAATGTTGAAACAATCGCAGAATCGAACAAAGCGGGCGCCCTTCACCGAAGCATCAAGATCCAACACTCCTGCAAGGTACGCGGGTTGATTCGCGACAATCCCCACCGGTCGTCCTCCCAGTCGCGCAAAACCGACGCAAATGTTCGCGGCATAATGCTGATGCGCTTCAAAAAAGTAGCCATCATCAACAACCAGATTAATAGCGTCACGAATGTCATATGGTTGATTCGAAGCATCGGGGACTAACGTATTGAGTCCGGCTTCGATCCTGTTAACCGGATCATTGACTGCCAATCGTGGAGGATCATCAAGATTGTTTGAGGGGATGAACGAGTGCAGCTCTCGCACAATCCTTAGAGCATGCTCATCTGAATCCGCTGCAAAATGAGCAACCCCCGAGACTCTGTTGTGAGTTATAGCGCCGCCCAACTCCTCCTTAGTAACATCCTCATGCGTCACTGCCTTAATAACATCAGGGCCAGTTATGAACATGTAGGACGTGTCTCTCACCATAATGTTGAAATCGGTGATAGCTGGGCTGTAAACTGCGCCTCCTGCACAAGGGCCCATAATGCAACTAATCTGAGGTACAACTCCGCTGGCTAAGGTGTTACGCAAAAAAATATCAGCGTAGCCTCCAAGGCTCAGCACTCCTTCTTGAATACGTGCACCCCCAGAATCATTGAGTCCAATAATCGGAGCTCCTACTTTCATCGCCAAGTCCATGACCTTGCAGATCTTTTCTGCATGCGTCTCGGAAAGAGAACCGCCGAAGACCGTAAAGTCCTGAGCAAATACGAACACGCGACGACCGTCTATTAACCCATGTCCTGTTAACACACCGTCGCCCTGATATAACTGCTCGCCGAGTCCGAAATCTCGCGAGCGATGGACCACCAGCTTGTCAAACTCTTCGAAGCTTCCTTCATCCAGAAGAAACTGGAGTCGTTCACGAGCAGTCATTTTTCCTGCTGCATGTTGCTTCTCAACTCGAGCCTTTCCACCACCGGCCTCAGCCTTACGCGAGCGCTCTTTGAGAAGATCCAGTTTCGATAGGTTTTGCTTCGGTTGCTGTTTGGAAGTCATGGAGCTCGATCTACACGTTAAAAGGGAAGGAGCGAGTCTGAATCAGTGCTGTCAACTCGTCCAGCGCCCGGAGAGCATTTGCTCTCGTCTCGTCAGAGTAGCCATAGTGAATAGCATTCCGATCAAAGTCATCTCGATCAATCACTTGATACGAGTAATCAGGTTCGACCAGGATATCCATGTCGAGATCTACGTAACTTAGATCTTGTCCGTCGAACTGCGCCGGAGCGTTGATATTGCAGTAGTAATTCCGCAACTGGCCGCTCGGCTTGGCGAAACGAAAGACGTTATACCAGCGATCAAGCCAGTAGTACTCGATACTCGACGTGCCGCTTGTAATCGTGCCAAGCAACTCGTGGGAGATTTCATCAGGAAAGATCGCGTCGAGGACTATAAGCGATCCTTCCTTTCTTAAAAGCCGGCCAGTCCAACGCCGGTGTTCAGAGCCATCGTATTTTAGGGCCCTTACCGTGATCACTTACGTCCGCTCTTTTGCCAATCCGCGAGAAACTGAGCTTGGCCTTTGTCTGTCAACGGATGGTTGAATAACTGCTCAATTACTTTAAAGGGCATCGTCGCAATGTCAGCGCCCATCCGCGCAGCTTCGATCACATGGATTGGATGACGCATACTTGCAGCAAGCACCTCTGTCTTCCAGCCATAGTTGTTGTAAATCTCAACTATATCGTGAAGTAGATTTAAGCCGTTCTCACCGATGTCATCCAATCGGCCCAGGAAAGGACTGATGAACGAAGCCCCAGCCTTTGCCGCAAGGATTGCCTGCGCCGCCGAAAAGCAAAGCGTTACATTGACTTTAACGCCTTCGTCATTCAACTGGTGGGTTGCCTTTAGGCCGTCTCGGGTTAACGGGCATTTGACAACTACGTTTGGGGCAATGCGTGAATATTCTCGACCCTCTCGCAGCATGCCTTCGAGTTCGGGACTAGTCACTTCTGCCGAAACTGGGCCTTGCACGATCTCGCAAATTGCAGCGATGTGCTGCTTAAAATCAACGTCTCCTTCCTTGGCGACCAAGCTGGGATTTGTGGTAACGCCGTCTAGCACGCCAAATGATGCAGCTTCGCGAATCTCCTGCAGATTGGCTGTATCAACAAAGAATTTCATGGCACCTCCTTTTTCATGAAGCATATCAAGGTACGACCTCAGAATGTACTTCTGATGGTTGGCTTACATTTCCAGTCTGATCAATTGCTCTCAGGTAATAATAATACCTTGTTCCGGGTTCAACCTTCTCATCGTGGAACGTCGTACGTGTCAGAAGAGTTGGCGTCAACAGAGTCCAGCGCTCCTGAGGCAGATTCGGGTCAGTCGATCGATAGACCCGATAACCGGCAACATCAGATTCAGGGTTGGCAGCAAAGAAGATCGACAACCTTCCTGGAGCGGGCGCAATAGAAATGCCGCTCGGCGCTGATGGTGGAAAAATATCACGTGGTGAGACCGAGAGGATGGTGGAATTGAGACTCTCAACCTGAGCGCCCTCCGTCCCAAGAGAAACCGAACGAACAACGTAACGGTAGTTTTTTCCAAACTTGAAGTGTTGATCGACAAATGGTGGGGCAGCTATCAACGCGCTGTTAAGCGGAGTTTGCCCAAACTGAGGCTGCGCTTCATCAACGCGATAGACGTTGTAACCTAGAAGATTTACTGGCGTCGAGCCATCAATATTTTCCTGGGGTGGCTGCCAATCGATGATGATCCCATTTTCCCTAATCTCATGGCTGGTAAGCGTTGGGGGCCGAGCAATGCGCGCCGCTGGCTCGATTAATAGAAAGTTCGAGAAGGCGGCACGCTGCCCCGCTGCATTGACATAGCGTATGGCGTAACGAAGGCGCGTTGTCTCACCTGCGAACTCCAGAGTATCGGTGTAGCTCAGAGTATCTGTGGCCTTTTCGATCTCTGCAAACGTTACTGAGCCGATCAGGGTTGAGCGTGCAGAAAACTCCTCTTCAGTAAGAGGTAAAGGAGCATCAGGTCTTTCTGCCAGCCGATAAACGTCTATCCGTCTAATACTGAGGACGCTGCTATCTGGTGCATTGCGCTGTGGCGCCGGCCAGCTCAAGATCACCTGGTTACCTTGTTGAGCGCCGGAAAGCAGTTCCGTTCGTTGCTCTACTCGCTCACTGGGCGGCAGCGGCGGCCGACGCTTACCGCAACCCGTGAGAAGTAACGGCGGAAGCATGAAACCGAGTATTAGAGTCTGGAGAAAAAGCGGATATCTCGAGTTAGTGAACAGCAAGACTCGAGCACGATAGGATTGCGGAGCCAGGTGGAAGGGCTTTTTCACAGAATATAACGACTGAGGTCCTGGTCCTTTACAGTGGCTGCCAGCATTGATTCTACGTAAGCGGCATCGATCCTCTGTTGTTTTGGTTCGAGGTCCGGACCCTCAAAGCTAATCTCCTCCAAAAGCTTTTCCATAATTGTCTGTAATCGGCGAGCACCAATATTTTCGGTGCTCTGATTAACTCGAGCTGCAAAGTTAGCGATAGCATCGATTGCGTCAGGGGTAAACTCTATCTTCACACCCTCAGTATCCATCATCGCCTGATACTGTTTGATCAAAGCATTCTTGGGTTCAGTCAAGATACGTTTGAAGTCCTCGATGGTTAGTGACTCTAATTCGACCCGAATGGGAAATCTCCCTTGTAACTCAGGAATAAGGTCAGAAGGTTTTGAAACATGAAATGCTCCAGCGGCAATGAAGAGAATGTGGTCAGTCCGCACCATCCCATAGCGCGAGTTCACAGTAGTTCCTTCTACTATCGGCAGAATATCTCGCTGAACGCCTTCGCGAGATACATCGGGACCATGCCCGGACTCTCTGCCGGCAATCTTGTCGATCTCGTCAAGGAATATGATGCCTGAAGTTTCGACCCGCTCGATGGCAGCGCGTGCTACTTGGTCCATATCGATGAGCCGCTCTTCTTCCTCCTGCATTAAGTATTCCATTGCCTCATCGACACGCATCTTTCTTCGCTTCACCCGCCCCTGAAAGAGATTACCCAACATGTCCTTCATGTTGATACCCATCTCCTCGACACCTTGAGGGCCCGCAACTTCAATTACGGGAAAGTTCTTCTCCCGCACTTCCATTTCCACCAGGCGGTTATCCAATTTTCCACTGCGTAACTGACTTCGTAACTTTTCTCGAGTTCTCTGGAACTGATCATCACGGCTGGCAGCATCCAAGTCCGTAGTTTGTTCGACAGTGTCCGAATCGAAATCATAGAAACCCGTTGCGGAGCGTGGAGGCGGCAGTAGGATATCGAGAATCCGCTCCTCGACGTTCAACTCAGCTTTCTCCGAGATCTCGGCGATCTTGTCCAGTCGGGTCATCTCAACCGAGATCTCTGTCAGATCGCGGATCATACTCTCGACGTCACGTCCCACGTACCCGACTTCTGTGAATTTCGAGGCTTCAACTTTCAGAAAAGGAGAGTTGGACATCCGCGCTAAACGACGGGCAATCTCAGTTTTTCCAACACCTGTCGAACCAATCATGATGATGTTTTTGGGCATCACGTCGACAGCCATTTCAGGTGCCAACTTTTGCCGACGGATTCGATTACGCAAAGCAATCGCTACCGCACGCTTGGCATTTCGTTGGCCAACAACATGCTTATCAAGTTCTCCGACGATCTGACGTGGCGTCATTTCGTCCAGGCGAATCGCTTCGTCAACTTCTCCGGATAGGTAAATCACCATCTTCTCACTCGTGATTAAATTGATGTTGGGCTACAACTCCTCAACAACGATGTTTTGATTTGAATAGATACAGATCTCGCCAGAGATGCTAAGGGCTTCAAAAGCTATCTCAGCCGCTGTGAGTTTAGTGTGCTTCAGCAACGCCCTGGCTGCAGCTAGTGCGAACGATCCTCCGGACCCGATAGCAAGTACACCGTCATCTGGCGCAATAACATCTCCGTTACCAGACAACAAAAACGAACTCTTGTTGTCAGCGACAACAAGCAATGCTTCAAGATGGCGGAGAAGTTTGTCAGTACGCCATTCCTTACTGAGTTCAATTGAGGCACGTTCCAAATTGCCGTGGTATTGTTCGAGTTTACTCTCGAACCGGGTCAGCAGTGAGAACGCATCGGCGGTAGCTCCGGCAAAACCAACAAGTATGCGATCGTTATACAGGCGGCGCACCTTCTTAGCACTTGATTTCATGACCGTCTCGCCGAGTGTTACTTGACCATCACCGGCGAGGGCTACGCGTCCGTCCCGACGCACAAGGAGGACAGTAGTGCTGCGAATACCGGAAGAATCTCTCTGCATTATCTTGTAGAGCACTATAGGAAGTCGCTCGAATGTAAGTCAAGGCGAGCTTCAGCTCAGCGAGTGATAATTCACCTAAGAAGACACGGAGCTAGAAGAGGATGAAGGCGGAAGGATGAGGATGAAGGATGAAGTCTCTTTTCCATTCATCCTTTCCATTCATCCTTCCGCCTTCATCCTTCATCGTTTCTTCGCGGTGATTTGTCTTTTCGTATCTCAGTGGTGAATCCTGGCTTCTGTGCGCTATGATGCGATGCTAGTAAATTACTTGCGTACCTTAGATTGGAATTCAGTTTTATGCCAGACGAGCGACCGCGCATCGGCATAACGATGCGAATAGAACCTGAAACTGATCGCTTTTACCTTTCACGGCATTACAGCGAAGCAGTCGAAGCAGCGGGGGCCGTGCCCTTACATATCAGCCTGATTCCTGAACCGAACTACATCGCGGGGGCCTTATCAGTTTTGGATGGCATTTTGCTGCCGGGAAGCGATTCGGATGTGGATCCCCTTCGCTACGGACGCGAGCCCCATCCGGCACTCAGTAGTGTCCATCCGGTAAAGGACGAAACAGACCTCTTGATTCTCGCCGAAGTTGAGAAGAGAGGCTTACCGCTTTTTGCGATCTGTTTCGGGATGCAAGTGCTGAACGTCTCTCGAGGAGGTACCCTGGTTCAAGATATTAGTTCGCAGGTTCCACAAGCCATCAAGCATCAACAAGGGGTACCCCGCGACAGGCCCTCGCATCAGATTAAGTTACTCGAAGAATGTCGCCTTAGTTCGCTCTCCACGACTGACAGGCCGGTAGTGAATAGCCATCATCATCAGGCGATTGAAACCATTGGGCGAAATTTAGTTGCAACAGCGTGGACTAGCGATGGACTTGTTGAGGCTCTTGAAGATCCGCGCTCGGATAGGGTTGTAATTGCAGTGCAATGGCATCCCGAACTTGGCTGGCGCGATGACGCATTCTCGCAATCGCTCTTCTCTTTCTTTGTTGATGAAGCGCGGAAATCCGCAAAAACAGAACTGCACGACCTAGGCTCCGTGAGTTCAGGGTGATGTATGGATTTGCAATTAAAAGACCGAGTAGTCCTCGTTACCGGAGGTTCTCGCGGGATTGGGCGAGCGGTTGTCAACCGTTTTGCCGAGATGGGAGCGAACTTGGTTGTAAACTATTGTCGTGATGAAACGGCAGCAAAAGACGCTGTCGAAGCGGCTCAGGCAATGGGGGTGAAGGCGATTGCTGTACAAGCTGATGTGTCGAAGATCGGAGACGCTGAAAGGCTTGTTGAGGAAGCAATTGAAGAATTCGAGCAAATCGACTTTCTTATCTGCAACGCGGGAATTTGGATTGGTGCTCCGGTTGAAGAGATTTCAGATAAGCTGTGGGACACAACTTCCGAGATCAATCTCAAAGGAACCTGGACCGTCTGTCGTGCGGCTGTGCCTTTTATGAAGCAGCGAGGCTTTGGACGTATCGTGATTGTCAGTTCGACTGCGGGGCAGAGAGGGGAATTGGGATATTCTAACTATGCTGCGTCAAAAGGTGGTCAGATAGCATTTACAAAGTCGCTGGCGCCTGAATTAGCTCCGTTTGGTATTACCGTGAATGCGGTTGCGCCGGGTTGGGTTGATACCGATATGACTCGAGAGGACCTTGATGATCCAGTAACTGTGCAGTCGGCGCTGTTGACAATACCGCTAGGCAGGATTGCATCTCCGGATGATATTGCCTGGCCCATCGTGTTTTTATGTAGCGATTGGGCGAGATACATTACGGGAGAGGTTTTGAATGTAAACGGTGGTTCTGTGTTGTGCGGGTAGGGGAAATGTCGATTGACGGATTGTCCATTTGGGAATTTGCGTTTGCTGTAATCTACAGCTTGGCAATCGACAATCCGTCAATCAACAATCGGCAATCAAACAATCGACAATCCATCAAACGATATTATGTTTGAGCGATACACCGAAAAAGCGCGGAGAGTGATCTTCTTCGCTCGTTATGAAGCCTCGCTAGTGGGTTCTCATGCAATTGAGCCTGAGCATCTACTGCTTGGAATCTGTCGAGAAGATCGCGCGCTCCTTACCCGCTTAGTGCCTTCTCTAACTTCTGAGAGCCTTCGGCAAGAAGTCGAAAAGCGAAGGCCACCAGCAGCTAAACCAATCCACACTTCAGTCGAACTGCCCCTTGCAAATGTAACAAAGCGGATTCTTTCCTATGCCCACGAAGAGAGTGACTTACTAAACCATCGTCACATTGGAACTGAACATTTTCTCTTAGGCCTACTTAGGGAAGATAACTCTGTTGCCGCTCAACTACTACTTGAACATCGCGGGCTTAAAGAATTACGCGAGCTTCTAGCGAAGGGCGAATATGAGTCTGAAACAATGGCTTCGTTCATCAGAGGCGTTCCCGCCCAGTCCTCGGCTGAGAATTTCTGGCTCAGACAAGTTCGCAATCACGGAACAGCACTAATCGCATTAGCCGATAATCTTCTCAGCGGAAACGTGAAGGTCGGTACAAAATACGAGTTGCGAGAAAGAAAGAGAGTTACTTTAGGAGTTGAGAAATTACTTGAAGAAGGCGTGTACCTTCTCAAAGGAGCTCGAGTCGGCTTGATCTGTAACCAGGCTTCAGTGGATCACCGCTTTCAACATGCGGCAGATCTTTTCCACAGCCAAAGTGAGGTTAATCTCACTGCTTTGTTTGGTCCTCAACATGGTATCCGTGGCGATGTTCAGGACAACATGATTGAGACTGAGCATTCAATCGACCGCCAAACTGGCCTGCCAATTCACTCGTTGTACAGCGAAACAAGAGAACCAACAGAGAAGATGCTCAAGGATGTAGATGTTCTTGTCTTCGATATGCAGGATGTCGGCTGCAGGATCTACACCTTTGTCTACACCCTGGCTAACTGCATGCGGGCTGCGAAGCAGTTCAACAAGCGAGTGATTGTGTGCGACCGTCCAAATCCTATAAATGGCGTGCAAGTCTCAGGCAATGTGCTGGAACCTGAACAGGCTTCGTTTGTAGGTCAGTTTCCAATACCAACCAGACATGGCATGACGGTCGGGGAACTCGCGGAACTCTTCAACAAACACTTTAAGATCGGCTGTGAACTTGAAGTGGTGACAATGAACGGCTGGAAACGAGAGTATTGGCACGACGAGACAGATGCACCATGGGTTATTCCATCGCCCAATATGCCGACTCTCGATACCGCAACAGTGTTTCCAGGTACCGTGCATTTCGAAGGGACTCAAATGTCTGAGGGGAGAGGCACGACGCGGCCGTTTGAGCTTGTTGGTGCGCCTTATATAGTGCCGGAGGACTATGCCGCACGGTTGAACAGCTTAGGTTTTTCAGAGGTGTTTTTTAGAAGTTGTGCATTCATGCCAACTTTTCAAAAACATGCTGGCGTAGCTTGTGGGGGTGTGCAGATTCATGTTCTGAATCGCGCAGAGTTTGAGCCTGTCTCAACAGGAATTGCAATGGTTAAGACTGCGTATGAGATGTATTCAGATCAATTCCAGTGGAAGAAGCCACCCTATGAATACGTTCATGATAGGAATCCATTCGACGTGATTTCGGGTACAAGCAAGATCAGGAAGGGAATCGAAAAAGGGGAGACGCTTGAATCGATCACCCAGAGTTGGCAGGAGGATCTGGATGAGTTTAAGAGAGTTCGTACGGAGTACCTACTATACGAATAACTTCAAGTTAAGAATTAGACGTCGTGTCGCCGACGTTTAATGTATCTGCTGAGGCGTTTGCAGTGCACAGGATTGAAAGTTAAAGTGAATGATTAGGTAAGGTATGAGAGAGAGCTAATGAGCATCTTAGTGAGGTTGGAATCGGTAGTTTAGAATACTCGAACTCGGATCTTAGAAGGGAAAAAGCTGCGGCGGCCGCAGCGCTCCAAAAATGGGAAAAAAGGAAACTGATCAAGCGCCACCTGCTGCTTGGTTAATGGGTACTGCGGGTTGGTTGATCCCGGGCGCCGGCCATCTTCTACAAGGAATGTGGGGTAGAGCCCTCGTTCTTGGCGGTACCGTTTGGGTGGTCTTTATTTCTGGTTTGCTTATGGGGGGCCACCTTTTCAGCGTAACTGGTGAAGAAGGTACTTCGGTGTTGTTTCAAGTTCCGCCCACAATAGCGAACCTTGGCGCAGGATTGTTGTACATAGTTTGTTGGTTTCTTGGCCTCGGGTTCGGAGAGGACCCTGTGCAGGCTGCGCGCACTACTTATGAATACGGCAACACGTTTCTGCTAATAGCAGGCTTACTGAACTATCTAATTATGCTTGATGCGTTTGATATCTCGGCCGGGAGGAAGCGGTGACACATCTTTTGGTGATGACCATCTTTGCAATCTTCGCCGGCATCGTGTTTGGTACAGTGGCGCGTGACACGAATATTGAGCGCCTCAAATACGGCTCTAAGGTGTTTGCTGAATTTATGGTCATCGGCTTGGCGTTAGCCTGGGTACTCTACTTTATTCCATAGAAAATGGGTCTTTTTGAGACTGAGGCCTTGGTACTCCGCACATATAATCTTGCGGAAGCAGATAAGATTGTTGTGTGCCTTACGCGCTCATCTGGTCTCATTCGTGGCGTTGCGCGTGGATCTCGAAAACTTAAGAATCGCTTCGGGGCCGCCCTCGAGCCTTTTACGCTGATCAACCTCACGTGTTACCAGAAGGAAAATCAGGAGCTAATTTCACTTAGACAGGCTGACATTCTTTGCTCACGCTTCGGTCTCTTAGGCGAGGCGGAAACGTTAGCAGGTCTGGCTTACATGGGGGATCTCGTCATGGAGTTTTCTCCCCCATACCAACGAAATGAAAAGCTTTTCCGCATGGTAAAGGCTTGTGTAGACGCAGTGGCGAAAGCCCCAACCGACCTGCAGTCAGTGTTGAGGTATTTTGAGATCTGGATATTAAAGCTCGAAGGCTTTTTACCTGATCTAAAGCACTGCTCAGACTGTCACAGGCTATTTAATGAGACCGACGAGGTATTCATCACCCCCGATCTCGCGCTTAACTGTGCCACCTGCAGTCACGGCACAGGTCATGGCCTGTCAAAGAGTGTTCATCGACAACTCAAGGCCTCTGAAAAGCTTGCGCCGTACGTTTTTGCTCAACAATCACGTGAAGTATCGACGCAAACGAACCGCCAACTAGCTGAGTTGATGCAGCGGATCATCAGGCGAGTCTTGGAACACCAACCCAAATTGCGGTCTACGCTAAACTGACTGCTCGGCGCTGTATAAGTTTACTTATTACTCTTACAATTACAGATAATGTCTTCAGGAAGAGCTTTAATTGCAAGATACGTGTTTGTTGCCATCGTGCCATATCTCTTTCTTTCGCTCTTTCTTCTAACTGCGGTTCTATTCGCTCAACAAGCTAGTCGCTTTGCTGAATTGGCACTCTATACGAGAGTTCCTTTTCCATTACTGGCTCAGATCGCTGTTGCACTTCTTCCGGGGGTGCTGGTGTTCACCCTCCCAATGGCCACACTAGCGGGTATCATCATTGGTTTAGCAAGGATGGGCAGCGATAGCGAGATAGTTGCGCTGCGCGCTGCTGGTGTTGGGACTTGGAGCTTGTTGTGGCCCGTACTCCTCCTGGGAGTCATTGCGACAGTTGGCACAACGTACCTGCACATGGAAGAGGGTCCTCAATCGGCAAAGAGTCTGCGTCGCATCGCCCTCGAGGGGGCACTGATAAAGCTTGATTCGCCCGTTGAGCCCCGCACCTTCAATACGGAGATCCCTGGCTATGTCATCTACGTCAGGGACGGCGATAAGCTGCAAGGTTCTTGGGGGCGTGTTTTCATCTATTCGCAACAGGCCGATGGCTCAACCAGGGTCGTGACTGCGCGGAGTGGCCGAATTGATTCCTCAGCCGAACAATCAGAGCTGGTGCTTAGCGACGCGGTAGCCACCAGAATCCCCCCACTTTCAGACCCTGAGCCGAAGTCTTATGTCGTCGAGCGACTTGAGCAACTACGAGTCGAGATCAACACGGGACGTGCCTCTATTCTTGAACGGCTCAATCGAACTGAACCTGAAACCGAAGAGATGGCCTGGAATGAACTTCAACTCCAGAGCCTATCTCACGATCCTGGCGAGCGATTAGAGGCACAGCGGACGCTCCATAGGCGAATGGCCCTGGCCGTTGCACCTTTCGTATTAGCGTTAGCAGGCGGAGCAATAGGGCTTAGGGTTAGGAGGGGCGGGCGCGGGTTTGGTGTCCTTCTCTCGTTGGGGGTCATGCTGCTTTACTATCTAACATCGCTTCTGGGCGAGTCACTCTCGCGTGCGGGAACTACTGCTCCTCGGAACGGTGCGTGGATGGCGACTCTATTACTGGTGGTTTTCAGTTGTATTCTCTTGTTTTTTGGACGCATTCCTCACGGTCACTGGTTCCAGAGGCTAGTTCATTGGAAAGTATCAAGAAAGAAAACAGTTAGCTCGGCCGGTCAGGTGGTTCAGCACACAGGCGGAACGCGTAGGTGGGGTTTTCTTAGCCTCTTGGATATAAGCTTGTTCCGTTCCCTGATACTGACATTCTCTTTGGCCTTCATGTCGCTGGCACTGATCTTCATGATATTCACTCTGTTCGAGCTCTGGCGCTTCATCGCGACACGAGGAGTACCCTCAGGGGTAGTTGCCAGCTATCTGTTCTTCCTCTTGCCACTCATGACCGTGGAACTCTTCCCAGCCACGATGTTGATAGCCGTGCTTGTTACGTATGCGCTGCTTTCTCGTCGCAGTGAGACTGTAGCCTGGTGGTCAGCGGGTCAAAGCGTATATCGCTTGATGATTCCCGGACTATTGTTTGCAGTTCTGGCTGCCGCCGGCACTTGGTTGGTCCAAGAACATGTAATGCCTTCTTCGAACCTAAAGCAGGATGCACTGCGAGCCCAAATAAGAGGCGGAGAGGCGAGGGCAATGACGATCACGGGAAGACAGTGGTTGGCTTCAGTAGATAATAATCGATTCTACGCTTACGAGTTTGATGAACACAACAACACGCTTCTTGAGCCTGCCGTTTATGAGCTTGGAGCTGATGGAGTTCACCTAACTGGCGTAATTAGCGGCAGTCTTGGTAGATGGACCGCAAGTGAACAAATAGCGGTTCAGCATGCGGAGCAGATAAAACTCACCGAGATGGACGTTGAGCGAAAGATGGCTGATGAGCTCTTAATAAGCAAGGTCGAGCCACAACAGGTGTTTAAGCCAACCATTGATAAGCCCTCACAGTTAAGCTCCTCTGCTTTAAGCAGTTATTTAAAAGCAGCTAAGCAGCGCGGAATGGAGATATCTGCTTTAGCAGTCGCACTTCAAAGAAAGTACGCGGGACCGTTTAATGTGATTGTGATGGCGTTTGTGGGAATTCCTTTAGCGCTGGCGTTCGGACGCCGGGGAGCGGTAATGGCACTTTGCGCGGCGGTTGGAGTGGGTGTAGCTTACTGGGGAGTGAGTGGCGGGTTTCAGCAATTAGGACAACATGGGTTACTTCCACCAGCAGTGGCTGGTTGGTCCCCGCCGGTGATCTTTGCAGCGGCAGGGACCTACTTTCTTTCTCGGGTCCGTACTTGATTAAGTTCCGGTTTCCCAGCTTGAAATGTATTCAAGTTGTTCAGCCGTAAGCGTGTCTATCGAGATACCTAAAGCCTTGAGCTTGAGACTGGCAATCTCCATGTCAACCTCTTTGGGTAGGAGGTGTACGCCGGGGTCAAGCTCACCTCTATTTTTCACAAGATATTCAACCGATAGCGCCTGATTAGCGAAGCTCATATCCATCACGCTCGCTGGATGTCCTTCTGCCGCAGCCAAATTTATGAGACGCCCTTCGCCTAAGACTACAACGCTCTTGCCATTACCCTTAATCCGGTACTCCTCGACAAAGGGTCTGACCTGAATCGGATCCTCGGACATATCACGAAGAGCTACGAGATTAAGCTCAAGATCGAAGTGGCCACTGTTGCAGACAATTGCGCCGTCTTTCATCTTCTCGAAATGTTCTTGATCAATTACGTGGCGATTTCCCGTTACGGTTACAAAGAGATCCCCTACTGATGCTGCCTCGGCAATGGGCATCACGCGAAAGCCATCCATTACTGCCTCAACGGCCTTAATTGGATCAACTTCTGTCACGATCACGTTAGCTCCCATACCGCGCGCCCGTAGGGCAACGCCTTTTCCACACCAGCCATACCCAACCACCACGAGATTTCGTCCAGCTAACAGTATGTTTGTGGCTCTAATGATTCCATCGAGCGTAGATTGACCAGTTCCATAGCGATTGTCGAAAAAGTGCTTTGTTTGGGCGTCATTTACGGCGATCGCTGGGAAGCTCAGCACCCCGGCTTTTTGCATAGCCACCAGACGTTGAATGCCGGTAGTTGTTTCTTCAGTTGAGCCAATAATTTCCTTAACCTGGCTGGCACGCTCTTTCAGGAGAGTTGCAACAACATCAGATCCGTCATCGATGATTACGTCAGGGTGAAAATCGAGGGCAGTTCGTACATGACGATTATAGGTATCGGTGGATTCTCCCTTGATCGCAAAAACTGGGATGCCCCATTCTGCCACCAAGGCCGCAGCGACGTCGTCCTGAGTTGATAGCGGATTGGAAGCTATCAGCACGGCTTCTGCGCCGCCAGCTTGTAACGCTCGCGCAAGATTACCCGTCTCGGTAGTGATGTGAGCACAGGCGACTAGCTTTACTCCGCTCAAAGGCTTCTCGGCGGCAAAGCGCTCACGAATGAGCCTTAGAACTGGCATTTCTCGTTCGGCCCACTCGATTCGTTGCTTACCATGGCTGGCCAAACTGATGTCTTTGACATCGAATTCAACTGAACGTGTTGCGCTCATTTAGCTTGATTCCTCTTCAGTTTTGAATAGTAAACTTCTTTTTATACTGGGGTTAAACTTGTGCGGCTTCACGTAATACTTCAGCCCGATCTGTCTTCTCCCAGGTAAAACCGTCCTCATCACGACCAAAGTGGCCGTACGCGGCTGTTGCCCTATAGATAGGACGGCGCAGCTTTAGTTCCTCGATAATGCCGCCGGGTGTTAGTTGGAAATGCTCCCGTACAAGTTTTGACAGAGACGTTTCGCTGATTCGTCCGGTACCCGATGTTTCCACCAGTACTGAAACCGGCTCGGCAACCCCGATGGCATACGCAAGCTGTACCAGACAACGGTCAGCCAACCCGGCAGCCACTATATTCTTCGCTGCATAGCGAGCCATGTAGGCCGCCGAACGGTCGACTTTGGTTGGATCCTTACCTGAGAAAGCGCCACCTCCGTGCGGCGCGTAGCCCCCATAGGTATCAACGATAATTTTCCGGCCAGTTAATCCGGTATCCCCTTGGGGCCCACCTGTTACAAAGCGACCTGTCGGATTAATGTGATATTTTGTGTCCTTATCCAGGAGCTCGGAAGAAATCGAATGGTGGATCACTTTTTCAATAACTTCGGACCTGAGTTGTTCATTGCTGACGTCTGGACCGTGTTGGGAGGAGATAACCACTGCTTCAACGCGAAAAGGCCGGCCATCACGATACTCAACCGTCACCTGGGATTTACCATCAGGCCTGAGGTATGGCATGTCGCCGGACTTGCGAACCTCTGAAAGGCGCCTGGCAAGGACGTGTGCCAGTTGGATTGGGAGTGGCATCAATTCAGGAGTCTCGTTGCAGGCAAATCCAAACATCAATCCCTGATCGCCGGCGCCTCCTGAGTCAACACCGATGGCAATATCCGGCGACTGGCGATCGAGTGCTGAGAGCACGCTGCATGTTTCGGCATCAAACCCGAATTTGGCTCGGGTATAGCCGATGTCTCGTATGGTATCGCGGGCTACACGAGAAAAATCGATGCGGGCACTTGTGGTAATCTCGCCAGCAACGACTACCAGGCCTGTGGTAACAAGGGTTTCACAAGCGACTCGCGCAGTTGGGTCCTCAGCGAGGGCAGCGTCCAAGACCGCATCCGAAATCTGGTCAGCAATCTTGTCTGGATGGCCTTCGGTAACGGATTCGGAGGTAAACAAAAAACCTGATTCAGTACTCAAGCGAACTCCTTTGTTTGGGTTTCGGCCTTTGGCCTTTGACTTTGGCACTCATGAGACTAAGTTTTTCAGTTAGACTTAAGTTTCAGTCAGTATAGCGCTTAGTTTCAGTCAGCATAAGGACTAGAGTTAGTCAGCACATAGGGACTAAGCAGGTGTTTGAAAAGACCGCGTAATGTACCAATAGCCGTTTCAGAGTGTCAAGGAGAGGCGCAAAGCGCAAATGAGTAAATCGTAAATCGTGAATCGTCCGTGGTTGAGTCGGTTAAATGACTAATCGCCCTCTAGAGCCACTGACCATTTAGCGTCGCCGATTCACTATTCACGATTCACTATTCACGATTTACGATTTCACCATTTACCATTTACCATTCACCACCTATGCCACATACCGTTCCCCTACTCCAGGAAGTGCTCCTCCTATTGCTTGCCTCAGTGCCAATAGCTTTCATTTTCAATAAACTCCGGTTACCCACAATCGTTGGCTTCATGATAACGGGAGTCTTGATTGGCCCCTATGGGTTGGGGTTAATCAGAGATGTCGAGGCCATTAACGTGCTCGCCGAAATCGGAGTAGTACTGCTCTTATTCACCATCGGTCTTGAGTTCTCCTTACGCCAATTTCTCGAAATGAAGCGTCTGCTTTTATTGGGAGGCGGTCTGCAGGTCGTTCTCACCACGATATTTGTCACAGTGATCGGATATCTTCTCGATCGCCCGCTTAATCAGGCTGTATTCTATGGTTTTTTATTCGCGCTTTCCAGCACAGCAATTGTGCTCAAAACTTACGTTGATCGAGCTGAGATCGATGCCCCTCATGGAAGAGCCGGGGTTGGGATTTTACTTTTTCAGGATCTCAGCATCGTTCCCATGATGCTCATGGTTCCGATTCTAGGTGGG
This sequence comes from uncultured Chloracidobacterium sp., assembly GCA_964574785.1. Lineage (GTDB taxonomy): Bacteria > Acidobacteriota > Blastocatellia > Pyrinomonadales > Pyrinomonadaceae > PSRF01. The sequence goes on along the minus strand of CAZNPP010000016.1, from coordinate 23,252 downwards.
AATCAAGGCGTCTCAGCTACACGTATTGCTTTAACGCTTGGGGCTGCTGTAGCTGTGATTGCGTTGATTGTCTTCACAGCCCGAACTGTGGTCCCCTACCTGCTCTATCACATGGTTAGATTGCGCAGCCCGGAAATCTTCATCGTCTCAGTGGTCCTATTAAGTCTGGGCACCTCCTGGCTAACAGCACAATTTGGATTGTCTCTTGCACTCGGAGCTTTCATCGCTGGAATAGTGCTTTCCGAATCTGAATACAGTCATCAGATTGTGGCCGAGATCCTTCCGTTTCGCTATGTCTTCAACAGCCTATTCTTCATCTCCATTGGAATGCTTCTTTCATTTAGCGCCCTCGCCGGAGATTTCCTTGTGGTGTTCTTGTGGGTCGGCGCTTTGATAGTGGGGAAGATGCTTCTCGTCATTGCGATAGTGCGTTTTCTCGGTTACTCGCTACGCGTGGCCACGATGACAGGGCTAGGACTGGCCCAAATAGGAGAGTTCTCATTTATTCTGGCGAAAGCTGGACTACCACAGGGCTTACTCTCAGTGAGTGACTACCAGCGGTTTCTGGCAGCTTCAATTATTTCAATGATCGCGACACCATTCCTTATTAAAGCTGCGCCACGCATCGGGTATGCTATCCAATCTTTATTCCCTGCAGGTCCTTCAATTGAGCCCGTATCTGATGAAGCTACCGCCAAAGCCTCTGAAATGCGAGGTCATGTGATTGTTGTTGGTTATGGTCTAAATGGGAGAAATCTGGCAAAGGTACTGCGCAGGACAGGCATACCGTACATCGTCATGGAGTTGAACGCTGAAGCGGTTCGCAAAGCACGTGCGGAGGGAGAGCACATTGTCTACGGAGATGCGATGCGAAGAGAGTTGCTGCATCACGTTGGCTTAGAGCACGCCCGTATCCTTGTTTTCGCGATCTCAGATCCTATAGCAACTCGGCATGCTGTGCGGCTCGCCAGACAGATGAATTCACAGATTCACATCATTGTGCGGACACGTTACATGTCAGAAATGGACGATTTAAGAAAACTAGGTGCTAACGAAATAATTCCTGAGGAGTTCGAAACAAGTATAGAAATCTTTTCGAGGGTACTTAGAGAGTATGGCATTGCACGTAGCGTAATCCGGAGGCACATCGCAGAAATCAGGAGTGAAGGATATCAGATGCTTCGTGAACCTTCTGCGTCGACGGTGGACATGACTGACATTGCTGAAGCGTTAAGATCAGCATCGAGCGAAACGCTATTTGTCGAACCCGGCTCGCTAGCGGTTGGGAAGAGTATTGGCGAATTAGCACTCAGAACACAGACTGGTGTCACAATAATCGCAATTACGCGTTGTGGTCATACAGAGATCAATCCCGGCCCTGAAGTTGTGATTGAGGCTGAGGACATGCTCGTGCTGTTAGGCAGCCCGGAACAGATTGATCTAGCAATTGAATTGATCATCAATGTAAAGGAGCCGGCGTACTCGGAAGGATGAAGGATAAAGGACCTGAACCGACTGCAAAAAGATCAGGAAGGCTGATCAAGCGTAGGGGTAATGTACGTCTACTTATACCACAGCCTCCATTAACGTCCAGGCCAAGAACATACTCTCTCTCGTGCTAAGAAAAAGTAACCGCAACGGTCCCCCGCTTGGAATCCCGTAGGGGATGAAGAGAAACCGAACTCCAGTTAGTCTGCAGACCTAGTTCGTAGTATTATCTTGGCTCAACGTTTTGTCATTGTCCGTCGAAATTTTCCGGCCTTTAGCAATCCGATTTCATATAACGACAGATGCGCTCAGAGAACTTAATGTTTTCCCCTCAAATACCCTTTGACGGGTTGCTGACCAACAGACTCCTGGTCGGATTGCCGGGCGCTGATTTCGCGCGGCTGCTACCACATCTTGAAGCGATCCTGGTCATGGCCAATCAGGACATTTACCAGTCTGGGGACGAGATTGAGTTCGTCTATTTTCCCGAAACGGCAGTGTTCTCACACCTCTACTATTTGCGCGATGGCAGTGCGACTTCACCTGTTATCGTGGGTAATGAGGGCATGGTTGGACTCTCGGCCGTTTTAGACTCCAGCATCGCCGGGTATTGGACCCAGGCAACCATTGCTGGCACTGCCATTCGCGTCAGCACAGAAGTAGTTAAGGATGAATTCGCTAGAGGCAACGCGTTGCAGCAACTCCTGTTGTCCTATACGAACACCAGGCTTGCACAAGTCTCTTTACGCGCGGTCTGTAATGGACGTCATCGTTTGGATGAACGGTTGTGTACCTGGTTGCTGATGATGGACGACCGCACTAGGAACCATGAGTTGCCGCTCACACATGAAACGATCGCATTGCATCTTGGTGCTCGGCGTGCGGGTGTGACCGTATCCTGTAGTCTTCTTCGCGATAATGGAGTTATCGATTATCAGCGAGGCCATATCCTGATCCGTGATCGGAAGATGCTCGAAGAGGCCGCCTGTGAGTGTTACAGGATGCTGAAAAAACAGTAATGAGTAATGAGTGATGAGTGATGAGTTAACTGTCACCCATCACTCATCACTCGGGCTATTGCATCCAAGACCCTCCTTGCTACACAATGCCTCACTGAACGCACTCCCGGTTTAATCTGTTCTAAATGTAAAAGAAAGGTGAAGCTATGACAGCTCCACTCTCGCGTCGCCGCTTCATTGCTGGTCTAAGCGCCCTAACTTTTGGCTCAGCACTGTGCCCGAAGACGTTTGCCGAAGTCTTTGAACCTGACTTATATCCATATGCTGATCTCTCATATTTCGAACACCCGATTTCACCGGCGCCTGCTGACATTCTCTTTGGTTATGCCGCAATTACCTGGGGCGGCAACGACCTGCAAGCAATCAAGGACATCTCTGAAGTTGGTTTTCGTGGCATTCAATTGCGTGCCAACATTCTAAAAGAATACGAAGAGCAGCCGAAAGCACTGCGTGAACTTCTGGACCAGCACCGCCTCACATTTGTTGCCCTTTCAAGCGGTGGCGTTCGTATCACCCCAGGCACTGAAGCAGAAGAGATCGCAAAACACACTCGTCACGCCAAGTTCGTGCATGATGCAGGGGGAAAGTATCTTCAAGTAACAGATTCCGCCCGCGCCAAAGAGCGCGCACCCACCGCAGCAGATTTCAAACAACTGGGGCGGCTATTAACGGAGATTGGCAAACGCACCACTGACCTCGGCGTGCCTTTGGGATATCACAACCATATGAATAGTCTTGGTGAAGCACCCGAAGAGGTGGATCAGATTATGGCTGCGGTAGACCCTCGTTATGTAAAGTTGGAACTCGATATCGCGCACTATGAGCAGGGTGGCGGCAACCCAGCAAAGGCTATCCGACAATATCGAGATCAACTGTTGTTCTTACACATTAAGGACGTAGAAAGTATTGAAGGGGGGAATCGCAATTATCGCTTTGTCGAGCTGGGACGTGGAAGAGTCGATATGCCAGCAGTCTTTACTGCCTTAAAAGAGATTGATTTTAGAGGCTGGGCGGTCGTCGAGCTTGACAGTGTGACCGACGAGGCAAGATCGGCTAAAGAGTCGGCGTTAATCAGTAAGAGGTATATTGAGGAAGAGTTGAAATTGAAGATTTGATTCGTTGCCCGTGGTCAGTTGTCCGTTGTTAGTTGTTTGTGGTCCGTAGTCAGTTGTTAATTGTCCGTGGTTAGCTATTCTCATTTGTAGTCCGACGGCTTGCGTTTTTCCTGGTTTTACGATCAGCTCAAAACCTACTACAACTGACCACTGACCACTGACAACGGACCACGGACAACTAACAACTGACAACTAACCACGGACAACGATCTAAGAAGATGACATTTAAGATCTCAGTATTTAGCGATGAAATAACGCACGATTTTGGACGGGCGCTCGAAATCGCCTCCAAAGAGTTCGGGCTTGGCTTTGTCGAAATTCGCATTCTCTGGGGCAAGAACGTGATGGCACTTGATGCCAAAGAGATTGCCGAAGCTCGCCGGCTACTGAATCGCTATAAGCTAAGAGTCTCCTCAATCGCTGGACCACTCTTCAAGGTGGATTGGAAGGGCGCCCCTGTTTCGAAATTCAGCCAGCGCGATACCTTTGGCGCAGATTTTACTTTCGAGCAACAGCCTGAAGTGCTCGAGCGAGGCCTTGAATTAGCTCGAGTTTTCAATACTGATCGCTTGCGATGCTTCGATTTTTGGCGACTCGAAGACCAAGTTCCTTATCGCGCAGCAATTGACGATAAACTTCGAGAGGCCGCAGCGATAGCCGCTAAGCGACGCGTCACACTAGTTATGGAAAATGAATACGCCTGCAACACCGCAACTGGAGCTGAGGCTGCCCGCACGCTCGCGGCTGTGAATTCACCAAGCTTTAAGCTCAACTGGGATCCCGGCAATTCCGCGTTTCGTAATGAAACTCCTTATCCAGATGCTTACCACCTTTTGCCGAAGGACCGCATCGGACACGTCCATTGCAAAGATGTGGTTCGAAATGCAGATGGCAGTTTTGCTTGGATGGCTATGGGCCGAGGCATGATCGACTATGTGGGCCAGTTCCGGGCATTAAAGAGCGATGGTTATCGTGGCGCTGTCGTACTGGAAACCCACTGGCGCGGGGCAGGTACGCCTGAAGAATCAACTCGACAAAGTATGGCAGGGATGAAAGACCTGTTAAAGCGCGCCGGAGCGCTATAACTAGAGTATTGGAGACATCATCATGACTACGAAGCATTCACGACGTGACTTTATCAAAACAACTTCCATAGGCGCCGCGGGTCTTATGATCAGCTCCCAGGCTTCGAGTTATGCCAGGATCGCCGGCGCTAATGATCGCGTCCGAGTCGCAGTCGTTGGCCCCGGCGACCGGGCGATGGATGCATTGGTACCAGCGTTTCTAAAACTTGCTGATGAATACAATTTTGAGCTCGTTGCTATCTCTGAGCTTTGGAAGCCCCGACGAGAGGAAGTTGCTACCAAAATCAAGCAGAGAACCGCGAAAGACGTTTTCCAGGCCCGCAACAATGACGAACTATACCAGCGGAAGGACGTCGACGCAGTAATCATTGCCACAGCAGACTTTCAACATGCGTATCATTGCAACGAGGCAGTGCGGGCCGGCAAGGACGTTTTTGTCGAGAAGCCATTCGCCAGCACCATGGAGGATGCCCGTGAGTCTCTGAAATTGGTGACCAACTCACGGCAGATTGTTCAGATTGGAACACAGAGGCGCTCAACCCCGGGTTACATGCGTGCCGATGAATTCATAAAGTCAGGTGAATTTGGTGACATTGTAATGGCCGAGATGACCTGGAACGTCAATCAACCAGGCCGATGGCGGCGCCCCAATCTCGTACCGCTGGTTAAGGAGAACGAAGTTGATTGGAAACGTTTTCTCATCAACCGGCCATTCGAGCCGTTCGATCCTCGTAAGTACATCGAGTTCCGTCTGTTCTGGCCTTACTCTTCCGGCATCCCATGCCAGTGGATGGTCCACCAGATCGATACTGTACATTGGTTCACCGGATACAAGTATCCAACTAGTGTAGTCGCCAACGGCGGGATCTATCTGTGGCGTGATGGTCGTCGTAACTTCGACACCATGACAGCAGTATTTGATTACGGTGAGGCTGCGAAAGGTGGGAAGGGTTTTCAAGTAGTTTACTCTTCACGACAGACCAACAGCGCTGGCGGGGTGAAAGAGCTTTACTATTCAAATGGAGGAACACTCAACCTCGATACGAATATGATCACTCCCGAGGGCGGTTTGGAAGAAAGGTATGCCAAAGCTATGGGAATTAAAGCGTTCCAACTGCCGAAGCGTTCTCTGGTGGAAGAAGTGGCTCGCGTCGAGAGTGGGGCAGCGACCGGTGTCGATAGTTCAACGATGGCTCACGTGCGCAACTGGATGGAGAGCGTCCGCTCAAGGAAGACACCGAATGCAGATATTCATGCGGGCTACAACCATTCGGTTGCCCTCTGCATGACAATTGCGGCTCTGCATACGGGGAAGCGCGTCACATTCGACGAGGCAAAACAGGAAGTGGTTGTAGGTTAAGTCCAAGGTCCAAAGTCCAAAGTCCAAAGTCCAACAACTTATGTATCGTATGCAAGTTACAATCACCGCGTATCTATTATTCACCTTAATATTCTCAATCTCGTTGGGAGGGGGTAGCTCGCAACGGAGGATCGGTGTGCGGATCGTGCCGAACGAAAAAGCTAATAAGGTTGATATCCTGATCGAGGGACGACCATTTACCACCTATACCTGGACCGAAAAGCTTAAGACCCCCGTACTTAACCCACTACGTACAGCTAAGGGCACGATTGTTACTCGTGGCTTTCCGCTCGAGCCCCGCGCTGGCGAGCGCGTGGACCACCCCCACCACGTTGGTATGTGGTTCAACTATGGAGACGTGAACGGTGTCGACTTCTGGAATAATTCGACCGCGCTACCTCTGGAAAGACAAAAGAAGATGGGAACAGTCCTGCACCGTCGTATAAGTCTTCCCGGTGAGAAGAATGAGTTGCAAGTGGAGGCCGACTGGGTTATGCCAGACGGCGAAACCATCTTGCGAGAGACCACTACTTTTAGTTTTACCGGCGGGCCAAAACTGCGAGCAATTGACCGCACAACGAAACTCTCCGCCCTGCAAAAGCCCGTGGTCTTTCGAGACAACAAGGAAGGCTTGCTTGGAATTCGTGTTCGACGGGAGTTAGAACATCCTTCGAATGAACCACTTGCTTTTACCGACGCCAGTGGCCAGCCCACCCGGATAAAAGTATTGGATAACACCGGAGTTAGTGGCCTTTATCTCAGCAGTGAAGGGAAAACTGGTGACGATGTGTGGGGTACGCGCGGGCGATGGACAATGCTAACCGGAAACGTCGATAAAGAACTCGTCACACTTGCAGTTTTAGACCATCCAGAGAACCCCGGCTTTCCGACCTTTTGGCACGCCCGCGGCTATGGTTTGTTCGCTGCAAATCCTCTTGGGCAGGCGGTTTTCAGTAATGGCAAGCAGAAGCTCGAGTTGACGATCGAGCCGAGCAAGTCGGTAGTTTTTAAATACCGAGTGCTTATCCTTTCCGAGATCGCAACAGCCGAACAGATGGAGTCTCATTGGCGTCAATTTGCCGGTGAAGGCAAATAACCTTTCTATGTTTCACCTCGGGATCATCGGCGCCGGTAATATAAGCGAAACTCACGCGCGTGCAGCTCAAGAAACTGGAAGAATTAAAGTTGCTGCTGTTTTTGGTCAGAATTCGGAGAAGGCGGAGCGCTTGGCGTTGACTTACAAAGCCACTGCATATCAAGACCTCGAATCTCTTCTCAAACACCGACCGTTGGACATAGTGGCGATAGGAAGTCCTTCAGGGCTGCACGCCGTGCAGGGCATAGCAGCCGCCCAACAGGGGCTTCATGTACTTGTCGAAAAACCGATTGACGTCAACCTGCAACGCGCTGATGAGTTGATTGAGCATTGCCAACGGGCCAGAGTAAAGTTAGGAGTCTTTTTCCAGGATCGAGTGGCGCCGGATATTTGCAAGCTGAAGGAGATGGTAGACCAAGGTAGATTAGGAAAGCCGATTCTCGTATCTGCTCAAGTCAAATGGTATCGTCCGCCAGAGTACTACGGAAATTCACGTTGGCGTGGAACTTGGGCACTTGATGGCGGCGGGGCCCTGATCAATCAAGGGATTCATACGGTTGATCTGTTGTTGTGGTTACTCGGAGACATCGAAAGGGTTTCGGCTCGAACAGCCACTTTGTTGCACCAAATCAAAGTCGAGGACACGCTCGTAGCGACGCTCGAATTTGCAAACGGAGCACTCGGGACTTTGGAGGTAGCAACCTCTGTCTATCCTGGTTATGCGCGCCGCGTCGAATTAAGCGGTTCGGAAGGAACATTGATTCTGGAACAGGACCGACTCACAACTCTTGGTTTGCGGGAACAATCAGAAGTTCTGATCACGAAAGAGCCGGGAGATAAGAATGACAGCGCTAGCTCACCTGTCGTGTCAAATGTAGGCGGGCACCGCAGGATTTTTGAGAATTTCCTGCTAGCCATCGACACTAATGTGAGACCACGATGCGACGGTCAGGAAGGACGCCGTAGCTTGGAAGTGGTCCAAGCAATTTACCGATCCGCTCATAATTGCTGTCATGTTGAGATTCGCTCTAAGCTAAGCTGAGACCATAACGCAAAGCCGCCAAGAAGCCAGGATGCAGAGTTTTTGATGCCCTACACATCCGTTAGTTGTTCAAAAGCTTTGCGGCTTTGCGCCTGTATGTTAAGTTTTGCTGCTCGAATTCAACCAGAAGGACTAAATATGCAAGCCCGAAGATTGACTCAATTGATCGTCATCTGCATCTGCTTCATTCTTGTAAACGTCGAGAGTATCGCGCAAGAGCAGGTTTCAAAGAGCAGACTAGTCGAAATTACAGTTTCTGCACCCGCGCTTAAAGGGAATCTGCTAGGTGATCCAACGGAGCAGAGCGCAATCGTTTATCTCCCCCCAAGCCACGACAGCAACTCGGCACAGCGATTTCCAACACTCTATCTCCTCCACGGGTTCTTGGGTAGAAACAGGGCATGGACCAACGGCATTTTTCAAGGTCTTAACATTCAGTTGACGATGGACGAAATGATCAAGAGTGGCAAAATCCGCGAAATGATCATAGTGGCGCCCAACGGCCGGAATGCTTATGGTGGAGCTTTCTACACAAATTCCTCGGTGACCGGTAATTGGGAAGACCACATGGTTCGTGATTTAGTGATCCACATAGACTCGAATTACCGCACCATTGCGCGTTCCGAGAGTCGAGGGATTGCGGGTCACTCAATGGGAGGCTTTGGAGCGATTGTTCTGGAATGAAGCACCCGGAGGTGTTCAGCACAGTCTATGCTCTTGCTCCTTGCTGTCTCGCTATGGAGGCTGATTTGACTGAGGCTAATCCTAGTTGGTCGAAGGTCGTTCGTCTAACATCAAAAGAACAACTCAAGCCCAAACCGGAATCTCTGGACGATTTTTACACCATTGTCTTTCTTGCCTTGTCTGCGGCGCTATCACCCAACGCTGATCGTGGTCCTTTCTTTGTGGACTTTCCGTTTAAGGAGCGCGAGGGAGGCTGCGTAGAGGCGGGACCTGTTTCGGCAGCGAGCACCAAAGTGCCTTGCCTCGCAAGGAATGGGACAGCGTATAACAATTGGGTGGCGCGGCTCCCGCTCTATATGGTTGAAGGGAAAACGGAGAACCTACTGAAGCTTCGGGGCTTATTCATCGATTATGGTGAAAAAGAGGAGTTCCCTACATTATCAAAGGCGGTCGTCTGTTCTCACAAGCGCTATCCGAGCAAAACATTCCCCATGTTTTCGAGATCTATGCAGGTGGGACACACGGCAACAAGATCCGCGAACGCGTCGAAACCCGATTGCTGCAATTCTTTTCAGAGAAATTGGACTTCTCACAAAACTGATTGAAAGAGAACGACTTACTGGCCCTTGTTGAGGTTTATTTCCCAGCTAAATTAGCTTTAAAGAATTCAGTTAACCTATCTGTCGTACGGGCATCTGCGGGAAAGAAAGACTCGAGAGCTAGTTCCGATAATGTAATGTCAACCGGAGTTCCGAAAACTGTCGTGGTGCTCAGAAACGACAGCACTCCCATTTCGGTAGTGAGTTGAAAGGGTACTGCAACTCCTGCATAGTCTATAGCTGCTGCCTTCAAGTCTTTTCCTTGAGTATGCACCGGATAACTGCTGAGTTCCTCTAAAAGGTTTATGAGAACCGCATCAGCGCTTACTTCAATTTGTCTCCGTAAACGCGCTAATAGATGCTCTCGCCACTCACGCAAATTAGCTATACGACCCGCCAGACCGCGCGGATGCAGAGTTAAACGCAGAACATTGACCGGCGGCTGAAGCAACGAAGAGTCAACGCCGACAAGTAAAGGTGTAACAGCACGATTTGCTGCCAGCATGGTCCAGTGGCGGTCCACGGTGAGTGCCGGATAGGGTTCGTGTCCCGCGAGCAACAAGTCAACAACTTTGCGCGCGGCGCTAAGTGATGGATCGCTAAGCGAACGTTCACTAAAGACTGGAGCAAAGCCGGCGGCAACTAGTAGCGCATTACGTTCTCGCAGAGGGACATCGAGCTGTTCGGCAAGGCGCAAGACCATCTCACGGCTTGGGTGCGAACGACCTGTTTCGATAAAACTCAAATGCCGCGACGAAATCTCGGCTTCACAGGCCAGGTCAAGCTGGCTCAAGTGACGACGTCTGCGCCAATCTCGCAACAAGTGACCAACCCGTTGAGTGTGAACATCCTCCATTAGCGTGAAACTTATCACATTAGAAAAAGCACTTTCCATTACCTCCAAGGTAATTGTTTTCGGTCGCCAATTCAGGAATCATGCAGGGCCAGCAAGAAGAATCTTATTTCGGAGGATAAGGGTTTATGTTTCGTATTTCGGCTTTTCTAAAATGGGTATTGCTAGTTGATGCGGCCACCTGCCTGACATCAGGATTGCTCCTGATGCTGGGTTCTGCAACTCTGCAAAAGTTTCTTGGGTTGCCAGCTGAACTACTGGTTTACTCAGGTGTGAGCTTGTTACCCTTCGCCGCCTGGTTGGTCTACCTCGCAACACGAGAGGTACTGTCACAAGCCGTGATCTGGTTGGTTATTACCCTGAACGCGCTTTGGGCTATTGATAGCATTGTCCTATTGCTAACTGGCTGGGTTTTGCCGACCGAACTTGGCTATACATTCGTGATTGGCCAGGCTTTAGCGGTGGCATTGTTCGCCGGATTACAGTACCTTGGACTGCGGAAATCACTAATCACAGTATAAGTTTGTAGAATGTTATTGGAACGCCCGCCTCGTCCATCTCTGAGACCTTGGATCAAGAGAATTTGGGCCAGCGAACCGTCAAGTGTGATGACCGCACCTCAGGCGGAGCGAGAACGTGTCTTACCTACGGGAATGATGCACCTCGTCTTCCGCTTATCAGAAGTTCCGCTGCGTCTTTTCGAGGAAGTAAATGATCAGAACAGTGAAGAAATAGGCTGTGCGATTGTGGGAGGAGCCAGAAGCAAAGCCTACATTCGCGACATCTCCGTTCCATCGGCGTCTGTTGGGGCTCAACTCTACCCTGGCGCTGCTGAAGTGCTGTTCGGCGTGCCCGCCAGCGAGCTCTCTGAACGGCATACGCGACTAGAGGAGTTGTGGGGAAGATCAGCAAACGAAGCTGAAGAACGAATTCTTGCTGCGAAGTCTCCTGAGCAGCAGTTGGCGATCTTCGAATCAATTCTCACAGCCCGCCTCCCAAATGTTCACTGTTTACATCCAGTAGTGTCCTTTGCGCTTGATCAATTTACCAACACCAGTGATGTGAGCGAGGTTGTCAGAGAAACCGGTTACAGTCACCGGCAATTTATCGCAATGTTCACTCGAGCAGTTGGCTTGACTCCAAAACTCTACTGCCGCATCAGACGGTTTCAAAAGGTTTTGGAATTAGCAGCCGCAAAGCCATCCCGAAAACTGCTGGACCTGGCTCTGGATGCGGAATACAGTGACCAGCCTCACTTTAATCGACAATTTCGAGAGTTCGCGGGCGTAAGTCCAACTGAATACCAGAAACTCTCACCTTCATCACCGAATCATCTCCCTGTTCGTGATCTCCACAGAAAGGCATAGGTAAAATTTGTACAAGACACGCCATGTGGTCTGGTAGTACGCTCAACCCATCAACCGCAAAAAGGAGATTTTCAAAATGAAGATACACGAACTATTTGCATACCTTAGTGTGAAT
>CAZNPP010000016.1:0-11329 GCA_964574785.1 uncultured Chloracidobacterium sp. | reverse complement strand
GTCGACGCGGGCGCCAGGATCGAAAGGGAAGCCAAGGATGAGTTCTACGGCGAACGTTCGGGAATCATACGCGATCCTTTCGGACATAGATGGAACATAGGGCACAGCATAGAGGAAGTCGCACCTGATGAGATGCAACGGCGATATACGGCCATGTTGAGCCAACAGCAATCCAAAACTACTTGAAACTATCCCGAGATCTAATCGTATTAGTGATTTCGAAAAGTGCGCGATGAAAATATAGCTTAAAAAGAGAATCTGGCAGGCGGCGCGAGGAATTTCCAAGCTACCGCGACCCTGAGTTGGTCTGGAACCCGGGACTTCCACCCTACGGGTTCGGGATTGCCCGCAGGGTGCAAAAGCCCGAGGTCTTTTTGGAAAGCTGTATTTTCCTCGCGCATTTCTGTTTTTGTTAAGTCTAATTGAATAAAACAGTTACGATGAAAAACGCTATTGAAGTTGAAGATCTCCGAAAAGTTTATCGCTCGAAGTCCGGCGAGTCGGTGCGAGCGTTGGATGGCGTAACCTTTCACGTCCCACAGGGGCAGATCTATGGCTTGCTTGGACCAAATGGGGCAGGGAAGTCCACGCTCGTAAAACTTCTCAGTACCATTACTTCCCCTACTTCTGGGCGCGCAGCCGTACTGGGATTTGACGTGGTTCGCCAGCCGCTTGAGGCTCGTAAGCAGTTGGCCGTTGTACTTCAGCAAACCGCTACGGAGAACCTGTTAACTGTTCGTGACAACCTGCTTATTTATGCTTACTTGCACGGAGTTTCCACAACCGTAGCTCAGGAGCGGCTCCAATCTATTACTGAAGAGTTCGAGCTTGGAGATCGACTGCGGGATACAGTCCAGGAGTTGAGTATAGGTACCAAGAGGCGGATTCAGGTGGCAAAGATCTTCATGCTGGATGCTCCTGTGATCATTCTTGATGAGGCCACGACCGGAATGGATCCGCTGATGAAGCGGCGTGTGATGGATCGTCTACGCGCCGAAGCTCGTAACGGTCGTACAATCCTTCTAACAACGCAGGTGCTCAGCGAAGCGGAGGAGTTGTGTGAAACCATCACAATACTTGATCGTGGCCAAAGGATGGCGTCCGGAACCCTGAGAGAACTGCGCAAGCTCTCTACACGGGTCTTCCGGGTTAGTCTGACATTCGGACAGACAAACGGTGATCTGGTGAGGCGGCTCGAGGCGCTGAATCCAGTTGAACTGCAACTTGATGGCGGTTTGGTAGAAATGGTGTTCCACGGGGAGGAGGCTTCGTTGCTCGCAAAGCTCGCTGATATCTCTCGAGACATTCCGATTCTTCAGTTTGAGGTGCGCGGTCCGACACTCGAGGAGATCTTTATTACACTCATGAAGGAGTCCAGATGACTAGCATTGCGGCCGTGTTTTACCGCGACTACCGGCAACGTATAACAAACATAGGGTTTGTTTTTTGGGACCTTTTCGTGCCACTTGCTTACCTGGTTCTTTTTGGGATGGGTTTTGAAAGGATGCTCGGAGGCTCGCTTACTGTAGAAGGGAGAGTTTTTAGTTACACCGCCTTTCTGCTCCCAGGTGTGCTCGGCATGGTTACATTTTCGGTAGCTATGAACACCTCCTGGGGCTTCTTTATGGATAAGGATTCCGGGATATTCTACGAGTTGCTTACTTATCCGATTACGCGGCGTCAGCTTCTGATAGGTAAGATAGGCTTCAATGTACTGCTGAGTGTAATCGCTTCGGTATTAGCAATCTCCCTGGGTGTTGTAGCGATGGGGGCGCAGATTCGGTGGAGACTTCTGCCGGTGACGGCCGCAATCGTGATTACTACTACAGCAGGCTGGTTCTTTCTTTTCAGCATTTTTGCGATCCGGCTTCATCGGATGGATGCGTTTAATACTCTGACGAGTGCGGCATACATACTGCTGATGTTCTTCAGTTCAATGTTCTATCCGCTAATTGATCTGCCGATTTGGTTTCGCGGTGTTGCATACCTCAACCCGATGACATGGCAGGTAGATCTGATGCGATTCAGCTTACTTGGAGTGGGAGATTCTCCGGCATTGATTCTTGAAGCTGTGGCCCTCGTTGTGTTTACAGTTGTTACTTTAACCCTGGCAGCAAGAGCCCTGAACCGTGCCGATTAGCCAAAGCAACCCTCCCTATACGGTCACAAGGGTTGCAAATAGTGGTTAATGAGCCTACGAAAACGCTTTGGTTGCTCAAAAGCGGTCGAGAAGCGGAATATTTTTAGGAGTTCCAGTATGATCGGGAGGATGTTTAAGAACTACACTGAAAGGACCAAACGGGTCATTTATTTCGCTCGATTGGTAGTAAGTGAGCTTGGTGGAAATCTGATGGAACCAGAACACCTGCTGCTTGCTTTACTCCGAAGAGGAAACCTTAATTTCTGGTTTGCTTCCGGAACATGTTTCAGTAAAAGATTTTGAGAAAAGCGTTCAAAAGGGTACAGCCACTGGGGGGAGGCTCTCGGAGTCTATGGAAATCCCGTTGAGCAGTGGACTCAAGAAAGTTCTAAAATATGCCGCTGATGAAGCGGAAAAGATGGCAAGCATGCAGGTAGAAAGTAAACACCTGCTTATAGGACTGCTCAGATACAAGAACTCAGAAGCAGAGAAAACCTTACGCAAACATGGAATTACCCTAACTAAAGTTCGTCACCTGTCGACGTAACGCTTAACTGCATAGCGTTGGCTGGCCGGTATCCTGGCAGGCTGCCCGATATACCGCGCATATGCCATCTGCAGTTAGATCACCGCACCTAAGATAGGGACCTCTGCAACGAGTTTGTCTTGGTCTTGGCGCGGTGAACCGCCACACGTTGCCGTGGTGCCACTTGCGCAGTTGAGTTGATAGAGGCATCTTTCGTTTTCAATTCCTACCCATTGATACGAACTGTACCTTATGCCATTCTTTTGGATTATCGAAGAGTTGCCGCTAGATACGCAACCGTTGAATGAGGCTATAACGGTGGAGTCTTGACCTACATAATATGTATTATCAGACGCAGTCAATATCGGACGACACGTTTGAATAGCGTGATTTCGTGGATACTGCTTGCCTTCCTATTGGCCGGCGGAATCATTTGCTAATTTTTAGTACAATTCATTTTTCTTCAGAAGCGAGGCTTCCTGGCGCAAATCCAAGTGACTGATACATTAGAAGAATGGCGTAAGTCTGCAGCCTATTGGGCAAAATATAACCACACCATCCGAAAGATGTTCGCACCAGTAACTCAGGCGTTAATTGAGGACGCGAGCATCGCCGAAGGTCAATCGATTCTCGATGTGGCATGTGGTGCGGGTGAACCGGCGTTGACGATAGCTACGAAAGTTGGGCCAACTGGGTCGGTTGCTTGCACCGATGCCGTTGCTGAGATGTTAAGCGCTGCTAGAGAGGAAGCTTATAACTTTGGTATCAGCAATGTTAGCTTTCGTCAGTGCGATGCCGATTCCCTGTCCTTCGCGGCGAACTTATTTGATGCTGCCGTCTCACGTTTAGGTGTAATGTTTTTTCCCGACCCTTTATCGGCACTGCGCGAGATGCTCAGGGTTGTTAAGCCTGCAGGAAGGATCGCGTTAGCTGTTTGGGGTAAGAGCGAGCTAAATCCTTTTTCTTACACAGTGACGAAGGTGGTTGACCGTTACATCAAAACTCCTCCCAGCGCCCCCGATGCTCCGAACGCCTTTCGCTTCGCTGAACCTGGAAAACTGGCAGCAGTTATGTCGGAGGCAGGAGCTGTTGATGTCGCCGAACGAAAACTTGAATACCGGATTGAAGCTCCCATCACTCCAAAGGAGTTTTGGGAAATGCGCTCAGGAACATCGGGCACTTTACGAGAGAAACTGGCTCTCCTTCCTGAGGAGCAAGCCAAGCGTCTGGAGGCAGAAGTTCTTCAAGAGGTGACTGAGTTTTTCCCCGGCAACCAGATGAGCTTTCCCGCCTTGATGCTCATCGTCTCAGGGAAGAAAATGAAGTAGCCCCGAACTCTTGATAAGGAGCAGAATCATGGAAAGATTTATTCTCAGTCTCACGCTCGTACTGGCGATGAGTTTCATAGTATTAGGCATTGGCCCAAGAGCTTCGAAGGAAACCCTTGCTGACATGGCGATCTTTACTCCCGCGGATGTTCAGTGGAAAGATGGTCCACCATCATTACCACCGGGCGCGAGGTTTGCCGTTCTTGAGGGCGATCCCAGCAAAGCAGGATTGTTTACTATGCGAATCCTACTCCCAGATGGGTACCAAATACCGCCTCACTGGCACACCCAGGTCGAGCATGTAACAGTGCTGTCTGGCACTTTCAATTTGGGAATGGGTGACAAGTTCGATCAAGGAACTACGAAACCTATGCCGGCGGGAACCTTTGGTTTTTGGCCCCCGGAGATGAGGCATTACGCGTGGACAAAGGGTGAGACCGTTCTTCAGGTTCACGGCATGGGACCGTGGACAATCACCTACGTAAATCCCTCAGATGATCCGCGTAAGCCGAAAGGCTAGATGTGGTCATAGCTCTTGGTGCTATCAAGCACCTTGCGGACCTTAATGCTCAAACCATCGGGCGTGAAGGGCTTTTGGATGAAGTGTGTTCCCTTCTCCAGCACTCCATGATGCACGATTACGTGTCAATGGAGGTAAAGCAAATAATCAGCTAACCGTTCATTCCTCTAGCTAGCCAAACTTGACGGTGTACGTTCCATCACCTACATTTACGGCTCCAATTGACGACAAATATAGATTTGTAAAGGGAACAGCCAAATTGTGCCAATTAAGATCGAGAACCTTACTGAAAGAAAGTTACCCAAAAATACCATTCCTCTCATTGAAGAGGCCTTCGATAGTTTGCCGCGCGAGCACACGCGAGGAATTGAGCGAATAAGATTAGTAGAGTTTATTTCCGATCCCAGACTCAAAGGTCCGTTTCAAGCTACTGAGTTACCGGGCCTATACCATCCCAGGCAGGGACCCAAAGCTCCGTGGTTAGAGATAGCTATGGGTGTTTTACTCCCGGTAAACAAACCGTTTCACAAGCGTCTGGTGCCGCGTCTTTCGTATAAGGGCAACCTGACAGCAATAGTTTTCTCACTTGTGGCCCAACACTACCATCTAACGCTGAAGCATTCGTTGAAGAAGAGTCAATTAGAGCCAGCTGTGAGGATGTATACTGAGAAGCAGCTAAGGCTTTGGAACGAGA
This sequence comes from uncultured Chloracidobacterium sp., assembly GCA_964574785.1. Classification (GTDB taxonomy): domain Bacteria; phylum Acidobacteriota; class Blastocatellia; order Pyrinomonadales; family Pyrinomonadaceae; genus PSRF01. The sequence goes on along the minus strand of CAZNPP010000016.1, from coordinate 6,121 downwards.
AGAAGCACAGCATCAGAGCTCGACTTTTCCGGCCGTTTCAACCGACACTCGAGAGATGGGCCAGGGCGCTACAGAAGCGTGCTGTTGCGGAGAAGAAGAAGAGCGCAGCGAAGTCCTAGGTTCGACAAACTTCAGTTTGTCGTCTGTTGAAGTAAGAAGCTAGGAGTCAGGAGTCAGAAGTAAGAATTAAGAAGGCCGCCTTCTGACTTCTGACTCCTGACTTCGAAAGACGACAAACTGAAGTTTGTCGGACGTTTATTCAAGGTGATTCTCTTCAATGTTGTCTGCCGCATCGCGGAGCGCCGCAGCAATCTCCGGAGCTTCTACGCGCGTACGACGAAAACGGACTTCAACGCTATACTCTTTGCCTGGCCCAGCATACTTGAATACATACGGCTTAGCTTCAGGAGTAACCCGTGGTCCCATCTCCTGCCGCCGCACTTCACGGGCATCGTCCCTGTTCAGGCCACGCGAAGCTACCTCTCTTGCCAGACGTCTCATGCTTTCTTCATCGGGCTGGCGTACGATCTGGAGAAGTACGGACTTCGAGGAAACATCGGCCTGACGGCAGATGTCGCGCACATCGGCAGGAATGGAAGCGATCGATATTGCTTCCGTGACAGTACTTCTACTCTTCCCTACTTTTCGTGAGACTTCATCATGCGTGTAGCCAAACCTTTCACACAGCGCCAGTAGCCCGTCTGCTTCCTCCCAAACGGTCAGATCCTTACGCTGCATGTTTTCAATTAGCGCGATCTCAGCAACAGTGCCCGCATCCACGTCCATCTCTACGCAGGGAACTTCTGGCAGGCCAGCCTGCTGCGCAGCTCGCCAACGACGTTCTCCGGCGATGATCATCCACCGCCCCGACAATTTGTGAGGCCTCACCAGCAAAGGTTCGAGAACTCCCTTTTCAGAAATAGAGGCCGTCAGCTCAGTCAGATCGCCAAAATCAACGCGCGGTTGTTCAGGATTGGGATCGATCTTGTCTACTGGAATCATGCGACCGACGGGGGCGGGTCGCTGTTGCGACAACTCTTCGACGTAGTGCGCATCGTGGCGCATCTGCAGACCTGTGGGTAGTCCCCTTTTAGACACGGCTCATTACCTCTTCGCAAAGTTTGGCATATTCAATTGCGCCGGAGGAGTTTGGCGCAAAACTAAAAATCGATTCCTTATAAGCTGGTGACTCTTCAAGACGAACACTCTTCGAGATCACCGTTTCAAACAATTTTGGTCCAAAGACTCCGCGGATCTGTTCCAGGACCTCACGGCCGAGTGTAGTTCTTTTGTCATGCAGTGTTACGAGAACACCCAACAATTCAAGGTTTGGATTGGGCCGAGCTTTCACTTTCTCGATCGTTTCCAGTAAGTCGTCCGTTCCCTCGAGCGCAAAATACGACGATTGAATCGGGATCAGAACATGAGAGGCGGCAACCAAAGCATTGACAGTAATCAATCCAAGTGTTGGTGGAGTGTCGATAACGATAGCCGAATAGCTGGTACGAAATGGCTCAAGGCGATCTTTAAGACGGAATGGTGCGTCGAAGTCTCCAATCAATTTGGATTCCAACTTTGCCATACTGATTCGCGCCGGCACAACATCGAGCCCATCGACTGGAGTGCGATAAACAGATTCTTCCATGGGCGCCAGCCCGTCCATCAGTAGTTCATAAGCTGATCGTTGAACGCTACGTGGATCCAGGAACGATATAGAACTGTTTGCTTGTGGATCGAGATCGAGTAGGAGGGTTTTCTTTCCCAGCCTGGCAAACGCAGCGGCTAAATTAATTGCGGTAGTAGTCTTCCCTACCCCGCCTTTCTGATTTGCGATCGCGATTACCATTCGCTGCTAGTAGGCAATTACTTTCAGGCTCGCTACTAAGATCAGGTTCGTGTGAACTGTGTAACCAATACCCCCTTGATAGACTAGACGTGCTTACATAGGAAGATCGCCAGCTTCACCGATTACGTCGGGCCATTCTTCTTCTGAAATTGCTGAGTCTTCTAATCCCCCTTCTTCAGCCGGCACAGTATTGCGCGAAGCCTTTATGACTTCCATATCAACGTAGATCGGGCAGTCCGCACGCAGTGCCAAGGCAATGGCATCGGAAGGTCTGGAGTCAAGCACCATTCGATTGCCATCGCTAGTTCGCATTTCGATCACGGCAAAAAATGTGTTGTCGCGCAGATTAGTGACCACTACTCGCTCGACCTGTATACCGAGCTCCACAATCAAGTTTCGCAGCAAGTCATGCGTCATTGGTCTGGGTGGGGCAATCTTCTCAATCTCCAGCGCAATTGCATTAGCTTCGTACGCTCCGACCCAAATAGGGAGCATCGTCTCACTTTGGACATCCTTCAGGATGATAATCGGCGTTCCACTATTTGGATCCATCATCAGAGCTCTGATTTTTACTTCAATTTCCATCAACCCTACCTCTTAAGCTCCAGCTCTCCATAGAGGCTGTTTGATTTGGCTTCCGTTACCTTCACTGAGACGATTTGTCCTTCAAGCCCGCTCTCACTTTTGAAGTTTACAACCTTGTGGCAACTGGAGTGCCCTGTGAGATCTTCGTTTGATCTTGCGCTCTGCCCCTCGACAAGTACGCTGACCGTGTGTCCGACATAACTCCTATAGACGCGCTCCTGATTGCTACGCTGGAGTTGTTCCAATTGAATAAATCGAGATCTCTTTTCTTCCGTCGAAACATTGTCATCAATGTTCGCGGCAGGTGTCCCGGCACGTCTCGAGTACTTGAATATGTAAAGCCCGTCATAGTCGCATTCTGCGACCAGCCTTAGAGTTTCCTCAAAGTCTTCCCTAGTCTCACCCGGGAAGCCCACTATAACGTCACTCGTCAGTGCCAGGCGCCTTCGTGAACCCTTAATTGCTTCGATCCGTTTCAGATAATCTGCAGCCTTATGGCCACGACGCATTGCCTTCAGAATGCGATCGCTTCCAGATTGCACAGGCAGATGAATCCAATTGCAAAGATTCGGATGCTCCTCGATCGCCGTTACTATATCAGGATGAAAGTCGCGAGGAAATGAAGTTGTAAACTTTATGCGTTCTATTCGCGTTGCCGCGACAGCTCTTAGGAGGCGGCAAAATGGAGTGGCTCCCGGGAATCCTTCAAGTCCTTCCGTGGATCTCGGTCGATAGCTATTTACATTCTGACCAATCAGGTGGATCTCTCTATAACCGAGAGCGTGCAATCGGTTTACTTCAGCGATGATCTCGCTCGCTGGACGGCTCTTCTCGCGACCTCTCGAGTAAGGAACTATGCAGAAGGAGCAGAATTTGTTGCAGCCCTCGATGATCGGCACGAAAGCAACATAAGGAGAATGTCGTTCAACTGGCGAAACGTCCCAAGTTTCACCTTCAGCTCGCTCACCTAGATCAATGACTGCCGATTCACCGTTTTGTGCCCGCGCTATGAGCGATGGTATGCGATCGGTGGCGCGAGTACCGATGACCATATTGACGGAGGGTTCCTGGTCAAAGATGGCCGTGCCTTCAAGTTGGCTTACACAGCCCATAACCCCTATGAGTGGACTCCTGTCACCTGAGCGCCCGCCGCGAAGATCTGCAATACGATTGTAGACTTTACGTTCAGCTCGCTCTCGGACAGAGCAGGTATTAAGCAGGACAACATCAGCCGTATCTGCTGAACAGGTGAGTTCATAACCAGCTTTACGCAAGCCGGTGGCAGCTCGCTCGGTATCAGCAACATTCATCTGACAACCGAATGTTTCAATATAAACTTTGGTTTTCATTCCTTCCGCATGCCATTACTTGAATGGCAGTAGTCTAACAGATATACGCTGGTGAATGGAAAGAATGGTGATTTGCGGGATTTGGAATTTCGAATTTGGAAATTTCCATTCCGCAATTCCCAATCGCGCAATCCGCAATATATAACGCCCCCCTCCTTGACCCGTTACTGCGCGCCTAGTAGTATCCGGCTAGATTTACCGTATCCCTAAGAAAAGAAGAGGTTCCTCATGTCCTTCAACAAGATCATTATTGTAGGAAATCTTGGCCGCGATCCTGAACTGCGTTACACACCGCAGGGCACTCCGGTCTGTCAGTTCTCGGTTGCAACAAACGAGCGCCGCAAAGATAAGACTGGCGAGTGGCAAGATCAGACTACTTGGTTTCGAGTTTCTCTTTGGGGACGGCAAGCGGAAACTGCCTCACAATACCTTACCAAAGGCAGGCAGGTTTATATCGAAGGCCGCCTGCGCGTCGAGGAGTTTATAGACCGTGAGGGTAGAACACGGTATACGCTTGAAGTTAACGGAACTGACATGCACTTTATCGGTGGCGCCAGGCCTGATGATGGCCTTGTGGACCGACCAATGGCTGTTGGTGCTGGCGCGGGAGCGGGTGTGGGCGCCGAAGCGGCGCCTGACATTCCTGAGGACGACGTTCCCTTTTAGATATCGGACGTTCAAGATCAGTCGTAGCTCACCTTCGATTCTCAGTCTTGATCCATAGGTAGCGGATAAAGCGCCGGTCGAGCTTTTATGCGTCTGTCTCAAAATTAGCTCGATTTTTCTTTACTGCGAGTGATCTCTGAGATGTGCTTTCTCCGCATGTCAACTTGAAGATGCCCCAGAGCACCTTTACCGGGAGTAAATAATGAACGAAAAAGCAGCTGAGAACCTGAATGAGCACGCGCCCAATACTCAAATGGTCAATGGGGTGAACGTCAGCCAGCTATTCAGCACTATCGATGCCATAGACGGTTCACCTCGACTCGCGAAGTTTAAGTTTCGCGCTGAGAATAAGTGGATCAACGGCGGTCACAATCGGTCAACCATCCAGAACTTCTCTAGGGCTGGTCAGGAAGACACGTCTCGCAAGCAGCCGATGGTTCTCGACTCCGACGAGCCGTCGGTGCTGCTCGGCGATGATAATGGCGCCAATCCGGTTGAGTTTGTCCTACATGCGATGGCGAGTTGTTTGACGGTTTCGCTCATCTATCACGCCGCCGCTAAAGGCATCAAGCTCGATGAAGTAGAGTCACGCCTTGAGGGCAGCCTAGACCTGCGCGGTTTCTTGGGATTATCTGCTGATGTTCGAAACGGTTACGAAAATATACAGGTAACGTTTCGAATCAAAGCGGATGCATCGGAGGAGAGACTTCAGGAGCTCTGTGAATTAGCCCAAAAGCGTTCTCCAGTTTTTGACATGGTTACGAACTCGGTACCCGTTACTGTTGCGTTAGAGAAGAGCTAGACACCGTCCACACACCTGAATCAAGTAGCGCGCGCATCCTCCCCGCGCGCATCTTTTTTGGCCCATTCAAAGATGCCACTTGCTAACCTTTGGTCTTAGTTGATGCTCTGAACAAGTTGGATCACGATAGCGCGAGTATAGGGTCTCAATCCCCCAATTCTAATTCGCGACGAAGCCATGCCGTCGCCAACCGCATGTCGCGCTTGATAGTGGGCGCCGAAACTCCGAGTACCTCTGCGGTTTCTTCGACGCTAAGACCCCCAAAAGAGCGCATCTCTACAACGCGTGCTTTTCGCTCATCAAACGTTGCTAATTTAGTGAGAGCCTCGTCGAAAGCGAGCAGTTCGGCAGTTTGCTCCTGGGAAAAAATCGGAAGGGCATCATCCAGAGGGATCTTATTGCGATCGCCTCCACGTCTGAAAGCACCGCGACTACGAGCATGATCAACGAGGATCTGACGCATGAGGCGAGCGGCCACGCCAAAAAAATGTGCTCGACTCTGCCATTCGGGCATGTTCTGTTCGACTAAGCGAAGATAGGCTTCGTGAATAAGCGCAGTCGGCTGAAGCGTATGATCAGATCTTTCGCTCTTTAGGTAGCGACTCGCCAGCCTACGCAATTCCTGGTACACAAGCGGCATTAACTGGTCCAGCGCGGCTTTATCACCGTGCTGCCAATCCATCAGCAGACGCGTTACCGGGTTTTGTTTCGGGACAGCCATGACTTATGTTCCGAATTGATAAACGCGAGCACAAAAACTGGGTTGAGAATGTGGAATTATATATCAGCAGGAAGAATATGGTACAGGATGAGTGATGAGTGATGAATAGAAGTCAGAAGTCAGCGTCAGACCACCTGAAGGTGGTTGCGAGA
>CAZNPP010000015.1:0-50182 GCA_964574785.1 uncultured Chloracidobacterium sp. | reverse complement strand
AGCTTGTCAGCCGGGGCTTATGACCGTATCTTAAGGCCAGCCGCACAATCGTTTGAAGGTTCTGATGGCGCCGCTTCGCACGAGGGCTGAAGCGGTGGGGTTATCGCTCACTCAGAAATGGGAATTGACGGAGCTAAACTGAGGTAGGCGGGAGTGGCGGCAGGCAGAAAAACAGAAAAACTTTAAGGGTCGGGTAAGGCAACGACGCGCTCAAAGCGCCGCATCACACCCGCGCTAACGGTATCATTAGAACCTCACACACAGAGTGTTTTGGGAAATCTAAACGATACCAAGCTCTTGAAATTTGCGGACGCGTGATTGTCGTGGCGAACTAGTTGTGGGGATAAATCCTTCGTAGCTTGCCCGAGCAAATAAATACGTGACCGCAGCCGAAACCGAGACTCCGCAGGCAACAGACTACGATCTGGCGCAGAGGGCCGCGGAAGGCGATATGGGAGCCTTCGAGGAACTCTACCAGCGTCATAATCGTCGGGTGTATTCACTATGCCTGAGAATGACGGGAAATGTCTCGGAGGCTGAAGACCTTGCCCAGGAGGTCTTTATTCAGCTCTTTAGAAAAATTGGAAGCTTTCGGGGTGAATCGGCTTTTACAACCTGGCTTCATCGTTTAACGGTCAACCAAGTTCTAATGCACTTTCGCAAACGCGGAGTTCGCATGGAGCAAACCACCGAGGACGGCGAGACCCCGGTGCAGATCGTCAAAGGAACTGAGAACCCTAACGCGATGCCGGTGGTGGATCGGATAGCTTTAGACAAGGCGATAGCGCAATTGCCGCCCGGATATCGTACAGTTTTTACGCTCCACGATATCGAAGGGCATGAGCATGAAGAGATAGCCAGAATGCTGGGGTGCTCGGTCGGGACATCGAAGTCGCAATTGCACAAGGCAAGGATGAAATTAAGAGGCCTACTGAGGCAACAGAACGCCGGAAGATAGCTTCCAAGAACGGGCCAGAATTTCACTGGCCAGTCCTTAATACCTAAGGCGGCAAAGTTAACTCAGCAGACAGAAATCGCCAGGGAAATGGACTCAAACGCAGTCTCCCCTTGATTGGCCAAACCGAAAAAACGGCAACCAAGAACTCAATTTTTACAGTGGTACTTGGTTGACAGTGTAGAGGTTGAAAGCAATGAACTGCGAGAAGTGCCGGGCGTTGATCAGCGATCTGCTCGATGGAACTCTGGATGAGAGAGAGCAGATGGCGCTTAATCTACACCTGGAGGAATGCCTGAGCTGCGCTGAACTGCGCAGTGATCTTGAATCAATTGTTCTTTTTTGCCGCAACCATCGCGGTGAGTATGCGGCGCCACCAGATGAGAAAGCGCTCTGGCTCCGCATCCATAACATTATCGAAGCAGAGCAGCAAGCTGCCGCCGTTTCTGCTAAGGCGCGGACTAAAGTGGCTACTAAGTCATGGTCTGGCTGGCTGAGTCGGAGTTGGCAAGTCTCATTGCCGCAGATGGTCTCATCAGTTGCAGCACTCGTGGTCCTAGTCTCACTAGCTACCATCGTGGGCGTACGCCGTTGGGAAAACTCTAATACGACGAATCAAACAGCGGTGGCAGCACCGCCTGCAACTTCGAATCCGACGTCGCGGGCCCAAGACCGGATGTGGTTACAGCAGCAAACTATTAATTATTGGAATCAACGTGTCGAGATGAACAAGGCCCGTTGGAACCCCGAAATGCGTGAAGCTTTCGACCGTAATCTGAAAGTAATCGATCAAGCGGTTAACGACTCGCTTAATGAGCTACAACATAATCCGCACGATGAAATCTCAGAAGAGATGTTGAATGCTGCACTTCATGAAAAGCTTTCGCTCCTTAGGGAGTTTGCTGAACTTTAATGCCTCAGAGTTCAGAAGTTTTGATTAGAAATTAAGGTTTGATGGAAGAGCCCCATACCAAATGAGTATTCGAATTTTACCTGCACGGCTTAGGCCAGCAGGTCCACGCTTGTGTTCAATTCTGACTGCTGTTGCCCTGCTTTCCTGCTTAACCACCTACGTCGTAAGTGCTCAGCAAAAGGTTTCTAAACGGTATCCCGCTGGCAAGAATGTGCGGGTTGAGTTAAAGAACATCTCTGGAACTATCACTGTCGAGTCATGGGATCGTAGTGAGATTAAGCTTACGGCTATGCTTGAATCTCCAACCGCAAAGTTTTCACCACGTCAGGTTGACAATGGGCTCGTGATCGACGTAATGGGGGATAACCGGGGACGTGGTGACGTTGGCGCCGTGAACTTTACACTGCAAGTACCCGTTAATTCTTCTGTGGACCTCGAAACACGTAGAGGCGACATCCGTGTTAGCAACATTCGCAGTGGCCTTGTGCGTGCTCATATTTCATCAGAAGGCGATATTAACCTGACAGGTATTAGCTCAACGCAGGTGTTCGCCCAGAATATGATCGGGAATATTTTCTTTGATGGTGAGTTTTCATCTGGAGGTACTTACGAATTTAAATCGGGGGCGGGTGACATAAGCATTCGTATTCCTGCGGATTCAGCATTCAGCTTGGTTGCTGCGGCGCCAACCAGAAAGATCTCACTGGGCCAGTTTTGGAATAATGGCTTTAAAACTCACGATGGACGCAAATATGTTGGCGATGTTGGCGATGGTCGAGCCACGGTCATGGTAACTAACTTTCGTGGAAGCATAACCTTTTTGAGACGATAAAAAGGATTTGAATTGTGCAAGCCGTCGGTGCGGATGCTTCTTGATCTTACGACTAAGAAGGTCCGCACTTTTTCTTTGTTTGCGTTATCCTCTCCTGCCCATGATAGGATGTGTGCTCAAATCCCGAGGGAGACCGGTTGTTTGAGTCTCATGAGATCCCCGTCAAATCTTGCTGTTGAGAAACTCGATTTTCAGCTATTACACCGCGCAGTAGAACTGGCGCTTGAAGCGGAAAGGGCAGGCAATCTCCCGATAGCGTCCATTATTACAGTCGGCCCAGATGTAATTGCGGACGCTGCGAATGCTTTGTTAATTCCCTATTACCATCCCGGACGCCATGCTGAGATCGAGACCTTGAAAAGAGTCGACCCGGAATTATGGCCGCGATGTCGCGAGATGACCTGCTACACTACTCTTGAACCATGTGTAATGTGTATGGGTACGCTGTTGCTACATGGCGTCGGTCGAGTAGTGTTTGGCGCCAGAGATCCTATGGGCGGAGCTGGCAGCCTGCTTTCCCATCTGCCTCCTTATTATGCCCAAGAAGCTGGAGTGCCAGAATGGATCGGTCCGGTGCTTTCTGAGCTTTGCGATCCACTATATAGCCGGGTGGTAGAAAAGTTTGATTCACTTCCGTGTGGCAAGAACAACTTTACCCTGCAAGAAAGGCTGTAATGTACTTAATCCTGCTGGTCCTCTCTCTTTTACTAGCAAACAGCCTCGCGGCGTTACCGCTAACTCCTGTACCTCAGAAACCCGAAAAGAATGAAGTCTTAGAAACCACTAAGTTGCTCACCCGCACGAGTGTCAGACGCGAGTCACGCCGTTTTGGATATGGTGGCAGCGTTACGATTATTGGTGCACCTCGAGGGTCAATCACGATCGAAGGTTGGCCCAAAGCAGAGATTGAAGTTTCAGCCGAGATCGAGATACAAGCGGATTCTGAGGAGGAGCTTGATCAATTAGCGCGGGTAAACGGGTTCCTTTTTAGTGAGGATTCAAACCATGTACATATTCTGACGACAGGTACTCACGACCGGATGTACATGAAACGCGTGGCGCCAAAGTTCCCGAAACAATTGCTTGGTATGCCTTGGAAGATCGACTACAGAATTCGGGTTCCAGTCGCAACCGACGTTGAATTAAATGCTGGCCGAGGTCCCTTGAAGGTTGCAGGTATTGAAGGAGCTTTACGGATATCTGCAACTGAGACTGACGCTGCACTAACACTTACAGGTGGTGTCGTTAATGCGACTGTAGGATCAGGGACACTGGCAGTAAGCATCCCTGTGCGGAGTTGGCGCGGTCTTGGCGCCGACATTCGCATCGCTAGCGGGGACCTAACCATCAAATTGCCGGCAGGGTTTAATGGGGACATTGACGCAAGCGTTCTGAGGCAAGGCCATATTGAAGAGAGTTTTGGTGAACTTCAACAACAGGAACGCTCCACTCTTACAAATCGTAACATCAATGGGCGCGCCGGCTCAGGTGGCGCATCTTTCAAATTCACCGTGGGCGACGGAAAGCTTTACATAAAAAGGCTCGTGAGTATTAGTAGTGAAGGTAGGTGATGAACAATACTTGCCAGTCACCATTTACCATTTACCGTTTACCATTTACCATTGCCAAGGTCCTTCAAATCAAAATCCTAAAGTGAATTCATATGACAGTAAAATCAGATCGCTGGATACGGCAGATGGCGCAGGAATACCAGCTAATCACACCATTCGAATCCAAACTAATCCGTGAACTCGATGGACGTCGCATTATCTCAGCCGGGGCCTCGAGTTATGGCTACGACATGAGACTTGCGGACGATGGCTTTAGAGTCTTCTCTCCCATACATGGAAGAGAGATCGATCCGAAAAGGTTCGATGAAGAGTCGCTCGTCGAGCCGCCGCTCCGTTCCACCGAAGATGGTTCGAAGTACTATCTGCTTGCGCCACACTCTTATGCCCTCGGCGTAACAGTTGAGACTTTTCGTATGCCGCGAAATGTCACCGGCATCGCAATGGGAAAATCCACGTATGCCCGGGCGGGTCTACTCGTTAACACCACACCTCTCGAAGCTGGTTGGGTAGGGCGACTAGTGGTCGAACTTGCCAATCTTGCCGACCTACCACTACGAATTTACGTAAATGAAGGTATCGGCCAGGTGGTCTTCCTTCAGTCCGATGAAGACTGCGATGTCTCTTACGAAGATCGCGGCGGGAAATATCAGGGACAAACCGGGTTGACATATTCGCGGCTGTAATCCCTGCGTCTTTAGTTTGCGGAGATTTTTGTTGGATACACTCTCTTACTCGTCAGGTGACAAAGACTCAGGCAGTGACGACCCTCCGAGTCCCTCCTGGTTAGACGTCCGAGGTGGACAGCGATGGTGTTGTTAGCCCTGGGCGTCGTCACGCTTCTGATCCTCATCAATGCTCTGTATGTCGCAGCAGAGTTTGCGATGGTTGGAGCTCGCCGCTCCCGCATCCAGCAACTCGCTAGCGAAGGAAATGTGCTCGCCCAGCGTTTGCTGCCACTCATCCAGAATAGACATGAATTGGACCGATGCATCGCGGCTTGCCAGATCGGTATCACCATATCTAGCCTCGTGCTCGGAGCCTACGGGCAGGCAACGCTCGCCGTCTGGCTGAGACCCTTCTTCGAAGGTTGGGACGGAATGCAGCAGGTCGCCGCGCAGTCTTTATCTGCTCTTGTAGTCCTCATTGGGCTAACTGCCGTCCAAATGATTCTCGGCGAATTGGTTCCAAAGTCGGTCGCGCTTCAGTACCCGAACCGCACCGCACTTTACACAGTGTTACCAGTTAAATGGTCGGTTCGGCTGCTTTCCTGGTTTATCCGCTTCTTGAACGGTAGCGGGCTGGCCATCCTCAAGATCGTCGGCGCACCGCAAGCGAGTCACGTCCATATCCACTCTCCGGAAGAGATTGAAATGCTTATTACGGAAAGCCGCGAGGGTGGTCTGCTCGACGTCGAGGAGCACATGCGCCTTCGTAACGCCTTAAAACTGAACAAGCGTCTTGTGCAGCAATTGATGGTGCCTCGTACCCAAATCAAGTTCATTGACGTCAATACATCGATCGCGAAAGCGGTGAAGATCGTAGCTGGCAGCCCTTACACTCGTCTTCCTGTCTTTAGCGGTAACACAGATACAGTGCTTGGCTTATTGCACACAAAAGACCTTGCGATTGCTTACTTAGATGATCCCGAAGGAACCTCGCTTGAACCAGTCATGCGTCCCGTGGTCCACATTCCAGTTGGCGTAACGGCGGATCGTGTCATTACCACGTTACGCGAGCGACGCAGTCATCAGGCAATAGTAGTAGACGAATTTGGAGGCGTTGCAGGGCTCATTACGCTTGAAGATATTCTAGCAGAGGTGCTAGGCCAAACTGCGGATGAGTTTAAGACGGAGGAGTTACTTCCGGAACGTCTACCGGATGGTCGTGTGCGAATGCCAGGAAGTCTTCGGGTTGATGAGGCCTCCGACTTTTTGGGCTCACCTTTAAACGGTGATGTAGATACTGTGGGTGGTCTCGTAACCCAACATCTTGGTCATCTCCCGCACGTTGGCGAGCGTGTGACGTTGAAGAATATTGAGTTTGAGGTTGAAGCAGTCGTCAACCGAGCGGTGGCGTCCCTGATCGCCACCAAGGTCAAGTCGCCGCATTCGGCAGCACCTTCAGTTTCTGAGGAATGAGATTGTGGAGGTATTAATCCCAGTCCTTATCACGGCGAGCTTAATTCTTTTGAATGGAATGTTTGTAGCCGCCGAGTTCGCCATTATCGGCGTACCGCGCTCCTCGATCGAGCGTCGCGCAATCAGAGGTGAGAGACTCGCCAGGCTAGTCCGGCAGGTCCTAAAAGATCCCCGCAAACAAGATCAATACATTGCGACGGCACAACTAGGGATCACGCTTTCAAGTCTGGCCCTCGGCATGTATGGTGAGCATAATCTTGCTCATTGGATCGCGAACGGGCTCGAACGCATAGGAACTCCTAGCTGGTTAGCCGCGCACACGATTGCTAGCGCTCTGGCTATTACGGTCTTAACTTACTTCCATATTGTAATCGGTGAGATGGTTCCGAAATCTCTTGCGTTGCAGCAAGCGGAACGGACTGCGTTATGGGTCACGCGGCCGATGCTTTGGATAAAGTACGCCTCCTATCCTCTTGTCTGGCTCTTGAACACCATAGGTAATACTTTGCTGAAAGTGATCGGAATTAACAGGCAAGCAGCGAGCAACCAAGGAAGGCTTTCTTCCGAGGAATTGGAGTTCGTGATTCAAGAGAGTCAGGAGGGTGGTCAGTTAAGGGGAGAAGCCGGTAGAGTTCTGCGTGAGTTGTTTGAGTTCGGCGAGCTTACGGCTGGAGAGGTGATGGTCCCGCGCATGAAGTTAACTGGAGTACCTCTTGAGGCCTCACCGGCCACAATGGCGACCATCTTGCGCAAGTCCACTCACACGCGCTATCCGGTCTTCGACCGCGACCTAGATCATGTCGTCGGAATGATTCACATCAAAGACATTTTGAGGCTTCTAATGGAGAACTTGTCTCTCGCGGCAAGTAAGGTGAGACCCGTACCCCGAGTGCCCATCACCTCAACTCTTGAAACAGTACATGGAGTAATGCGCCGTGAGCGGACGCAGTTGCTGATTGTGATGGATGAGTATGGCGGAACAGCAGGCGCCGTAACCATCGAAGACCTTTTTGAAGAAGTAATCGGTGACATTGAAGAAGGCATCAGCGTGCGAGAACCACGCATCAGCCGCGATCAGGTAGGTAACCTGCATGTCGCTGGTGAAGTACGTTTAGATGAAGTTGGTGAGCAACTGAATATTTCATTGGAACATAACGAGGTGGACACCGTCGGTGGTCTAATTATGTCAGTGCTAGATCGACCGGCTCAGGTCGGCGATGTTGTACATTTCGGCGGCGTCACATTCCAAGTTACTGCAGTTGACGGATATGGTGTGAATAGAAGCAAAGTGACAAATCGATAAGACCGACTCAGAAGAGACTCTGCCCTAGAGATTGCGCCACCACATTCTTAGTTTCGGAAGAACCCCACACCCTTCTTAAAGCATTGCCTGAAGATTAATATGTTTGATTAACCTCAATTTAATACCGCATTAAACCTGACGTAACCCAACCTTGTTACTCTAGTCCTCCTAGTGCACATTCGTTTTTGCTTTGCCGAAGCCTTGCAAGGTGAGGGCTTGGATTTAGGGCAGCGGTCGCCGCCATCCCTAAGGACGCCAAACTAAATATCTCGCTCCGCAGTAGTAGAAACCTTCTGCTGTTGTTGTTCTCAACTTGCGCAACTGTCCACAACAATGAGGAGAAAGAAGTAATGACCAGAACTGCATTTCTCAAGAATGGCAAAGTCCCAGGGCTTTGTTTACTCACCCTACTAGTTCTTTTGGTTTGTGTGTCACCGACTCTGGCCCAATCGGAGTCTGGCAGCGCTGCTATGGAAGGTTTGATAGTTGACTCTAACGGCGCTGTAGTCGCCGGAGCTACTGTCAAAATTCGGAACGTCGATACAGGCCTGGAAAGAACAGCAAGTACGAATTCCCGCGGACGATTCAATGCACCAGTTTTGCCGGTAGGAAGATACATAGTGCGCGCAGATGCTACCGGGTTTGCTCCTGGGGTCAACGATGATGTTAGATTAATTGTCGGAGAAACTGCGACAGTTAATCTCATCATAGCGCCTACATCCGTCAGGGAAGAGGTCACCATCACATCCGATGCTGAAACCCTGGACACCGAAGCTCCAGCCACAAGCTCGACAATTCCTTCCCGCGCGGTTTCGGATCTACCAATTCGGGGGCGCAACTTCACGGAGTTTGTGCAACTCACACCCGCAGTCGAACAGGAGGCTGACCGAGGAGGTCTTGTCATTTCTGGTCAACGGTCTATCAACTCAAACGTTGCAATTGATGGAGCGGATTACAACGACGCCTTGCAAGGAAATCAGCGTGGCGGAGCAGAAACGGCGTTCTTCTTTCCGCAGACAGCCGTGCGCGAGTTTCAGGTTGTGCGTTCAGGTGCAAACGCTGAGATAGGCAGAACAAATGCAGGTTTCGTGAACGTAGTTACCAAATCCGGAACGAACGACATTCGGGGCGAAGCGTTCTACTTCAACCGCAACCGTAAACTGACCTCACCCAATGCTTTTGGCCGCAGCCTTGATAATGCCCAGAGTCAATTGGGCGGTTCGATTGGCGGACCCCTTATTCGTGACCGCGCGTTTTTCTTCTTCGGAATTGAACAGAATTATCTGCGTGTTCCATTTGTGGTGGAATTTGCAGCGCCGCCGGCTGGTGTTGTATTGCCGACAGAAATTCTTGACCAGGAAGGCGAGAAGCGAGGCACCAATAATCCCACGGCACTATTTGCGCGCACCGATTTTGTGCTCTCCAATTCGCACACGCTGAACGTGCAATACACTCACACGCGACTCCGCGGTGAAAATTTCAATTTTGATTCCCCGCGAATCGACCAGGCTGAAACCGCAAACTATGCGAGAGTCGCATCGAGCAATGGTCTCAAAACAGCGCTTGTGTCGGTTATGACTCCAAGGGTAGTCAATGAAATTCGCTTTCAGGTAGCAACGGATTACCGAATCGAAGACCCCAATCTAAAGTCACCTAGCTTCATTATTGCAGGTTTTGGTCAACTAGGTGGCGATCATGGACGGCCGCGCCGGTTCGACACTCTTAGATACCAGATTGCGGACAATCTTTCTTTCAGTGTGGGCGCCCACCGGTTGCGGTTTGGCATTGACGCAAACGTCAATAAGGTGCGCCAACAACGCGAATCCAATACACAGGGCAGATATGACTTTGAGACCCGGGGTGGCGTATCTGCAATCGAGAACTTTATCGCGAATCGGCCACGCCGCTTTCGTCAGAGTGTACCTGGGGCGGATCCCGACGCCTTGATCTTTCGCGGGACAGTCAAAGAATTGGCCCTTTTCGTTCAGGACACAGTAGCAATTTCTCGTAACATTACCCTGAACGCGGGATTCAGATGGGAAGGACAATGGAATCCGCAACCACTAGAACCTAATCCGCTCGTTCCTGAAACGGCTCGCATTCCGAATGACCTGCGCATGTTTCAGCCCCGGCTCGGTCTGGCATGGGATGTTGCCGGCAAAGGGAACACAGTTCTGCGGCTTTCCGCGGGGCTCTACTCAGCACGGACTCCTGCCAACCTTTTTCAGCGCGTGTTTACCAACAACGGCCTGAGCGCGCAGGAAGTTGAGATTCCGGAAGTTGGCGGCTGCCGCGACAATCCCTCGCGTATGAACGGATGCCGGCTGCGTGGTCCAGATGCGATACTGACATTTCCGAATGTCTTGACCAGCATCCCAACCAACTTTATCGTTGCTCCCCGAATCTTCGGTTTTCAACCTGACTTTCGCAATCCTCAGTCGTTTCAAACCTCCGCCACTCTTGAACAGCGTCTCGACTCTCATCTGGTCTTTTCTGCAGGATTCATTCATAACTCAACCTGGAACTTACAGCGGCGACTTGATAGAAACCTGTTCCCACCCACTATCGATGAAACAGGTACGCCTATCTTTCCAGTGAATCGACCAAATCCGAATATTGGCCGCCTCTCCATAAATGAATCATCGGCCCACTCAAGCTACGATGCTCTTGTTATGACGCTTACCCGAAGGTTCTCTCAGCGTTACCAAATACAGGCAAATTACACGCTCGCGCGAAACAGGGATGATGATTCTAACGAGCGAAACTTCTCCGGCGAGCGAACCTTCAACCCCTTTGATTTAACGCTCGAGAATGCCTACTCGAAACAGGATGTCCGGCACAGTTTTAACTTAAACGGGCTGATCGACTTAGGACGCGGGTTTAGCTTAAGCGGCATCATCATCACACGCTCAGGTTTTCCCTATACGCCGGTGATCGGTTTTGACATTCAGAACGACGGTAATGATGACAATGACAGGGCCATAATCAACGGACGTGCATTCGAACGTAACAGCTTTCGCCAACCGTTCTTCTTTAATTTTGATGTGCGCTTATTGAAGGCTTTCCGGTTTGGTGAAACCAAACGGCTTGATTTCTCGGCCGAAGTCTTCAATGTAACGAGAAACACCAACAAGAATTTTGGTAACGATTCGATCAGCGAGTTCGGCACACCTAGCGCCCCGGTGGCGACCGCCGGTGAGCCGCGGTTTGCGCCTTCAACTGCACGCTTCGGTGGCCCAAGGCAATTACAACTCGGCGTCCGATTTGTTTTTTGAAACTGGGCTGGAACATGAGACGCCAAAGCTATTAATGAGCCTAGATCGTAGAGAGTTTCTAAGCTTTCTGGGAGCAGCTACCGGAAGTATTGCCCTGAGTTCCATGGCGGACGCGGGCGAGATCTTCCGGATGCCCTTTGCAATCGAAGATGAAAAATCGATTGCAGACGCCGCAAACGCGCTGAGTTTCGCGCCTGTTATCGGCCCGATGCCGTTGCCGACAGACCGAATACCTCTGGATAAACAACCGGCCGAATATGCGCACTATGCGGTGCGCGATGATCTTGTGTTGCCGGAAGGTTTTGCGTACGACGTAATCGGAATGTGGGGCGACCCAGTGGGCGATTCGCGGTTTGGTTATAACAACGACTATCTCTCCTTCCTCCAGACTGGGCCAGACACCGGTTACTTGACGATCAACTTTGAATACATCAGCTACCTTCCCTGGATGCAGACCTTCGAGCGTGTGATCGGAAAAGCTTTACCGTTCGGCGACGTGACGGAAGTACTCAAAACCACCGGCAAATCCGGGATCAACGCTTATGGTCTCGACAACAACGCTTTGTTAAAAAACAAGGTTCGTGAGATCTCGTATCAAGCATTGATGGATCAGGGAATTGCAGTGATCTCGATGCAACGCTCAGCGAGTGGAAAATGGATGCGGACAAATTCAAAAAGTGATAGACGCATCACCGGCCTCTCGGGTCTTGAAGACGGACGTTATCTCGGCGCGACTGGTCCAGCCGTCGCTATCTTTCGCAAAAAGACTGGGCTAGGTTATATCGACAATCTTGGTACCTCAATTATCGGAACGTTTGCCAACTGTGGTGGTGGGACGACGCCGTGGGGCACAATTCTCAGCGCCGAGGAGAATTTTCAGAATCAAGTGCCGGAGCAGGTTTATCCGGACGGCACGTCTTTCGATCCTTCTACTCGACAATTCACAATTGGAGAGGAAGAATTATTCGGTGAGGGAAATGTGTTTGGACTGGCGGGAAATAAGTATGGCTGGATCGTCGAAGTCGATCCGACCAACGTCAATGACTACGGCACTAAACACACGTGGCTAGGTCGCTTCAGACATGAAGCTGTGGCCGTCCGGGTCGAAGCAGGAAAATCACTGGCTTTTTATTCGGGTGACGACCGTCGCGGCGGTCACTTGTATAAATTCGTCAGTCGCAATCATGTACGAAATCCCCAAGACAAAGCTAACTCTCGATTACTGCACGACGGGATGCTTTATGCTGCGAGATTCAACCCAAACGGCACGGGATGTTGGATTCCTTTAGCCAGTGATACCCCTGTCAACCCGGACCCACTCACAAACATAGTGGGCCATCTGCTGCTCCTGCCAAAGCGGCCAGCGGGTGGATCCTTCAAAGCCGTACGCGAAGAAGAGACCTTAAAGTTTAGGGAAAAGTTTAAAACGTTGGGCGACCTTTACACAGGCAATCAGGAAGAACAGCAAGGCGCAATACTGATCGACGCGCACTGCGCCAGCAATGCCGTGGGAGCAACCGCTACGGCGCGACCAGAGGACACAATCATCGGCCGCGGTGGTGTTCTCTTCATCGCCTTTACCTCTGGTTCGCTCGGGTCCGACGGGGGTCCGGACCGTCGCATCTTCAAAGGACCAAAAGGCGAAACTTCGCATGAATACGGGTTTATTATGCGCTTGACAGAACAGGGGAACGATCCCGCTGCTCTAAATTTTCGCTGGAACATGTTGGCACTTGGTGGTGAACCTGCTGAAGGAGGCGCTGGTTTTTCCAATCCTGACAACTTAGAGGTGGATGGACACGGAAACCTCTGGATGGTTTGCGATATTTCGTCATCCGCCCAGAATCGGGTCATGCTTGAGGAAAGGGATTCTGTGAACCAGCTTGCAAAAGGCTCGGCTAAGCGCGGCTTGTTTGGCAACAATGGCATCTGGTTCATACCGAGCTATGGCCCTGATGCAGGCAAAGCTTACCTGTTTGGTCTTGGACCAATGGAGTGCGAACTGACTGGTCCTTTCTTCACCCGCGACCAGCAGACCCTGTTTCTCTCTGTGCAGCATCCAGGAGAGGTACATGGAATCCGCCGCAATAAAGTAGATGAGATGCGCCGCTTTCTGCTGAAGTCGTCCAGCGGACTACCATTCGAGCAAACTCGCCAAGTGCCTCTCGGCTCAAACTGGCCTAACAACAAAGCTGGCGAAACACCCAAACCGGCGGTGGTCGCAATCTTCCGCGAGTAGATGCACCAGAAGTCTTAATCCGTTTCATCTATCTGTTAGGAGCAGAAGTGCTGTATCTGAGAAGATGGCTTTGCAAAATGGTGACTACCAGGAATGACAAGTCACCTTAATTCTGAAGCTAATCGGGTTGATCCTAATAAAATTGCAATATTCTTGTCATGCGGAAGCGGTTGCAAAAGATACGATAAAATACAACTATTAAGACCCATCGGACATCGCTTATAAGTAACCGTTCACTGACCCGGACGGTACACTTCTGCCTCTTCTACCCTCCACGTTCTATCGGAAGCCCCCGGGATTCACTCAACTTTGAGCTAAAGAGAATGACATTGAGCAGTACAGTTTTATGAACACTTCGAGGGGGAAACAACAATGAGAAAAGGATTAAAATTATTAAGCCTGCTGATTGTGCTGGCGTTGACCAACATCAGCTTAATTTCTACAGCTTTTGGCCAGCGCCAATATCGACTCACAGATAACCAGATGCGCCAGCTCATTCAGCGTATAGACACACGCACGGAGAACTTCCGTCGCAATCTGAACAACACTTTAGCTCGCAACGATCTTAATAGTGCGGCTCAAAATGAAATCAGACGCTATGTCGCTGATTTCGAGGCTGCAACCGATCGGCTGCGAACACGCTTCAATAATCGGCAGCCAACAGGCGCCGACGCCAGAGCAGTGCTGGATAGAGCTGCGATGATAAACAACTTTCTTCTCAGCTACCGTATTGGCCCACCAGTAGAACAAAACTGGCGGCTGTTGCAGTCTAATCTGAACCAGCTTGCCCAAACACACAATATTGCTTTCCAGTGGGGGACCATGCCTACGGATACAAGTGTGGGGCACCGTTTGTCAGATACTCAGATGCAGCAACTCGTACGGCGAATAGAGAACCGTTCTGATCGATTTAGAAATAGTCTCGAACGTGCTCTCGATCGAGGCAATTTCCGGAACACTGCAACGGAAGACGAGATCAATCGGCAGTTAAGGGACTTCGAGTTTGCGACCGATCAATTGCGAGACAATTTTGATCGTCGTCAAGCAACTTCTATACATGCGCAGAACGTGCTCGAGCGAGCTGCCTTACTGAATCAATTCATGGCTCGCCATCAACTGGATGGCTCGGTTCAAAGCGATTGGAATCTGTTAAGAGGGGATCTCAACCAGTTAGCCAGTGCTTACGGCATTGCGTGGAATTGGGCCACCTCGCCGTTTCCCGGTAGCCCCGCCTTCGGAAGCGACGCTTTGCTTACGGGAACATACCGGCTTAACGCGTCACAAAGCACAAACCCCACCCTGATCGCCAGAAACGCCACTAGAAACCTTCCAGCTACTCAACGACAGCGGGTTTATGACGAACTTATCACGCGAATAGATCCGCCTAACGCACTTGCAATTGAACGGCGTGGAAACATGATAGCTATAGCGTCTACGCGTGCGCCTCAGATTAATTTCGTTGCTGACGGTCGCGAGCATTTGGAAACGACCGAAATGGGCAGGACAGCAAGAGTGCGTGCGACGATCCAGGAAGATCAACTGACGGTGGTTAGGACGGGAGATAGGGCTCACGATTTCACAGTAACGTTTAACCCAATTGACAATGGTCGAAGGCTACTCGTTACTCGGAACGTCTATGTGGACCAACTAACTCAACCAGTAACCGTGCAAACCTACTATGACCGCACGTCTGATATCGCGCAACTGAACCTGCATTCAACTAGCCCTGAATATCCGACTACGGGAACAGTGAGCGGGGATTTTGTTGTTCCGGATGGGACCGTATTGCTTGCCACTTTGAATTCAAGGCTCAGCACCGAAACAGCTCAAGACCAGGACCGGTTTACGATGACTGTGCGGTCGCCAGCCCAGTATAGTGGCGCGGTAATCGAGGGCTATGTGACAGATGTGAATCGTAGCGGAAAAATTACTGGCCGCTCTGAAATGTTACTGAACTTCGACCAGATCCGTCTTCGGAATGGCAGAACGTATCGCTTTGCTGGTCTGATCGAAAAAATCCATGTTCCAGGTCAGGAAAACGTTCGAGTCGATACGGAAGGCTCAGTACGCGAGGGAGATAGTCAGACAGAACGTACAGTTACACGCACTGCGATCGGTACTGCAGTGGGTGCTGTCATAGGCGCGATTGCCGGTGGCGGTAAAGGCGCGGCTATCGGGGCTATCATAGGCGCCGGAGCCGGCGCAGGTTCTGTTTACGTTCAGGGGAGGGACGACCTTGATCTGACGCCTGGAACTGAGGTTACTATCAGGGCAAGTGGACCTAGATAGTCTCCTTAACTAGAGGAACGACACAGGGCGGCGATTTTCATATCGCCGTCCTTTTTAGCTTATTTCGATCTCGAGAGGTTCTGTGATGCGTTCAATCTTTAGTCGCAGGCCAGTCGGCTGCTCGATAGGCCTTTTTGTTGGATTCTCAAAAAACAGAAAACCCTGCCGTACAGGATCTGAAGCAGACAAGGGGGTGCTCAGGTCGATTCTGTACGCCTCGAACTCCTCAACAAATTGCTTGCGCGACTCGGGGTTATATAAAGAGATGCCATTCGCCTTCATGATCTTGGAAATAACGGCTTTCGTTGACAGCAGTTTCCACTCAGGTCCGCCGCTATCGTGCAACCGAAAACGTGCCCGCCTGATTTCTATTGGAAGCCCGCTTTGGTATTCGAATTCGATTCGTACGGGCAGCACCCCACTCAATGGCAGGTTCGCTTCGAACAGTTCCTGGCTCTCTTCGTCTTCGAGCAATGGTGCAACTCTGACGAGTAAGCCGCCCGCGTCAGCACTTTTAAAAACTCCTTCCATAGGTGGGAGTTCGGCCCGTGGTTGAACCTTGAAGAGCGAACCCGCACAGCCACTTGCGAAGATTGTGATAACAAGTAGGAAAACTAAACGACTGTCGGGAATTTGATTGTGAAACACAACCGCAATCTCGCACGTTGATTCAGCTGTTGTCAAATTCTTGGGATGCTGCCTCTTGCGGCTTGATAGAGCCCGTGCTAGGTTCTGGCTATTCAGATGATCAGAGCCTTTCGTGGTATCAGCCCTCAAATCGATCCTACGGCGTGGGTGGCGCCCAGTGCTCAGGTAATCGGTGATGTCCACCTGGGGGCCCAATCTTCGATCTGGTTTAACTCCGTCGTTCGCGGGGATATTCATTACATTCGTATCGGATCACGATCTAACGTTCAGGATAACTCAGTGATTCATGTGCGTCACGGTTCACACCCGACGATTATTGAGGACGAGGTAACGGTGGGCCATAGTGTTACTTTGCATGGCTGTTATGTTGAACGAGGTTCACTCATCGGCATTGGATCGATAGTACTTGACGATGTTCGCGTCGGTGCATATTCCATAGTGGCAGCGGGCTCACTGGTTTCTCCCGGAACCATTATTCCCTCACGTTCGTTAGTTATGGGTTTTCCTGCAAGAATTAAGCGTGAATTAAGCGAGGAGGAAGTCAAGGGCTTAGAAGTGTTTTGGCGAAATTATGTTGAATATACTCAAGTTTATCGCGATGAACCGTTCGAGTAACGGCCCGGGAACTGCTTCGAACAAGCTTCGGACTGAAGCTGAAAGTCACGTGAGACACAAGAAAGTACAGTATGTAGTTGTTGTCAAACGCATATCGTAAACCCGCTGGGCCCATTCCCGCCGAAAACAGGTAAAGTCCGATCACCACCTGGGCAAAATTTCATGGACTCACGCGCAACTTGATCTCGGGGTGCTCCGGCGGCGGGAATTAATCAACAAATCTCTCTGTCGTTCAAGTCAACCGATACTCTCTAGGTCCTATCAGTTGAAAATGGAAGTTGAGAAGCTAGGTCCGGTAGCTGGTGAGCGAAAGCAGCCAGCAAAGGCGACATTTCTAATGCTACAGAATTCGGGTTATCATCTTCGACTCAAATCTCGGAACGTGGGCGATTCTTTCATAGATGCCTCCTGCTAAAAGCCAACCAGCGCGCGGCATGCGCGACTTTCTTCCCGCAGACGTTCGGCGGCGTGAATATGTAATTAGCCTGATAAAGGAAGTCTACGAACGATACGGATTCGAACCCCTGGAGACCCCAGCCGTCGAGAACATTGAAACGCTGATGGGTAAATACGGAGAAGAGGGAAATCAGCTTATCTTCAAGATACTGAAACGTGGTGTGCATGAGGGAACTGGGGAGGCAGACCTCGCACTTCGCTACGACCTTACTGTCCCTTTAGCTCGAGTTGTCGCAGAGTATCGTGACAAGCTGCCGAAGTTCTTTAAACGTTATCAGATCCAACCAGTGTGGCGGGCGGACCGGCCAGCTCGCGGAAGGTTTCGGGAGTTCTACCAGTGCGACGTGGATGTTTTAGGTTCGCGGTCAATGATTGTCGAGGTTGAACTGATGGCCGCTGCTGGACAGGCTTTGAACAAACTAGGTTTCGAGGAGTTTACAATTCGTCTGAACCACCGGCAGGCATTAAGAGGAGTTCTTGATGCGGCCGGAATCTCACCTGACAAACACGAGTCTGCACTCATCGCCTTGGATAAACTTGATAAGATCGGGCGTGATGGTGTGAAAAGAGAGTTTTCGCAGCGTGGCATCGGTGAGGTTGAAGGAAAGAAACTGCTCGACTTTTTTCTCGATCTAAGCTCTCTTGAGAGAGCCGCCGATATTGCCGCAGGTGAAAGCGTTGGAAAAAAGCGGGCGGCTTTGAACTCAGCCATTTTAGGCCGCCTGGTTGAATTTGTGGGAAATAACGAAGCCGGAGCTACAGGGGTTGATGAATTACGATCTATCGTTGGATATGCTGACTCTAGTGAAATAGCACATAGAATCGAAATTGATCCGAGTCTCGCACGGGGCCTTTCTTATTACACGGGTGCGATCATGGAGATCAGCGTCAAAGACCTTTCTGGTAGTCTGGGAGGTGGCGGGCGCTACGACAACCTTGTCGGCATGTTTGCGGGTCAAGAGGTTCCCGCCTGCGGATTCTCTTTAGGGCTCGAAAGAATCATAGTTGTGATGACAGAGCGGGAGATGTTTCCTAAGTCAAGCCTTTATTCAGGCGCCGACGTCCTAGTTACGATTTGGAATGAAGAGTCCATTCCAGATGCCATTGGTTTGGCTACTCAACTGCGTCAGGAGGGAATACGAGTAGACCTTTACCCGGAAGTAGAAAAAGTAGGTAAGCAACTAAAGTATGCTGCGGCTCGAGGAATACCTTTCGTCACTGTAGTAGGGGAAGATGAGCGAGCACGAGGTGAAGTCTCACTAAAGAACATGAGCACTGGCGAACAAATCAGTGTCAGCCGAGATGCCATTGGTGACAAAATTATTAAGGCAAGATTATTAAGGCAAGGCAGATAGAATAATGGATGACTCTTTTGCCAAACACTACCTTGATGATGCGCTCGAAAGCTTTCGCGCATACAAGAGATTGGCTGAAAAGGCGCTGGCTCAGATAACAGAAGAGGAGTACTTTGCCACGCTTGATGACGAATCAAATAGTATTGCCGTCATCCTGAAACATATGGCTGGCAATATGCTCTCGCGCTGGGCTGACTTTCTAACTACTGATGGCGAAAAGCCCGATCGTAACCGAGATCTCGAATTTGTCGTGGAGCCTGGGACCACCAAAGAGAGCATCGATGCTTATTGGGAACGAGGCTGGAACTGTCTATTCTCAGCACTTGAAACTTTGGAGATAGCTGATTTCGATCGCAAAGTGCTGATCCGAAAAGAGGAGCACACGGTTATACAGGCGATTAACAGACAGTTAACCCATTATGCTTATCACATCGGTCAACTAGTGTTTCTTGCTAAACACTTTCGTTCGCTCGAGTGGAAATCGCTGAGCATCCCTCGCAACAAATCTATCGAGTTCAACCGTTACCTCGAGAGCCGGTCCACTTTACCGGAACATCGGTTTGAGGCTGCAACAGAGTTTGTGAACGAGGCTGAAGGTGAAAAGAGGTTGGGAATAACAGCCTTGGCACACGTTAACATAACGGTGCCAAGCTCTGCGGAGGAAGGCGCTAAATACTTCTACGGGTCTGTGCTTGGACTTAAGGAAATTCCCAAACCGGAAGAGTCCAGCCAAAGCGGCGCCTGGTACGAAATTGGCCCAAGCCAAGTTCACTTATCAGTCGAACAGGAGGTAAATCACAAAAGAAGTAAGCGCCACATCTGCTTCACAGTAATGGAGTTAAACCACGCTGAGAAACGTTTGCGAGCGTCCGGTGTAGAAATCCTTCCCGATGAAAGACCGGTGAAGGGCTGTTCACGATTCTACGTGCGAGACCCAGGGGGAAATCTTATTGAGGTTGCGAGCAAGACCAGCTAAGGAATGTTGGACAACTTAGGACAATTAGAACGAACACACTCATGTGGTGCACTGCGTAAAGCCGACGTCGGGAGATTCGTCACCTTAATGGGGTGGGTTGCGCGACGTCGAGACTTTGGCGTGCTTACCTTTATTGACCTACGGGATCGGGAAGGAACAACTCAGGTTGTTCTTAATGCTGATGACGCCCCGTTTGCCCATGCTAAAGCCAAGGACCTTCGTGGCGAATATGTTATCGCCGTTGTTGGTGATGTGGTGTTGCGGGACGAAAGTCAGCGGAATCCCAAAATCAGTACGGGAGATGTTGAGATACACGCACGCGAACTGTACATTCTAAATGATGCTCGCACGCTCCCATTTCCGACCGAACCAAGCGCCTCGGAACCCCTCGCAAGCGAAGAGCTGCGACTGAAATACCGTTACCTGGATCTACGGCGACCTTCGCTCCAGGCAAACATCAGACTGCGACACCGGCTGGTCGCCGAGATTCGTCGGTACATGGACGAGCAGGGTTTCACTGAGATAGAAACGCCTATTCTCATAAAGTCTACTCCTGAAGGCGCTCGTGACTACATAGTTCCTTCGCGTATTCAGCCAGGAAAGTTCTTTGCGCTTCCGCAGTCACCGCAACTCTTCAAACAGCTATGTATGATTGCTGGTCTTGACAAGTACTTTCAGATTGCGCGGTGCTTTCGCGATGAAGATCTCCGCGCCGATCGCCAACCCGAATTTACACAACTCGATGTCGAGCTGAGTTTTGCCACACCTGAGCAAGTTTATTCACTTATTGAAGGGTTGTTTCAACGCGTCTTCAGACTGATAGGTGCCGAACTCATTTTCCCGTTTCCCCGAATCAGCTTTGCCGAAGTTATGAGACGCTTTGGATCTGATAAGCCTGACCTGCGGATCCCCGGTATGGAGCTCATTGACTTGTCGCCAGCTCTTGAGGGAACCACTTTTGCTCCCTATGCCAGCGCACTTGAAAGCGGCGGTCAGGTCAAGGGCATTGTTGTTCAAGGCGGCGCTTCATTTTCTCGAAAGGCTCTCGATGAACTACAGGAGTTTGTCAAGAGATATGGCGCTGGAGCGCTTGCTTGGATCAAGCTTGGTGATGAGATCACATCATCTCTAATTAAGGCAGTTGGAGAAGAAAGTGTCGTTAGCCTGGCGAAGCTGGCACGTGCAGAAAAAGGAGCTGCAGTTCTTATCGTAGCGGGTAAAGCAAAGACTGTGGCTGCTAGTCTGGGTGCTCTGCGCATTGAAGTGGCAAAGCGCGAGAAACTTATAGCCGATAAGAAGTTTGCTCCGTTGTGGGTCACGGAATTCCCGATGTTTGAATATCACGAAGACGATGGACGTTATTACGCAATGCACCATCCTTTTACCTCGCCGGTGGATGAGGATCTGCCCATTCTGGAGCGTGCAGTTCGCAACAACGAAGAACAGCTGTTTGGACACATCAGAGCTAAGGCTTATGACGCCGTTATTAATGGTGTGGAAGTAGCGGGAGGATCAATTCGAATTCACCGGCGAGACATTCAGGATACAGTATTCCAGGCGTTGGGAATAACTGGAGACACTGCGCGAGCACGCTTTGGATTCTTCCTGGATGCGCTCTCTTATGGAACCCCACCCCACGGCGGAATTGCCTCTGGAATCGAGCGTTTGATGATGGTGTTGGTGCCAACCGAGAACATTAGAGATGTAATGGCGTTTCCCAAAACAGCATCGGCAACGGATCTCATGATTGATGCTCCAGGCGAGGTTGACCCCAGGCAGTTGCAAGAGTTAAAGCTTCGCATCGTTAAAGATTAGCTAGTACCGCTAAAGTTTACGAGATGCTCTCATTGAGCTCCTCCCAGATTGAGGAAATCATTATTCATGCTCGAGACGCAGATCCCGCAGAGTGTTGTGGATTGATAGGTGGCCTCGCGACTGGTCGAGCAACCAGCATCTACACACTTCAAAATGTCGCCACAAATCGTGAGGTAGCGTATGAGGCTGCACCCGAGCAACTCTTCGCAGCTCAACGCCAGATGCGGCAACGTGGCGAACAACTCTTAGCGATCTATCACTCGCATCCCCGTGCCAATCTTCCGGAACCTTCAGAAACTGACGTCCGGCTCGCATACTACCCTTCCGCTGTATATCTGATTGTTGCACTGGGAGGAGAAAAGACGTCACTGGGAGCATTTCGGATTTCGGAACGGGATCAGAGCTGGCACCGGGTTGAGTATGTAGTAGTGGACTAGTAAGATTGAACTACTGACCTAGTGCAGTCGTAAAGGCTCCTGATGATGGAGACAAAGAAGAGCAAATACGATACGAATCCTTTAGATCCTGATGTAGCTCGGAAGACCGAGGAAGTTTGGGGTTCAGAAGAGGATAGAGCCGACACTCGCGAAGTAAAAGGGGCAACGCGTCCAGTAAATTCAGGAAATGAGGACGCTCGTAAGAACGTCTATTCTGAAGCTCCAACTCGTCGTTACGACAATGTTCCGCTAGATGCTCCATATCCGTCGGTGTTTGTTCCGCCAACTTACGCCCCCCCATCACCTTATCAACCGCCGGCGACACCACAAAGGCCGCCCCAATTTAATCAGAAACCTTCTTCTAAAACAGTTTCAGGGATTGGTTTACCTGAGAAGTGGGCCATGATGCTTCCTTATACCCCCTTCTACATTGGGGTTGTGGTGTCTTTACTTGAGCTTTTTCTTGTTCCCAGAAAAGAGCTAAGAGTTCGGTTTCATGCGGCACAGGGACTCGCACTGCACGTTGCAATTCTTCTGATTCAAACCCTTTTCGGAGTGGTTGGCTCAATCACAAGTAGTTCAATTGGTGGGACACTATTTAGTCTTGCCGCATTAATATTTTTGATCATATCAATGATCCGTACCTGGAAGGGTGAGCCGCACCGGATCGCGCCCTTAGCTGACCCAACTCAATGGTTCAATGAGCGAATTGAACCACGTACTAAAAGTTAACCTGCTCAGTTTGGCACCGTCATTGCTTTAGGCGTTCAGGGAGTTGCTACGAGCACTCCGCACAAGGAGTTAGGAGCAAAGCAGTGCTTGAACCGTGCAGTGATGTTGCGATTTCGTGCATTCAAGCCAGCAGTAATATCACAACGCTAGCAATAGGCTGCCGGTTCCCAATGGAGGGTGAATATGAGAAGAAGAAGTCAAACGTTACAGAAAATGGTGGCGATGCTCGCTGTGTTAGCGATTTTCGTAATGCCAGTCTCTGTATTATCTCAAACACAGCTTAAGTATCATAGCAACAGATATAGTGTTCAGGATGATGTCAAGCTGGGCCGTCAGGCCGCCGGAGAGGTTGAACAACAGTTACCGCTTCTACGGGACAACGAGGTAGCAGCTTATGTCGATCGTATTGGAAGAAGATTGGTAGCAGCGATACCCTCTCAATTTCAACAGCGTGAGTTCTCATACTACTTTCGCGTTGTTAACGCGAGCGACATAAATGCTTTTGCCTTGCCGGGTGGTCCAATGTACATCAATCGCGGCATGATAGAGGCGGCACGCACTGAAGGAGAAATGGCCGGAGTAATGGCTCACGAGCTCAGTCACGTCGCGCTTCGTCACGGTACAGCGCAGGCTACAAAGGGTCAGAAGTATGGACTGCTGGCTGGAATTCTGGGAGTTGGTGGAGCAATTCTTGGAGGCCCTGCCGGAGCGATAATTGGCCAAGGAGGTCAGTTTGCTGTAGGTGCTTACTTCCTAAAGTTCAGTCGCGAGTATGAGCGCGAGGCAGACATTCTTGGCGCTCAGGTCATGGCGCGAGCTGGATACGATCCTCGTGACCTCGCCAATATGTTTCGCACCATCGAGCGTCAGGGCGGCGGTGGCGGCGGCTTCCTGAGCAGTCACCCCAGCGCATCTGATCGCTACGACGTAATCAATCGCGAAGCGCAGTTACTGAGGGTCGAAAATCCGATACGTGATACGCGAGATTTTGAGCAGATTCAGGCGCGGCTGCGGGGCTATCCCCCAGCTCAATCCACAGCAGAAATTGCCCGAAGCGGCCAGAGAAATCCTGCTGAAACCACAGGGAACTACCCGGAGAACGCCAGCATCGGGCGTGTTTCGGTTCCATCATCCCGTTATCGCAATTATCGTTCAGGCGTGTTAGAGGTTAGTGTTCCTGACAACTGGCGCGAACTCTCCGGTGGGAATTCTATCTGGTTTGCTCCGGAGGGCGGTTACGGCCAATACCAGGGGCAGCCTGTGTTCACACATGGTGTAAACCTGGGTGTCGCAAGAACACAGAATCGCGACCTGCAGAGAGCTACTGATGAACTGATTAACAGTTTGGCCCAGGGAAATCCTTCACTCCGTCGTAGCACCAGCTACCAGCGGACAAATATCTCGGGTCGTACTGGACTTAGTACAACGTTACGCAATACTAATGAGGTCACTCGCCAGTCTGAGAACGTAACTCTAATTACAACTCAGTTACAGAACGGCGAGCTGTTCTACATGATTGCCGTTGCACCACAGAGCGATGCTCGAAACTTCAACAGTGCCTTCAACAACATTCTTCGATCTATAAGATTGAATGGATGAGGATCAACAACAAAGTTTACGAAAAGGCCCGCTTCTTGAGGTGGGCCTTTTTGATCTAGTCATCATTACTCTTAGCGGCCTGCCAGAGCGACTCTAATTCATCAAGTGAAGTTGATTCAAAGCTACGTGCCTGTTGTTTTAGCGTTTGTTCAATATGATAAAACCGCTTGCGGAACTTGCGATTGGTGAGTTTTAGCGCTGCTTCTGGCTCGACGTTCAGGTGTCGAGCAATGTTCGCTACGGCAAAAAGCAGATCCCCCACCTCTTCGCGAATACGAACGTGATCACCCTCATCCCTAGAGCGTTCATGCGCCTCAATCGCGCTGCGTAATTCGACGATTTCCTCATGAATTTTTTCAAAGATGTCTTCAATTCTTTCCCAGTCAAAGCCTACGCGTGCAGCTTTCGTCGACAACTGATGAGCTTCCATTAGGGCCGGAGCTTTTCGAGGTACACCATCAAGAATTGAATTCTCTGAATTTTCATCACGACCCTTCTTCTCCTGCGCCTTTATCGCCTCCCAATTGCGCAGCACTTCGGTTGCGTTTTCGGCCTGCGCCTCACCAAAGACATGTGGGTGTCTGCGGACCATTTTGGCGTGTACGTTATCCGTGACGGCATTGATATCGAAGTCTCCTCGCTCTTTTGCTACCTGGGCGTAAAAGACGATTTGGAAAAGCAGGTCTCCCAATTCATCTCGCAGTTCATTTGGTCGACCCGCACGCGCTTCCTCCACAGACTCAAATGCTTCATAAGCTTCTTCGAGGAGCATAGGGGCAAGTGTGGCGTAGGTTTGCTCGCGGTCCCACGGACATCCTTTCACAGAACGTAAGCGTTCCATCAGGGATACAAGGTCATTAAAGTTGGCAGGCATCTTATTGGGGCTTTGGTCTTCGGTTTTTGGTCTTGGGCCTTTGCCCTTTGGTTTTTGGTCTTCGGTTTTAGGTTTTGGCGTTTAAGTGTAGAGCTTTAATCCTAAAGCTGAAAGGTGACTGTCCAATCCAAAAACCAAAGACCGAAGACCAAAGGCCTCAAGGCCAAACTCCTACATTTACCATTCGCGAGCCTTAATGCTACCATCCTTATACGCAAATTCTAGATTTTCAAGAAGGAAATAGTTGGGCCGCTCTCTGCTCGCGAAGTTGCCCGATTAGCAAGTCTGATGAGTGACGAACAACCCACATTCAAAGTTACTGACCGCCGCCTCTTTAATGCTGATGGTACTCCACGTGATGTGGCTCCTGAGGAGAAAAGTGAGTCAGTGGAAGCCACGAATAGCGTCACAGATGCTGCTTCACCATCAGGAGTTCAAGGAACTGCTGCCGCAAGATCGGAGGAACGGACACAACAGGCCGACTTTGAAAGCGAAGACGAAACAGAACCAGCCGACATGGATGATCCGGCTAGCTTTGTTAATTTTGTTATGTCAATCGCCTCAAATGCCGCTGCATCCCTTGGTGTGATGGAGCACCCAGTAACACACAAGCGCGAGGTTGATCTTCAACTTGCCAAGCATTGGATTGACGTACTCGGTATGCTTGAGCGAAAGACCCGCGGCAATCTAGACGCCCAGGAAGTGAAGATTCTTGGAAGTTTATTAACAGACCTGCGTATGCAGTATGTGTCAATGGCTGATGCAGGTTCGTTAAAAGGTTCACGCGCTTACACCGGCAGAGATATCACAGGCGGAAGATGATACATCCAGTGAAATGCCACGGCCCGCGAGCAAAGATTAGTTAACAGTTGCCGGTTATCTAATGAGGCTTACTTTTCTTGGCACAGGTACGTCTACGGGAGTGCCATCGATCGGGTGTGAGTGTGAGACATGCACCTCCTCCGATCAACGCGACAAAAGACTGCGTGTATCAATTCTGATTGAGCACGCGGATCAAACTGTGCTTGTGGACACTTCCTCTGACTTTCGTCAACAGGCTTTGCGACACAAGCTAAAGCGGCTGGATGCAGTGCTCATTACTCACTGTCATGCTGATCACATCTTTGGTCTTGATGATATTCGACCGCTAAATTTTCGTTACGGTGCTTTGGGTGTTTATGCAAATGAGTGTGCCTGGCCTGATATTCGGCGCATCTTCAAATATATCTTCGAGCCATCCCATTTTGGTGGAGGCCTGCCCCAGATCGTTCCTCACACAGTAGTTCCAGGAGCGCCTTTTATGCTTGCGACAGATCTGCAAATCACGCCTCTGCAAGTGATTCACGGCAGGTTGCCAGTGATTGCTTACCGATTTAACGACTTTGCTTATGCCACTGACTTGAATGAAATACCTCCTGAGACGCTCACAGCGTTGCAAGATCTTGATGTGATGGTTCTCGACTGTTTAAGATTTAAAGAACACCCTACTCATCTTTGGCTCGAGCGAGCTCTTGACTATCTTGATAAACTCAAGCCCCGACGTGCCTACTTGACGCACATTGCCCACGACGTTAAACACGCTCGTGACTCGAAACTCCTGCCTCGAGGTGTTGAGTTCGCGTACGACGGATTGGTAGTCAGTGATGAGTGACGAGTGATAAGTTCCTGATGCGCCTTTTTCATGGTACCGATAACGCCGGAATTCAGCGGCCTACGGTTTTGACGCTCGGTGTGTTTGACGGGCTGCACTTAGGCCATCAGTTGATTGTTCATACGGTAGCCGAGCGCGCCCGGGTACTCGGTGTTGTACCCACAGTGATCACCTTCGATCCTCACCCACGTGCAGTTCTGCATCCTGAATCAGCGCCACCATTGCTCCAAACACTGGACCAAAAAGTCGAAGGATTTGGTGTTCTCGGAATAGAGCAGACAATTGTGATCCGTTTCAACCGTGATTTTTCATTGATTCGAGCGGAAGACTTTCTCCGAGACATCGTAAAGGATCGGCTCCAGGCTAAGGAGGTGTATCTTGGGCGGGGCTTTGGCTTTGGCTACAAACGTGAAGGTGACATCGAACTTCTGCGGCGAGTGAGCGACGAGTTGGGATTCTTCGCAGCAGAGGTTCCTGAGGTCCGTTTACGCGGACAACGAGTGAGTTCAAGTAGAATTCGCGAAGTGCTGGCCTTGGGAAAAGTAAACATTGCCAGGCGCATGTTAGGTCGCCCTTACGGCGTGGAAGGGCGAGTTATAAGAGGCGACAAGAGGGGTCACAAGCTTGGCTTTCCCACGGCCAACCTGCATCCTAAGAACCGCGTCATACCGAAGCATGGTGTGTACGTCACAGGAACGCTGGTTGAGGGTGAATGGCGAAGAAGCGTTACGAATATTGGAGTTAGACCGACGTTTGGAGCTGAGGCGGAACCTTCCGTTGAGACTTTCGTATTGAATTGGTCAGGGGATCTTTACGGTGATGTCGTAAGAGTACGGTTTCTCCACCGCTTGCGTGACGAACGGAGATTTGATTCAGTTGAAGAGTTAAGGATTCAGATTGAGAACGATGTGAAACGTGCGCAGCGTTATTTTGAGTGCTCCAAGACACGTACGTTGGCGCGGGCATGATCAAGAGGTTCTAGACCTAATTAAAGAAAACGCACTCTTGCACGGCGGGCGCGGCCCGCTAATATTTTGGGCATGGTTTCTATGAGTTCTACATTCAAAACACAGATCGCTTTGATACCGAAAAGCGACAATACGCCAATTGGCACTCCGAATAAGGCTTCAGGTGAAGCGAGTCAATTTCGTTCACCTCAAACACCACAACTGAACGACCATACAGTGTCCCAGACATTGAAGGGTCGTGGATGGCGGGGCTTGTTACGGGTGCTTAGCGTCGGTCGCGTGCTGGGACTTCTCTCACTGTACCTTTATTTGGAAGGCTACGAGGTACGGTCAAAGTTTGAACGTCGGAGAACCGCTAAACTTCGGGACCTCGCGCGAGCGCAGGGACGGATTGCAGTGTTTCAGGAGTGGAGTCGTGATGTCGATCGTCAATTTCTAGATAAGCTGATTCGTATCCTGCGGTTTCTTATTTTTCGCGGCTCTGACGGTTCTTCTAAGAAAGAAGTTAGGCTAGCAAAACAGGCTGTCTGGTTGCGTGACGGTCTAATCGGCCTGGGCCCAACTTTCATTAAGATCGGACAGGCCCTCGGTACGCGAGGAGATCTGCTTCCCCTTGCGTATGTAAGAGAACTAGCCAAGTTGCAGGATCAAGTTCCTGCCTTTCCTACCGCGCAAGCAACAGCACGTATTGAAGCAGAATTAGGTCGCGGATTGATGGATGCTTTTGCCGAATTTGATACCGAACCGATTGCCGCAGCTTCACTTGGCCAAGTACATCGCGCCCGTTTACATACTGGCGCAGAAGTCGCAGTAAAGATTCAACGTCCGAATCTCGCGGCAGTGGTCAGTTTCGATATTGCAGTCTTGTATCGTCTGCTGAAGGCAACAAATCGCTTTTTCCCAAGTGTCACCGAAAATGCGGACTGGGAAGGCATGCTTCGTGAGTTCAACACAACGATTTTCGAGGAGATGGACTACGTCAGAGAGGGTCGCAATGCTGACCATTTTCGCAATAGCTTTCGAGATTGGCGAGCTATTCGAGTTCCAAAGATTTACTGGTCACATACAACGACGCATGTGCTCACGATGGAGTTCATTCGTGGGACCAAAGTGGTCGATCTTGAGGGACTACGGGCTAGACGAGTTTCTCCTGTTAAGGTCAATCGCCTGCTGATTCGAGCTTATCTTAAGCAGTTACTGGAAGACGGATTCTTTCATGCGGATCCTCATCCCGGAAATTTGCTGGTGATGGATAGCGGTCACCTGGCATTTTTCGATTTTGGGATGGTTGGTCGAATCACACCACGCCTGCAGTCACAAATGATTGATGCATTCTTCCATGTCGTAGGCCGCGATGTTCAAGGCTTGGGACAAGATTTGATCAATCTCGACTTCCTGAAACCCGGAGTTGATCCTGAGACTATACGTCCTGTTGTAATGGGACTTTTTGAACACTATTTAAATCTGAGACTCGGGGAGGTAAATTTCAAAGAGTTAACTTATGACCTCGCCGAAGTGATGTACGAGTATCCATTTCGCTTACCATCAAATTTTACATACATCATGCGAGCGCTGATGACACTCGAGGGCATCGGCATAGTTACCGATCCAGGCTTCAGCTTCTTTGAAACAGCAAAACCTTATGCGAAGGAGTTCATGCTCCGTCGCGAGGGGCGATTATTCGGAAAGCTGATTTTCGACAAACTGACTGGACGGGAAAACGGCAGCGACCGGATTGAATGGCGAAAAGTGTGGAAGCTCACGAAGATGGCGGCCAAGATGTACCTCGATCGAGCTGCAGTCGCTTGAAAAAGTCAGGAGGCAGGAGTTTGGCGAATGGCAAAATGGTAAATGGTGAATAGTCATTAGTGTTCTGGTCTGAGCGGAAGTCTCTGTTCTCAGCATTCACGATTCACCATTCACCATTCTGGCTCCTGACTTCTGACTTCTGGCTTCTTACTCCTGACTTCTCACCTTAATAAGCGCCGAGTAAAGATCGTTTAAAAACTCAAGTCTCCACTCAAGAATCCCTCAACCCCTCTCTGGCAAAGTCTTCTTTCTAATAAAGCTCCGCTTTAGCGTGGGGCATGTTGTCAACTTCCAGCCTAAATAGGCCTGAAAAGTAGACAAAAAAGAAAGGAAACTTAATGAAACCCAACATTCGGAACCTTTTTAACCGACGCATAAGTATTTTCTGCTACTCACCGCGAGGATGCCGGCCAGCGCGTAACGTATTCCTGCTGCTGGCTCCTCTATTAATCATAGCCATCGCAATAGGCTGCTTGCTGTGGGTGGCGGATCCCGCCTCTGCAATTAATAACCAATCTATCATTGTTGAATTAACAGGTCTTCCACCTACTGCGGTTGCCGAAGACCAAGCGCGGGTCGAGGGGAGAGCGTTTGATCGAGCCGCCCACGAGAATGCAATCCGTGGTGAACAGAACGCCTTTCTAGCTAAGCTCAATGATCGTGGCATAGACCTCACAATAACTGAGACGCCTCTCTTTCTCGCCGACATCAGAACCGCGCGTCCAAACCGTTTTAGTTACCTGATAAATGCCGTTGGCCTCGAGGTGCCCTCAGCTTCTATCGACCAAATACGGGCGATGCCCGAGGTCAAGCACGTGACCATAAATGAACCAGTGCGTCTTAACCTGGATAACAGCGTCAAGTATGTTCGCGCTAATGATGGTCCAGGAAATAAAGCTATCTTCACGCAAGGTCAGACAGGTCCCACTCGATACGACGGCGCCGGACAAGTAATAGCCATCCTTGATACTGGTATCGAACATACTCATCCGGCATTCGACACTCGATTTGACGACGAAAACTTCTTGATGAGAACCGGTGACGTTCGGCCTGTGCGTTTGGCTGGGCAGCCCTATGTTGAAGGAGTGAATCATCCGAAGGTCACGTACTTCCTTTCACTGACGGCCACAACAAATGAAGATGACGTCGGCCATGGAACGCATGCGGCTGCTGACTCCGCTGGGTTGAAGGTTAGAGGCCCCGGAGTCGATCGGCTTCCTGGAACCTCTGACGATCAGATTATCGAAGGCGTCGCACCGGGTGCCCTGCTGATGAATTACAAAATCTGCGAAACGATCTTCACTTGTGTAGGCACTGTCAATATCGTTACCGCACTCGAAGACGCTGTCTCTCCAACCGACCTTGCCGGCAATCCCAAACCAGTGGCGACCGTGATCAACATGAGCTTCGGAGGGTCTTCGGGTAATCCGAATGACGCTTCGGCAGTTGCTGCTAGTAATGCCGCGCTAGCGGGAGCTGTTGCTGTTGCTTCGGCGGGAAATCGCGGACCTGGTGAGAACACAGTGGGCTCTCCTTCTGCCGGCCGCCGAGTCATCAGCGTGGCTGCAACAAACGATCCAGGTGCGGCTACAAATGAATTGGATGTTCTCCAGCCTGTCCCGATTCGATATACCGTCGCGGGAATGTCAACGGGCGCACAGAACGATGCTGGCCGACCTGTAGCCTCAGAAGATAAATTCATTAAAGCCATTCTAATGGGTGGTGCACCAGATGTGACATTCCCACTAGGTCAACATTACGTGTATGTGGGATTCGCCGACACTCCTGATCAAGTACCGGCTGAGGTGAATGGTCGTATAGCCCTGGCTTCTCGAGGCAGCACCGTGGACGCGGGAGCCTCAGGCACTGGGCTGTTCGGTCACAAAGCGGCCGAAGTAGCGGCCAAGGGAGCGGTCGCCCTCCTTATCTTCAACAATGTGGATGGTGAACTTGAAGCAGCCACAACCCAAGCCGCAGTCATTCCTGTCTACGGTGTCTCGAAAGCTAACGGCGAGTATTTACGCGATGTGCTCGGCTTTCAATCACCGGCATTTGACAAGAATAATCCGGCAACTTGGGGAGCAATCTCGAATTTTCCGCTTAGAATAAACCCAGCAGATCCTTCCACTTTCTCTGCGGCCACAACTGGATTTTCTTCGCGTGGTCCAATAGACAATTTTCAATTCCTAAAACCTGACGTAACAGCCCCTGGGCAGAATGTTTACGCGGCTACCATCCCCCTTGGGGGATCGAATACTGGTGGTGGCACGATGAGTGACCCTAGCCGGTATATCAGTGTTTCGGGTACCAGCTTTTCTGGGCCCCACGTAGCAGGCGCCGCGGCTTTGGTGAGACAAGCAATGCTCCAGGCCAGAGGCGAGTCACCAATTCCCGCGGAAACTCTTCGTAGTGGCGCGAGCGCCGGAGTCCAACAGAACCAAAATGCAGTAGTGCCGCAGAGCATCGTTCGAGCTGCTCTCACAAATACTGCGACTAATTTACGTGAAGCCGATGGTGAGACGTCTGTTTCTGATACTGACAACCGCACATTCATACACGAAATCGGTTCGGGGCTGATCCATGTCATCGGGGCTGTTGACGCGAGGGCAGCAATGGGTACGAATGACACCAATGGTCCAAATGGTCCAGACGATGCCAACCATGCAGATTTTCTCCCCACGCACAGCTTTGGACAAAATCTGGTGATCGGAACAAATGATCCAAATCAGGCAAAACAAATTACTGTGACTCTCCAGAACGTTTCGGGGCTTTCCGGAGCAGGAACTTACTCACTTATTCTTCTTGACGGCGGCGCTCTCCGCGGCGACATCACGAGACCTATTACGGGAACACCTGGTTTCTCAGTGTCACTGAGCTCGAATTCTGTTTCGTTAGATGGAGCACTCGGTAATCAGGTCACGTTCGACGTAAACGTGATGGTAGATGGAACGGCGGGCGGGCTTCAGCTCGCCGGGGCCGATGATGACGGGGCAATGGCCACAGAGTTTCTGTGGTGGGTTGTAGCTTCCGGCACAAATGGCGAAATTCTGAGAATGCCGTTCTACTACCGTGCTAATGCGTCGCCACAGGTATTCCGCGAAGCACCATTCCAGAATGCAATTCAGGACGATGATGCGCCTGATCAAGAGAATGGAATTGATAAGGATGGGAATTACAAGTTGTCCTGGACTTTTCCCGGACCACCTGCTGAGCAACCCTGTGGTTTCAGAGTTGAAGAGGCGAGTACGCTCACTCCAATCTTTAATGACGAAGGCAGCGAGATGCTAATAGCTGGCGCAAACTCGAATTGGACGGGTGCGGCACAGTGGATTTCTTCACTTCATCCCAACACTGGCACAACAGGTTACTCAGTGCTTTATACCGACAGCCTCAATGTCTCCTTGACGATGAACGACCCTATAGCTATCCCCGCTGGCGCCAAGGCCCAACTCGTCTTCAACTCATTCGAAGACATTGAAGATGATTTTGACTATGCCTTTGTCGAGGCAAGCGGTAATGGTGCGAATTATGTAAGGCTTGCCCAGTACACCGGGTTCTTCTCGGGACAACGGGTCGTTGATCTCAGTGGCTTTGCAGGACAATCTGTACTAGTTCGGTTCCGATTCCAGAGCGACTTGCTTGTCTCAGCTCCACTCTTCCTCGGGTGGTTTATAGATGACATTCAAATTCAAACAGCCAACTTCGACTCAATAGCGAATGCTGACAGTGCCATGTTCGAGTTTGACGTCACAGATCGAGCCAGCGGTACATACTACTATCGGATTGCAGGAAAATTTGGTGATCCCTGCAATCAGCTTGGACCTTATTCCAACACACGCCAAATAACTGTGGACAGAAGTGGTCAGCCAGAACCGCTGGATCCCACTGCTAGTTTTACGGCAATGCCGAATCCGGCAGAGGTTGGCCAGACGGTTAACTTCGATGGCTCAGCGTCAACTGATAACGACGATGTGGGTTGTGATCGGACGGCCAACTCGAACAAGTGCATCGTGAGTTACTTCTGGACGTTTGGTGATGGCACTACCAGCACGACCTCAGGTCCAACTACTAATCACTCTTACAGCGCTCCAGGAACATACCGAGCCACACTGACGGTGACAGACAATGATGGCCAGACAGACCAAGCCGAGCTGTTCATTGAAGTTAGCCAAGGTCCAGGGCTCGGCGAGAAGAAGATAACCGGAGCTGGGTGGATTCCGATTTCTACTGAGAAGGGTAACTTTGGTTTCAATGCTTCACGGAAGGGTATAGCGGCTCCTACTGGAAGCTTGACGTATGGCGACAAGCTCAACAAGGTGAAGGTACAGAGCGAAGGAGTTAGCTCCTTCTCGATCTCTGGAAATACCGCGACCTTTAGTGGGCCTTGCACTATCAACAAGGTCTCTGGCTTCACCTACACGGTCGAGGTTGTTGATAACGGTGAACCGGGCTCTGGCGATTCATTCAGGATCAGGCTGAGCAACGGTTACGACCGAGGTGGGATGCTCGGTGGGGGGAACATCAAATAACATAGGTGATTCCTTCTGCCGGCAGGGGAGGCCGGATTCGGGGCCGGCCTCTCTGTTTCCTCTTTGTCCGACAAACTTCAGTTTGTTGCTGGTCCAATTCGAACACCCGAAGTTGCAGCAAATTTGTCGAACAATTTATGGGATCTGAGCCTATCGCTGCCTCAGCGCATTAAAGAGCAGCGGATAAGTGGCGAGAGATTGCCCGCGATACTGAGGTCGAAACCCAAATAGGACCACGCGACCCTTGCCCATTGTAACTTCGACCAGAGCCGCCTTACCTTTCACACGATCACCACCCAATAGCCATCCTGACAAAAGCGGATCTTTGTCTTTCGGATACCAGCCAACAACACGCGCCTGTGGTCCGTGAGTTCCGTCCGAGTTCTCCTTTTGTTCAACCTCGAATACGGGTGAATTCTCCACCCACGCGATTGATTCTCTTGGCATTCCTGCAGCGATGTGGTGTGACGGATCAAGTTCGATGCGCACGATTGAGCCCGGGACATAAAACTCTTTCCGACTTAGTCCGGCTACTATGTTTCGAACGGGTAGTTTGAATTGTTCGATTGCGAACTCTGAGGCGCGATTAAGGAAGACAAGTGTCCCCCCTTCCTCAACAAACTCGCGCAAAGCTTTGACGCCTTCTTGGCCGAGTCCTCCGGTGTACTCTGGAGGCATGGTACCCGGCCGATGTCCCTCCAGAAGAGTACGAGGAGGTTGATCGGGAATGATTATCGCTGAGTACTTCTGGTTTACTGCTGGTGGCCGGGCATACGTAAACTCCCCCAGCTTGATCTGTTTGTCTTCTAGTTTTACGTAATGGTTGAAAGAGCTATGGAGAATCCATCGAGTCCACCCCTCGTCCATTGAGGGAACATGTGACTTATATAAGCCGATGATCTGTTGGCTAGGCGCAGGAGCGCAACAGTCGTGCGATCCAACTACTGGAGTTGTTAACCTTTCGGAGACGTAAGGAAAGGGAGCGAACACAGGCGTTACTTGCGCATTCAGCAATAGGGGTAAAGTGTGCGCGGCTACATCGTATGGGGCTATCGGTTGGCTAGATGAATCGCGCAGATTAGGATAATCCTGAGACTCCAGGAGAGCCTTGGCGAAGCGTCCATATGGTTGGTCCAATCGTACCAACTGAGTTCCTGAGGGTAATGGTTGGCCCTTCAGGTGAGAAAGATCTTTGGCGAACGTGATTTCTACACCGCCTTGATGGAGGATCTGCAGCAGTTTGCTTTGTCCTGGAGATGGCTTGATGAGAAAACCAAACAACTCACCATCCCTTCTTGGCCTTACCGCCTCCTTGCCAATCTCATAAAACCGCTCCAACCATCTCACCCGATTCTCGGAAGCATGCCTCAACAACAGAAACGCTCCTGTGGTCATGTAATTCGTAATCTCGCTTAAGCCCCACTCGCCTCCTTCCCAGAGCGGTCGAAAGTTCGGCGACTCCTTCTTCGCATCAATACCTTCACGGGCTGTTAATTGCTCCAATTTCAAACTGATCGGTGAAGCAATGCGGGCCGATGCAGTCTCAGAGAGAATCCGCACGCCACCGTGGTAATGCGAATAGGCTCGGGCCGGCGTCCACGCGTCGTATGACGTATTTGTGGTGATGCCTTTGAATCCCATGGAGCGCATCTGGCCAGCCATCCAGCTACCCAGCTCTGTGTAACCTGCGACGATCTGCTTCGGCACGTTAGGTTCAACAGGTGGCATGTATGGAGGCAGGAAGAGGCGTGCGCCAAACGCACTCTGCTGATGTATGTCGTGAACAATCTGCGGTCGCCAGATGTTGTGAATCTTACTGACCGTGATCTGAGTCTCTACTTGCGTGAAAGCGTACCAGTCGCGGTTGTTATCATGGCCCACGTACTTATGATAAAGCTCAGGCGGATTAGTACCTTCATAAGGGGTTCCCAGCGTCTTGTCGTACCAGTTCTTAACAATGTCTACACCGTCAGGATTGAGTGAGGGCACGAGCAAAATGATCGTGTTTCTCAGAATATTCAGAATCTGAGGTTCATTTGAAGAGGCAAGACGATGCGCAATCAACATGCTCGATAGATAGGATCCAACCTCGGTTGAATGTATGCCACAGGTGATCAGAACAACTGTCTTCCCACGCGCTATCAGTTGCCGTGCCTTCGCATCCGGATTCCGACCAAGCTTACGAGGATCGGCAAGCAATTCTTGAATCCTCTTATATTCCTCTAGCCGTCTGAGGTTCTCGGGCGCGCTGATAGTAGCCATCACGAATGGTAGGTCCATCGTGCTCTTGCCCAAAGCCTCAAAGTTGACGCGATTGCTTGCTGCCGCCAGCTTTTCAAAATAACTAAGCACTTGATTCCAGCTTGCCAGCTTGCGATCCTCGCCCGGTCGAAATCCAAGGACTTCCTCAGGCGCAGGAACCCCCACAGCTTTTGGGGACGCCGCAGGCCGAACTACTCGTGTCTGAGCAATCGCTAACGTGGGGTAAACAAGCGCAAGTACAAATATCAGTGCAAAGGCTCTTTTTGGCATTGGCTGGAGATTCCTTAAGGTTGGTTGGTTGCTAAAACGCGTGCAAATCTGTTTTACGATTTCGTCTTCGAAGTTTAACCGAAAGATCGACCGACGAAAAGGCAACGCTTAAGCCGCCTGTTCTCTCAAAATGCAGTAAACTCATAGGGTTACATCGTCAGCTTGCTTGCCGAACAGTTCACTGCACGTGTAAAGTAGCGGCGCTTTGGTCCCGCACTCTCTCCATATAACAAGTCAGCGTTGGAGGTGGCCTTAGATGGCATCTGAAACTGTAAGTGCGAATGAATTCCCAGACATAATTGGCGCCAAACCTGATAATCCCTGGCTCGCCACTTTCAGTCCCTACATCGCTCCTGAGACCACATCAATGCGGGAGCTCACGATTCGTGCAGTCGCCGTGGGTACGATTCTGGGAATCATCTTTGGCGCCTCTTCACTGTATCTGGTGTTGAAAGTCGGGCTTACAGTAAGCGCGTCAATACCTGTGGCAGTGATCGCGCTGACGCTTTTTCGCCTTGTTTCAGGTTTCGGGTTTAAGGACGCAACAATACTTGAGAATAATATTGTTCAGACAGCGGGTTCGGCAGGGGAATCGATAGCATTTGGCGTTGGCGTCACTATGCCAGCGATCCTGATTCTGGGATTTGATCTCGAACTGAGCCGCATACTATTAGTCTCAATGCTCGGCGGACTCTTGGGAATCTTGATGATGATTCCCCTTCGGAGAGCGCTCATTGTTCAGCAACACGGTTATCTGAAATATCCTGAGGGCACTGCATGTGCCGAGGTCCTAAAAGCCGGTGCTTCTGATGAATCAAAGGCCATGGCCTCTCCTGAGGCAAAAGCGCAGGAAGCGGCGCGCGGAGGCTCCACCATTGGTGCCAAGACGATCTTCATTGGTTTTGGAATTGCTTTCGTATACCAAGTCATCAATAAAGCACTCTACGGATGGAAAGAGATTCCTGAAAAGGTGTTTGGGGCTCCGTTTAAGGCGGCCTCAATCGGTGCCGAAGTCAATCCCGCGCTGCTAGGTGTTGGCTACATCATTGGTCCCCGCATCGCCTCGATCATGTGCGCAGGCGGCGTACTTGCCTATCTTGTTCTGATTCCTGCGATTAAGTTTTTCGGCGAAGGGATGACTACTGTGGTTCCACCTGGCGAGAAACTAATCGCCGCAATGACTCCCGATGACATTCAGAAAGCATACATTCTGTACATTGGCGCTGGAGCAGTAGCTGCCGGAGGAATCATTAGCCTATTCCGTTCGCTACCAACAATCTGGCATGGCCTCAAGGGTGGTCTAAAGGATTTCACCAGTGGAAGAGCTGCTTCGAACTCAAATCCTCGAACTGATCGGGACCTGTCCATGAAGTTCGTGGTCGGTGGAACTATTGTCTTAATTGCGCTGATCATGCTTTTCCCCCAACTGCACTTGCAGTTCAACCTACTCGGCGCAGTCTTAATCATTGCTTTCGGTTTCTTGTTTGTTACTGTTTCTTCCCGCTTAACCGGCGAAATCGGTTCCTCTTCAAATCCGATCTCCGGGATGACAGTAGCAACGCTACTCTTGACCTGCTTAATATTTCTTATTGTCGGCTGGACTGGACCAAGCTACTTCGTAACGGCACTCTCCATTGGC
The DNA here is from genome assembly GCA_964574785.1 of uncultured Chloracidobacterium sp. GTDB lineage: Bacteria > Acidobacteriota > Blastocatellia > Pyrinomonadales > Pyrinomonadaceae > PSRF01. Next base: position 12,032 of record CAZNPP010000015.1, on the reverse strand, counting down.
GCGATCGTGTGCATTGCGGCCTCGAACGGCGGTACTACTTCTCAAGACCTTAAGACTGGATTTTTAGTTGGAGGGACTCCAAGCAAACAACAGATTGCGATTTTGATCGGCGCGGGCGCATCGGCACTGTTTCTTGGTCCAATACTGCTGCGACTGAACGAAGGGGCAACGGTTTATGTGCCGCGCATTACGCTTCAAAGGGTTGAGCAAACAAGGTCTATCGATGCTTCCACTTCGGCAAGTTTACCGGTTTACACAGAGGAAACGGCCCCCCCCGGTGAGTATCGTGTCTTAACTGTACTCTCCGAAAATCAACCCGGCGCAGAAGGTTTAAAAGCAGGCGAATATCTTGTAGATGCAGCAGGCACAGTTTCGTACCGGGTTTCTCGGAATTTCGCAGCCGATCTTCGCGCGGATCCGACGCAAGTCACAGGAAAGACAGAACAGCCAACGGGAGTTCGTGACGACAATGAGTATCGTGTCTGGCATAGAATTGATCCGGCTACTGGTTTCTCCAACCGCTTTCTCGTGAACAGCGAAGGCATTCCTGTATATCTGGCTGATCCCGGCATCAACGGAATCCATAAACAGCGCGCCGATGGTACTGAGGTTGAAAAGTTCTCTGCTCCAAAGGCGACGCTGATGTCATACATCATCAAGGGTGTTTTGGACCGGCAACTTCCGTGGGGTCTGGTTCTTCTCGGCGTTATGATTGCTATCGTCCTCGAGATGTCAGGGATTCCTTCCTTAGCGTTTGCAGTGGGAGTCTACCTTCCTTTGTGGGCTTCGACGCCAATCTTCTTCGGCGGCATGGTGCGCTGGCTGGTTGATCGGAAGCTTCGCCAACGTTTGGCTCACAAGAAGCTGACTGAAGAAGAACTCGTTGCCGAAGGAGATAAGAGCCCTGGGGTTCTCATGGCTTCGGGATACATTGCTGGCGGAGCAATAGCTGGCATAGTGATCGCCTTTATGGCCGGCGTGCTAACTCAAACCACCGCAGGCATACATGAATGGTCGAGTAACTATAATCCTTTCTACGAGGGGCGCTACGCCGACCTGCTTTCCCTGATCCCGTTCGTGGCCTTGATAATCCTGCTGTATTTTGTTGGGAGAGAGATGCTTTTAGCTCCGAAGAAGCGGTAAATGGCTCTTCTAAATTTAGGGAATTCACGGGCAGGATATTCGTACCGCTGCTATAATAAGGCGCGCTGACCCTTCAGCCCGCCTCATTCTGATAGGAAGTTTTTCATGAGTAAGCAAGTCTTCATTCTCCGTTCGCGAGTACTGACCCTCCTTATTTTTGGCTTTACCTTGGTGGTTTTCGTGACTCCCGAGGTACATGCACAAGCTAGTCGCGGGCCTTCTGAGACGGTTCGCGAATTCTATAAGGCGATGCGCGAAAAGCGTTTCAAGGAAGCTTTCGCGATCTCCATCTATCACCCGGCTATCGATGGTTTGACACCAGCGGAGTTTGAAGACTTGCGACCAGACTTTGAAAGACTGGCCGCCGAGATTCCGGAACAAGTGAATATTAGCGGGGAGCAGATAAGCGGCGATATGGCGACGGTTTTCCTGAAGATCAAAGATGCTGACAATAAGGAGCAGGCAGAGCCAGTTTCGCTGCTTCGAATAAAAGGCGTCTGGATTGTCGGAGACCGTGAGAACCAGGAGATTGTCAGAAAGGCCGGGAAGAACTTCTTCTTCAATGCCCGGATTGACGCACTCCACGATCAGGCTCAGGGATTGTTACGGCGAATCGCGCTCGCACAACTGGCTTACAGCCAAAATAACAATGGAAAGTTTGGCGATCTGGCAGTGCTTATTGCTGCCGGATTGATCCCAAAAGATCTTGAGGGTACCGAATCAACAGGTTACCGCTTTCGGATTATCGTATCCAAAGATGGCAAGAGCTGGTATGCCACGGCAGAACCTGCGCAGTACGGGCGTACAGGCCGTCTCTCCTTCGTGATGGACCAAGGTGGACTTCGCAGCGGTGACGTTGGCGGTAAGCCAATTTCGAATACACCATAGCTGCGGCAGTGCGGTCTCGATCTTAACTGTTGCGTCCCTGGACCTTGCTCTTTAGAATAAGAAAAGCGATTTCCCCCAAATCGGTTCCGAAGTTCTGCCCCGCCTTATGACACCTAGACGACACAAAGGGTATGGATAGCGACGTGTAGCTCAAACAATGGCGGACCTGGCTCGCAGAATCGTCTCTCGGCTTAGGCACATAATCGGTAATCGCCGTTATGCCCAACGAGTGCCGGTACGCTTGCCATTCTCGGTCTCACTGGACAGCTACAGCAGTCCCAACGGTTCCCGTCGCCTACCTAGCATCACCGGTCATACTATGGACATTAGCAAAACCGGTCTGGGACTTGTGGTTCCTGCAATTCGAATTGGGGGACACTACCTCGCCGGAGGTAATCGAAGACTCCGCGTGAGTCTCGACTTACCTGATGGACCGATCCAAATGCAGGTAGCCTCAGTTCGTTATGAAAGCCTCGATGAACACGAAACAGAAAGTGGCTACCTGATAGGCGTGCGAATTAACGAAATGAACGAGGACGACCGCGCAAAGTATTTCAAGTACGTGCGACGGGTTTTAAGAGGAAGCCCTGAAGGTCAAGTCAGGTAAATATCAGCTCACCAAATGAATCCGGCACGTGAAAGTCAGGTTTTGCTGTTCTGGTAGGCTGCCAAGCCAAGTATCCTCGGTCTTCACCACTACCCACACACCGGTACAGATTAGCCCGCCACTTCTGACCACTTTTGGGCTGCGGCAGTGAAATACTCCATGGAATTCGCATAGCCACGATGATCCCTCCGTCAATGATCTTACCGGCAGCAGTCATACCCGAATTGAAATCGTAATCCGTCTCTCGTGTGTTCGAGAGATTCTGCACGGCTAAATCAACCCATTCACCCGTCGGAGCGGCTTCAAACTCAAAATACCGATATCGGAATCGAGGATCCGGCGCAACGAAGATCTCGCAAACGTCTCGGTCCCATAAGCCCAAACACTTCGTTTCAGTTTGAGGACTGGGATTCACAACCAATTGCTCGCCTTGATTACAACGAAAGCGCACATGCAGCGCAGCGTGTGACCACAAAACCCTCGCCTCTGCATGCCTTTCCTCAGTTGCATCAGCTCCAGACCAGTAGCGTGTTATACGGACGACCTCTACTTGCTCCCACAACGGGTGGTCCAACCAATCTGCGGGGATGTCAACCGCAGAATGCTTCGCTTCTACAGTTGCTAAGGTCCTGTCAATGCGATTTTGGGGGTAGATTTTCATTTATGACTTGAATCCTCGTCGGCCGATTTGAGACTTACCGCATCGATACACATCTCAATAAGCGCTGATGGATCAGAATGACTGAAAAGTCTTGCACCGGTTTCTTTGGCGAACCTCTCAACAAGATACTTACTCTCATCGGCAACCCCCCCCGTTCCCTGCAGGCAACCAATCACCTTACCTTCATCGTGTGCGATGGTGAACTCGTTTAAGGATCCCATTGCGCCATTGATAAAGAGCACGATATCGCAGGAGCGGATAAGTACTACGTTCCTGCCTTTAAGACCAAAACCAGTGAAGACCAGTATGCTACAGGCGTCGACCGGAAGTTGATAGCATCCAACGTGCTCATCGGCATTTCTTGCGGGTGAAATCCCCACATGTGTAGCTCCGGCATCTACTGCGGCTTTACCGGCGATATAAACCAGACCGGTCGTTCCACCAGTTAGAAGTACTACGTCTCGTGCAGCAACTGCTTGGCCCAGCGCCAGGGCGGCATTCTTAAGCTCATTAACATCGCTGCCGAAGACATCGGCTGCTGAACCCATTATGCCAATCTTGAGCTTCACTTTAGTTTTCTACGGTGCGCTCCAATTGTAGCTCACTGGCCGATTCTGATTCGACGCCCTCTCCTCTATCCAAACCTCGATCCCACCACCTCTGTGTAATAAACCAGACAACACCAGGTATTAGAAAGAATACTCCGATGGCGATCGTAAGAACTCGTGGTGAATAGCCATAGGGATCCAATAATTCCCCGGTAAAGTAGTTGGAAGCAGCCATAGTAAGCGTTAGCAAGGCAAATTCGGCTGCGAACACTCTTCCGCGAAAGTTATCCTCAACTCTACGTTGAAGCAAAACAGTTGAGAAGACCCAGAGAATGCTTCCCCCTGTATGAGCTATCCCAAGGACAACAAGCGCAAATAAAAAGTTCGTTGCACTGCCAAAGGCAATATAAAAAGCGCCGCCAATCAGAAACGCAATACCAATTGAGGCTTGCATCCGCGGCATGCCCTCTCCCGATATCCTGCGAGCTACAATTGGACCAACTGCCGTTCCTATGCCTCGGGCAGCAAATAGAACTCCGATTCCGATCGCGGCGCTATTTGCCACTGGAAAGATCCGTTCACCAAAGACTGCCAGTAAGGTTAGGATGCCGCCGCCAAGTCCCCAGGCCGGCTTCACTAACAACAAAGCAAAGACTCGGGGTCGGCGCTTTACATAGCGGATGCCATCAATCGTTTCTGTAATACCAAGAAGCCGAACAAGCGTAAGTTTGCTCTTGTCGCGCGCAGGACGTTGGGGAACCCTCACGCCAGCAATCAGCAAAGCTGACAAAGCAAATGTAGCCGCATCAAGAATAAAGGCTACGTCCGTACCAAACAACCCGGTGATCACCCCACCAACCGCAGCACCGAGAGTCAACATCACTGACCAGGTCACCGATGAAATTGCGTTAGCCGCCACCAGTTCGCGATCAGAGACGATCGAGGGGATTATTGCCGTCTTAGCGGGTTCGAAGAAAGTTGATAGACCTAGCTGGACGACCGTTAGCGCATAAACCATCCAGAGCTGATCGGCTCGTCTAATAAAGAGGAATCCCAGTACGACACCTGCCCTGAGCAAATCGGACACGATCATGATCGACTTCCGACTGAAACGATCTGCGAGTACACCCGAGATCGGTCCAAAAATAAAACTTGGGAGAAATCGCGCTACCAGCAGAAGGCCAATGTCGCGTCCCGATCCGGTGAGCTGAAGAATAATCGTGTAGACCGCAATGGTGTTGAACCAATCGCCAAGCTGACTGACGACTTGGCCAAGCCAGAGTTGGCGAAAGTTCGAATTGCGTCGGAGAAGGTCGATATACCCAATGGGGCCGTGAGTCTCTAAGACTTTGCCGCTTGTTTTTGTCAAGAGCCTTCCAGGAACATCGTGAGAATCAGATGGTTTAGCTTGTATTCCGAGACGATGAAGGGTGCAATGCGCGAGTGATAGTTGTCAACCTGCCAAATGGTCAAGCCACAATGATTGAATTCTCAAATTGATTCGTCAGATTGAGATTGAGTACTGCATGATTTGAGTTACCCACTACCCAATTTGGGGTTTGCCCGCCACAAAGAGACTTGTTGTTCCAGGAAATACTTTCGGCATATGAATTGAAACACGCACCGACGCGGCTAGGAAGCGTTAAGCTTCACGGACTCTCCGCACGGGGTCCGAAGCCGCACAAGATTTGAAATGATGAGACGAAACATAAGACTCACCCAGCCAGGCGGGTGATCGACCTCTCCCCGCCCGCTTGCCTAATAGCAGCCGGAACCAATGTTGAGTTGCTCCCAACGTTGCTTCCGGCTGTTCAGTCTCAAGTCCACTTATAACCAGCATAGATGGATTCACCCGACATGACTCTAAACATAATCCCAAACTTTGGTTTGGCTTATCTTCTGTTAGGCGCGACTTTACTTGCCCTGGCTTACTTAATCTATAGAACCGCCTTCCAACGACTCGAAGCAAAGACGCGAGAAGCGGAAGAGCTTAGCAGGCTGCATCTGGCGACGGCCGAAGCTTTGGCTACGGCAATAGACGCAAAAGAGCAGACAACCCACTGCCACGTTCGCCGCGTGCAGATCTATGCCGCAGGAATGGGTAAGGTCTTTAAATTATCGGAAGCCGAAATCGGAGCATTGAAGGCTGGAGCACTACTGCATGATATCGGGAATTTGGCCGTGCCGACTCACATCCTCAGCAAACCGGGAATACTCACACCTGCCGAATTCGAGAAGATGAAGGTGCATACAATAGTCGGCGCTCAGATTCTGAGTCGAGTTGAGTTTCCCTATCCAGTGGTTCCAATCGTTCGCCATCACCACGAACAATGGAACGGACAAGGATATCCGGATGGACTAAAAGGTGAGCAGATTCCTATTACTGCACGTATTCTCTCGGTAGTTGATTGCTTCGATTCACTCCGGGAGGACCGACCGTTCCGCGATGGCATGACCCGGGACGAAGCTATTTCCCTGTTACTGCGTGGCGCCGGCACTCACTTCGACCCGAAGGTGGTTGACCTGTTTATCAAAAACCTACCTCACTTCGAAAAAGAAATACATACGCTGGGTTTGCGCCAGCAGCTGGAGAATGCCAACTCCCGCGAACACATTTACCTCAAAAACTTGGATATAACTCAAACAAGAGAACGCGGCTGTTATCCGGCTTATGAACAGATCAAAAGTGCGCATCGCGAGTCTTATGCTCTTTACGAGATAGCTCGCACTTTTGGGGCGTCGATTGACATCCAGCAGACACTAACCAGTTTGATTGACAAAGTGGACCACGTAGTACCTTTTGATACTTGTGCTGTATATCTCTATGACGAGGAGAAAGGCTATGCTACTACAGCTCACGTTACTGGCTTGAACGCGGAAGCTTTGTTAACTCGTAGCTTTGCCCCTGGTGAAGGTGTCACAGGTTTCGCTTTAGCCAATCGCAGTATTGTTAACCAACTACACCCAAAGCTCGATTTCAGAGGTGACTCAGAACTGTGCAACACATATCGCTCGATGGCATCACTGCCACTTTGCAAAGATTCAGTATTGATCGGTGTTCTTTCAGTATATTCGACCAAGTTGGAACGCTATACAGAAGACCATATTCGCTTATTGGAAACAATCAGTAAGTTGGCTTCGGATGCCTTAGCCAATGCCATGAATCATGCAAAGGCAGAATCCAATGCGGTTACGGACCCGCTCACAAACCTGCCGAACGCCCGCTCAATCTCAACCCGCTTCGAGGAAGAAGCCTCCAGAGCGCGCCGTACTAGCCTGCCTTTTCAGGTAGTAATGCTCGACCTTGATGATTTCAAGATAGTCAATGATACGTTTGGACATCAGACCGGAGATCGGATGCTGCAAGATGTGGCGCGCATCATTCAATCACAGTTGCGTGAATATGATTTTCTGGCACGGTATGGTGGTGACGAATTTGTAGCGATCATGCCAGAGCTTGGTCGGGCCCAGGTTGAAGAATTACGCTCACGTATCGAAAGCGCCGTAGCCAACCTCTCACTACATGTTGAAAACAATCACCATGCTCGCGTTGGCATTAGCATTGGCGCTTCGACTTTCGGCATTGAGGGCGAAACCCTGGATCAACTTTTGGTTGCCGCGGACCAGGACATGTATAGAATCAAGTCTCAGCACAAATTTGCAAAGATTACACAAAGCCAAAAAACAGCCGACGTAATTAAGGGCGAGAACGAAACCCTTGCCTCGTCCTCAGTTAATTAACATAACTTACGACTCCTTCATCCCCCACCCCTCATCCTTCTCCTTCTTGACATTCCTGCGGCGCATCGCTTTCAATCGGTAGCTGGGTTAGAGTGGTTTCCCCCGACTAAATCATAGCTACCCTTCGTCTCGGCTACTGGCGCAGGTTTTCAAGAATGTCTGCTTCCCCTTCAGTTCCCAGTGAGAACGCCAAGCTGCTGATTGTTGAAGCCGATACCCGCATCGGCACTCAATTACGTGAGCTTTTCGAAGCGGCAAACTATCGCGTGCTGATTGCCACAGACGCTGCGTCGGCAATGAGTCTCCTCCACTCGACAGCGTGTGATCTCATTCTTCTAGATCTCGAACTCCAAGATGTTGACAGTTTGGCGTTATGTAGGTTGTTGCGAGCTCAGCCCGCAGGCAGCACTGTGCCATTAATCGCTCTATCTCAAAGTAATCGCGAACTGAGAAAAACGGAGATCCTTGCCGCCGGAGCCGACGATTACGTTTTGACGCCTCAGGATCAAAGCGAACTGGTCTCACGAGTCGCCTTTCATCTCCGGGCCGCGCAACGAGAATGGTCACTTATCGGAATTAATCGTGAGCTCAGGTTTCTAGCTGATCTCGGCCGTGGCCTACTGCGAGCTCTCGAACCCGAACAGCTCGTTCGTCGTGTAGCCGGTGCGACTTATGAGGGGACCAATGCTGCTCTCTGTGCGGCTTTTGTTGCCGGTCCTAACATCCATGCAGCATGTGTTTTTGATCGAGAGGGAAGCGCTGAAGCGACGGCTCAACTTCGCGTTGATCGGTTGCGCCGGTGGATGGAATCTAACGAGACCAGCGGCTCTGTTTTACTGGATGATCCTGAGAGTTTTTTCCTGCGCGATGGTTTTCACAAGACCGAATATGCAGCGCCACTTCGTTTTGGCGGCAGGATTACTGGCGCTTTATTAGTTGCCTTTGATAGCCGAGAAGCTTGTGGTGAAACCGAATGCCGGCTCGTTGATGCTGCTGCTCAGTTAGCTTCACTAGCGGTCCATATCTCCACGTTGTACCAAGGGGCGCGTCAAGCTTCGGCATCGCTGGCCCAGGAGGTTGAGCGCCGAACGGCTGAGGCGGAAGCACAACGGCGTTTCACTGAAGCAATTATTGATAGCTTGCCTCTCTCGCTTTATGTCATAGATCGCGATCATCGAATTGTTGCTTGGAACCGTAACCGCGAACTCGGGGAGCTGGGCGTACCACGTGGCTCAGTTCTTGGTAAGAACATCTTTGATGTACTCACCCGGCAAAAGAGGGGTGTGCTAGAGCCGGAATTCGCACAGGTTTTTTCAAGAGGAGAGATCCAACGGATCGAGCAGGAAACTTTGACGCCTGCCGGTGAAACTAAGTATTGGCTAATAAGCAAAATTCCTATGTGGGTTGATGCCGACGGCGAAGTTTCTCACGTTATAACTGTTGGTGAGGACATCACAGAACGAGTCGAAGCGAACCGGGGGGTGGCGCGAGCGGAGAAACTTGCCGCAGTTGGACGGCTTGCCGCCGGAGTGGTACATGAAATAAACAACCCATTGGCGACGATTTCAGCATGTGCCGAAGCTCTTACATCGAGAGTTGAGGAGGGCGCTTTTGATGGATCGGCCGCGCTCAAGGATCTTCGAGATTATCTGGCCCTGATTCGGAGCGAGGCTTTCCGCTGCAAAACCATTACGAATGGGTTGCTCGATTTTAGTCGGAAGCGTTCCCGACAATTTGCTCTTGTGGACCTGCCCGAGGTTATCGCCTCAGTTGCGCGTTTGATGAATCACCAACGTCGCAATGGAATGGTTGAGTTGCGGATTGATACTCCTGACGATCTTCCAGCGGTGCTGGGCGATGCTGGTCAACTTCAGCAAGCTGTGATTGCCTTAACCACAAACGCTTTTGATGCAATGGTTTTGGGTGGCACACTGACGATTTCGGCCCGACACGAAGATGGTCGGGTATTGCTTGACGTTAGCGATACTGGAATTGGAATTCCCCCGGAAAACGTGGCTAAGATTTTCGAACCGTTTTTCACTACTAAGGAAGTTGGACGAGGAACCGGCCTTGGACTTGCCGTCTGTTATGGTATCTTAACAGAGCACGGTGGTAGCCTTGACGTGCAATCCACACTGGGTGTCGGAACTACTTTCACAATATCTCTTCCGGCGGTAAATCAAGATGCTTAACATGGCCCACACCTCGGACAAACTTCAGTTTGTCGTTTTTATCGCAGTGCGGAAGGTTATTGCTAGAAAAACAGCGACAAACTCAAGTTTGTCGGACAACCGGGGGGATGAGGACTTACGAGTTTGAATGAGCAGCAAGCAGCACGAATTCTGATCGCGGAAGACGAAGCCAACCTCCGTCTCGTTCTCCAGAAAGAGTTGGAGCGACTCGGTTATAGGGTTCAAGCCGCACCCGATGGAGAGGCGGCGCTTCGCAAACTTGAAGAGAGCAACGTGGACGTGTTGCTGTGCGACATTAACATGCCGCGTATGGACGGAATGGAGCTGCTGCGTCGAGTTTACGAACGGCCCAATCCCCCAGAAGTGATCATGCTAACGGGCCAGGCCACAGTTGAGACCGCCGTTGAAGCAATGAAGTTGGGCGCCTACGACTACCTCACCAAACCATACAGCATCACTGAACTCGATGTACGCGTTAAGCAAGCTGCCGAAAAGCGACGACTACGAGTCGACAATGTACGTTTGCGTGAGCAATTAGCTCGTAAGTCAACGCTTCCGGAAATCGTTACGGTGGCAGAGACGATGAAGGAAGCGATTCGACTAATTGAACGCGTTGCGCCATCCGATGCTTCTGTGCTGATTACAGGAGAATCAGGCACGGGCAAAGAGCTCGTTGCGCAGGCTATTCACCGGCTGTCAAACCGCTCTGAAGCATCGTTTATAGATATCAACTGCGCAGCTTTCCAAGAGTCATTGCTCGAATCGGAGCTCTTTGGTTATGAAGCGGGCGCTTTTTCTGGCGCCAAGGGTCGCAAGCTTGGACTCATTGAACTTGCGGACGGTGGCACTCTCTTCCTTGATGAGATCACAGAACTTCCAGCGCAGCTTCAAGCGAAACTCTTGCGGGCAATTGAGACTCGGACGTTCTTCCGTGTTGGTGGAGTGCGAAAGGTTGAGGTTGATGTTCGAATTGTAGCTGCCACAAACCGCAATGTTGACACGGTGCTTGCTGATGGGTCTTTCAGGGCTGATCTGCTTTATCGTGTTAATGGATTTCAGATCAATCTCGCGCCGCTACGAGAGAGGCCTGAGGACGTCGAGCCGCTTGCCCGCCATTTGTTGAAGCAGGTTGGAGGGACAAGTATTCCTGAAATTGAACCAGACGCTTTATCAGCACTGTGCTCATACCATTGGCCCGGGAACGTTCGGCAACTGAAGAACTGTCTCGAGCGTGCGGTACTGTTGTCGAACAATGGACGAATCACAGCGGCTGAGTTGCCGCCAGAGGTGGTTCGCTCACCACTTGCTGAACCGCTGATGGCAGTACCAGCACAGCCGGGTACGCTTGCTGACCAGGCGCCAGTTGCACAGCCAACATCGCTACGTGAGATAGAGCGCCAACAGATACTTTCAGCTCTGGAGAAAACAGGATGGCATCGTGGAAAGACGGCGCAGATTCTGGGCATCTCTCCCTCGACGCTTTATCGCCGGCTACGAGATTACAATCTTGAGAAGCGCCACCCGCTGCAAGGGTGAGGGAGGAAGGCGGAAGGGCTGAAATACTGAGGGCTGGCTCAAGCTCTAATAAGTGCTGTCAGCAAATTTACAATTTCAAAGAAATTTACAGGTCAGGAAGGGTGGTTTACACCCGGCTGATTCCTAATTGAAGGCTCAAGCAGGAATAATCAACCTCAACAAATTTACAAGTCAGGAAGGGTAGTTTACCCCCGCTGATTCTCTGCCATTTAAGCCCAAAATAAGTCAGGGAATCAGCGGGGTAAACCACCCTTCCTGACCTGTAAATGTTTCTGTAGATGTTCCTGTTGTTCCTGTAAATGTTCTGCATTTGTTTTTCCTCCTTTAAAGCCCCTACCCTCACCACACTTTTTGTCCCACTAAGACTGCCAGTTTTCGTCACATACCTCTCAATTACCCCCTCAAAAAGGCCCATTCTGATCGGCATACAGTTTGACAGCTGATTGGCGCGGCCCCGACCCGCACTCCCTGTTATTAATCCCCAAGTTCAATTCTTTCTTCACGCTTCACCCTCACTTTTACCCTCACCTTCGTTACTTGAAACCTCACGTTGACCCTAACCATTTAACTGACAGTGCCCATTGGATCCTTCTAGATGTAAACGATGTCGTGGCACTTCTGGACTAAGCTTTAACTAACTTTTTTCCTCCGTCTCTCAATCTCCCCTTTCCGCCGTCTCCCATCCCCCCTTCATGCTTTTCACACTAATCATCTCC
>CAZNPP010000014.1:34779-51949 GCA_964574785.1 uncultured Chloracidobacterium sp. | reverse complement strand
GACCGCGTACTGTTCAGATTAGAGTCTTTTCTGCTCTGCAGCCACTGAAGCTTCGCTATCAACAGCAGTACCTAATAAAGAACGAAGCAGAGAAAGCGGAAGTTACATCGATTAAGTAAAGAAGACCTTACAGTTCCAGCACTCAGAGTTTAAGTCATCAAGAATCCAACCCTGTACATACCTAAGTAACCTTCTGCCTCCCTGCTCAATTGAAGCATTAGGTTCATTGCCGCCGCGCCTAAAGACTCTATCGCTCGAATTCGTGATATTGCGCCGTCCCTTTTCTGAGTATTTTGCGTGACCATGAACTTCATCAGTGACTGCTTCATCAAAATAAAGCTGTGATGTGAATTCGTAACCAACTTCGGAGGCTGGGTCAGTGCGAATCTTGTAGTGAACATGCACCGCCCGACCGTAATACCAACCTGGATCTAATTTCGCTACTCTCCACTTTTTCTATCAAGCAGACTGCATGCCTGATAAGCACCGGTTGGATCAATGGCCGTACGGCCCTCTTCAATGTGCCGGATGATTCCTTCCTTATCAACGACGAATGTAGCCCTAGCCGAGTAACCACTCTCACCAAGCAGACCATATTCCTTGACCACTTTACGATGCCAATCGCTCAGCAGTGGAAAAGTGACTCCGAGATCTTCAGCATACCGCTTGTTTGCGGCAAAACTGTCCATACTAATTCCCAATACCTGAGTGTCCGTACCTTCGAATTTCGCGATATCAGCCTGATATGCTTTTAACTCCTTCGTTCAACCACCAGTGAAGGCAAGCACGTAAAAAGCAAGCACCACGTTTTTCTTGCCCTTAAAATCGGCAAGTTTAACCTCCTTACCCTCTGTATCCGTCAGCATGAAGTCTGGTGCAGGCTGACCAATCTTCAGGTGGGTTTTAGGCGGAGCAGGTTGTTGGGATACGACGACAGTCATTAGCAGCAGCAGAGCGAAGGGTACAACCATTCTAAACATTTGGCACCTCCTTAAGAGGGACACTGACTTCAATCTGGAGAAGGGTTCATATCACGGGAAAGTAAACATTCTGTTGCAAGTTATTAAGCCAGATGATGAAAGTCACACAACCGATAGCTTAAGACGATAAAAATTGCATGGCAAGGATATATTTGCTGAATCATGGATTGAGGATTTCAAAATGGTGTCACTAAAGCCAGAACGGTTAAAACGGTACAAGGATGTTGCCTTGTTGCTCATAAAATATGGGCGTTCAGATATTGTCAAGCAGGTCGGATGGGACGAAGGCCTTGATCTTGACGAGATAGCAATCGCAAAAGAGATTCCGAAGGCGGCAGAATTGGCTGAAGATCTTGAAAAGCTAGGGCCTACTTTTATCAAGCTTGGCCAGCTTCTCTCCACCCGTGCCGACCTGCTTCCCTTACCCTATCTTGAGGCATTATCACGTTTACAGGATCAGATAGAGCCTTTTACTTATGACGAGGTTGAAAGAATAGTTTCCAGCGAACTTGGAGTTCGGATCTCAAAAGCCTTTTCAGAATTTGAGATTCTGCCAATGGCAGCAGCGTCATTGTCACAGGTGCACCGTGCTTATACTCGCGACGGTCGTCCTGTAGTGGTTAAGGTTCAGCGACCTGATATTCGAGATCAAGTTATCCACGACCTCGACTCACTCACTGAAGTTGCTCATTTTCTCGATGAGCATACTGAAGTAGGAAAGCGTTACGACTTTGAGAGCATGCTGCTAAATCTACGCCGGAGTCTTTTACGCGAACTGGATTTCAGGATCGAGGGGAACAACCTTCTGACGCTGAGGGCCAATCTACGAAACTTCAGAAGGTTACAGATTCCAGAACCTATTGAAGACTTTACCACTTCACGCGTTCTTACAATGGATTACGTGGAAGGCAAGAAGATCACTGCCCTAAGTCCGCTCCGTCTCCTTGAAATAGACGGTTCCGGACTTGCCAGCGAACTGTTCCGCGCTTACTTGAAGCAGATGCTGGTGGATGGTTTTTTCCATGCAGATCCTCATCCAGGCAATGTTGTGATTACCGATGACGATCGCATCGGATTACTTGATCTGGGTATGGTGAGCCGTATCAGTAGGACATTTCAGGACGACCTTCTTCGCCTGTTGCTTGCTATCAGCGAAGGTCGCGGCGATGAAGCTGCTGAAATGTCGATCAGAATGGGCGAACCTAAAGAGGGGTTTGACAAAGAAGAATTCACGCGACGGGTTGCTGATCTGGTCGCTGAGCACAAGACTGCTAACCTCAACCGAATTGATGCTGGTCACGTGGTGCTAGAAATAACCAGGATCTCAGCAGATTGCTGGTTCCGGCTGCCTCCCGAGTTCACAATGATTGCTAAGACACTTCTTAATTTGGATCGAGTTGTTTTCACACTCGAGCCAGACTTTGAGCCGAATGCTGTGATCCGAGACCGCGCTTCGGAGATCCTTCAGCAGAACGTGGTTAAAAGTTTGGCGCCTAGCAATCTGATGAGTGGCATCGTAGAGACCAAAGAATTTGTCGAAAAGCTTCCAAGCCGAGTCAACCGAATCCTCGATGCGATAGGGAACAATGATTTGAAGGTGAAGGTAGATGCAATCGATGAGAGACTTCTGCTTGAGGGCCTGCAAAAGGTGGCGAATCGTATTACTCTTGGTCTTGTACTCGCGGCGTTGATCGTCGGGGCTGCAATGTTGATGCGAGTTGAAACCTCCTTCCGGCTCTTTGGTTATCCCGGACTGCCAATGATCTTTTTTGTTTTGGCCGCTGTGGCAGGCCTATTGTTGGTAGCAAACATTGTGTTTAATGACGTAAAAGTAAAAAAGAAAAAAACCAGCAACGATTAATGGAATTGCTAAATAGGCCAAATACCAAAAACCGTATACGGAAAGTTGAAGAGGTCCGATAAATAGCATCGGACCTCTTCTGCTTTTAGCGGCACACCCTATTGGGTAAGCCTTAGTTTAAGAGTTGTGTCAGCGGTTGCGTGGAACGGTTACAGTTACTGTCCGAGTTGACTTGTTACCATTCTCGTCAGCGCATTCAACTGTAATGGTATAAACGCGACCACTGTTGTCGCCTGCTCGCTCAGCTCTTAACCTCACCTTATTTCCGTCGACAATTTCCCAGTCTGGGCCCATGTCACCATCCCACAGGCCGTAAACGGGTTCATTGCTCGCTATGCTGACAATTGAGCAGACAACACCACCTGCGCAACTGTCTGAAGCATTGTAGTACACACTGACGTCTTGCATTTTGTGGTTTGGTGGCCAAAGGACTGACGGGGTCGCCGATAGCCTCGTGATCACCGGTGCGTCGCTGTCGTTCACAGTTACATTGAAAGAACAAGTCGCGCCGCTTGCACCAGTTACCGTTACCACGGTGGTGCCTACAGGGAAAAATGACCCTGAGGGAATGCTGTAGGCCAGCTCGCCACAAGTGCCCTCTGCGCTAGCCTGTGTATAGTTAACTATTGCCCCGCATTGTCCAGAATCGTTTGACACCGAAATATCAGTGGGACAAGCGATTATACAAAGCGACTCACAGCACACGTGCTCTGCGGTGGTGATAATAAGTTCCCATCCACCGTTGATGTTCCCGACGTCACCACCGGTATCATCCACAACATACAGCCTCCAAGTGCCATTTGGATCCAGGCCCCCAAAGACAGAAGCAAATGATGCCTCACCTGCTGGTGATGCCGTTTCGTATGGACTTCCCGGTGCAGGAACCGCAAAGAGATCGCCAGCGCCATAGTTTGCCGGCTTGAAACTCCCAGATGCAATCAATGTCGAATCAGGTAAAAGCGAGTCAGCATCATCATCAAGCGTGATTGTCGTGTTGATGAGATCCGCCCCTCCACCAGCATCTGACATGATTATGAACTCCTGGCCCCCAGGACCAACGAGCAGGATGTCCATATCATCTGGGAAGGTGTGGTTCACGTTAATAAGCTTTACCGCAACCTTACTGACCGGATTGACGATACCAGTAACGTTGATATTTGACGGATAAGGTGAGGCGACTCCTGTCGTGTTAAGTGGCTGTCCGCTGGGAACTAGAATTGGTGTGGGGTTTGAGAAGGTTGTCGACGACGACGCTGTTGAACCAAGTCTGAAGCTATAATCAACTGTTCCCAAATCAACAAAACCATCGTTTAGTTGCAAGGTCGCCGTTATAGTCCCACCACAGCTCCCGTTCGCTATAAAGGTAAACGGTCTTGACGTCGGCTCCGAATCTAATGGACCGACGACCCCGTAGTTCTCAGAAAGTGTAACAGGCATAACCCCACCGCTCGGCAACAAAGTCGCGACCAAATCCGTTGTTGCGCCATCGCCAATATTCCTCAGAGGAAGTTGCACAGTAACCAATTCATCTGGATCGATTGACCCGTTGAACAGAGGGCAACTCTCTTGTGTAATGCTACCTGATAGTGCTTCCATCTCCGGAGTACCTTCAATGCCGCAGCAAACATACCGCTCCCGGGTAATTTGCAACTGAACACAGCCAACAGAGCCAGTATCAACCGGGGCGTCGTCGCTAATGCGGAGGATCCAGGTGCCGTTTGTATTCTTGCCGTTTAGTGTTGAAAGCGACGAATCGGGGCGGAAGGAGCCAGCAAAAGGCGCTGCGCCAGACGCAATAGCGGTATCCGCGGAATCATCGAACACGGTTGAAACTCCAGCGCAATCGTTGGCACCCGTTCCGAAGTTATCTCCTCCGCCGCCACGGCGATTCGAGAGCATTACTTCGGTGCCGTCAGGATGTAGGAGGCGGATACGGAGGTCTCCGTCGAAGGTGTGGTTTAGCCGAAGTTTCACATTCACATCCGTAACAGTGCCCATTTGTGAAACATTTATTGGTATGTCCACACTACCGTTGTCAGGAATTGCAGTCGCGATGGTACCAGTACCCCTTGTGAAGCTATTAGAGGAGCCCGGAATACCAACGACGAGGTTGAATGCTACGGTTCCAAGAGCTGTCGAATTGTCCTGGAGGTCAAACGTAGCCGTGATGGTATCTCCACAGTTGACATTTGTATCGGCCGTGAAAGTAAAAGACCGAGAAACGACCGTGGAACTGTCTGCCGGAATCACCCCGTAGTCTTGGCCACCGCTTGGGCCGGTAATACCTCCCGTCGGCTGCAGATTTGCGACCAAGTCTGTGGTAGCGCTTGAACCATTGTTGATAAGTCCGAAATCAATAGTGACTGTTTCGCCGGGACTAATGGCATTATCTGCCGTTACACAACTTTCTGCGGTGATAGTTGTCCCGGCGGCTGCGATTTGCGCCATTGCCGCAGTGACACTATTCTCCTCCCATCTATTGAGTTGCAAGCGTTTGGCTTGAGATCTGGGCAGTACCAATAACACCGGTAGAGTTACAGTTACCACTATAGCCACTGTCCATCGCACATACTTCCTCATTTATCGATCCTCCTCTTGTAGCCAAGACCTGGTGTTGTACAAAGCAAAGACCCACCGGCAAGTCGGAAAATCTGTTTCAGGGGTCAGTTTGGTCTTGGGTTCTTCTTTGGTGGTGACCGTCACTCGCTCTCGGTCTAGAGCCGCACGGGTGGTTCTATTGAAGTGCTCCTCGTTCAACCGTAACTTCCAACGGCGAAACGCTAAGGCTAAGGTATGAACTAATTCTTGTGGCCGATCATGAGGGCACCCTAGAAAGAGCCTGGCTAGAAGGAACGACCACTTTAGTTGCTGAGGTTGTTAACTTGAGGCAAGTGTGAATCTCTTCCGCCCAGCGGGGAGTTTCTGGAGCTAAGGTGCCGAACTTACCCTTTGTTGATTAGCGCTGTCAACGAGATTTTTGGCCGAAAAATGGAAGTTGATAGGTATCACTTCCAGAAACTTCCAGAATCAAATTTCGCACACCCAAAGGCCTTATTCCTTAGTTAATCCCCATTGAGCAGCTCGCTCTGCAGAGTTTGCGCATTCCGCCGTAGACATATGTCAGTATCTGTTAAACAACTCAAGAATTTCTCAAGCGGCTGATTGTAGAAGTGTCGATATTTGAAACGCCCCAATCTCTTTAAAATCTAGTGTGGGACTCTAAAGTATCCAACGAGCTATGCTCCTGATCGAATCTTCCGCAGTCTTAGGATCGACGAAAATGCAGCTAATTTTTGACAAGATAGCTTTGCCTTCGCCCCTTGATGGCATTTCACGGCCAAGGCTTTTAGCGTTTCTCGCAAAGAGCCTAACGACCTGCAACTCTACGATAATTTGTGGGCGCTCCGGAACGGGCAAAACGTTTTTAGCAACCCAGTTTGCGCAGTGCTGCGGGCGTTCCGTTGCTTGGTTCAAGGTGGACACAACCGATATTGAGCTACCAATTTTCTTTCACTACCTCGTGAGTAGTCTCGAGGCTCATTTTCCAGGGAATGGTTTCAAATCCTTAATGCCTTTGGCTGCAAGTGTGACTCGGGACCACACCTCCGTTTTGGCTGAAGGACTCGTGTACGAGTTGCTCCAACACGAAATAAAGCCACTGTTGCTTGTTATTGAGGACTTACACCTCGTTTGCGACTCGGATTGGGTCGTGCCGTTCTTCCGGCGTTTGCTGCCGTTACTGCCATCATATATGCATATTCTAATCACGAGTCGAACAATGCCACCGGCTCCATTGTGGCGCATGCGCTCAAAACAGACTCTTGCCGTTCTGGAGGAAGAAACTCTTGCTTTTACTAAAACGGAGGCATTTAAGTTATTTGAAACTTATGGATTAACCAGCGAACATGCGGGCATTGCGCTTGATCATACCCATGGTCGCGCCGCTGCCCTTGACAGTTTTGCCGCTGCGCTGAAGCGCTCGAAACGTGAGTCTGTCTTTTCAGTTACGTAAATGAATATTAGCAAGCATCAGAGCATATTTTCGGGAGCCGTGTCCGCTACAGACAGTGGATTGGAAGCATTTTGGTGTGATAATCTGCGTGACATTCCAAAGCATACCCCGAGGCAAACAGAAATGGCTCCGAAGACTCGTCCGAGGAAACCTCTGCAGGAGTCTCCTACAGGAGCAACAAACTTGACCTCTGTTCAACCAGGCTTCTTTCTCCGGACAAAGCTGATGCCGCCGCGCGCTACT
This sequence comes from uncultured Chloracidobacterium sp., assembly GCA_964574785.1. Lineage (GTDB taxonomy): Bacteria > Acidobacteriota > Blastocatellia > Pyrinomonadales > Pyrinomonadaceae > PSRF01. The sequence continues at coordinate 44,853 of CAZNPP010000014.1, read as the reverse complement.
CCGGAGCTGCTGTCAAGGCCGCGTCTTACCCAACGCCTTCTGTCCAACCTGGCACAGCCTGTAACACTGGTAACGGCAAACGCCGGTTCCGGCAAAACCACACTGGTCGCAGATTTTCTTCGTACCCATAAGAGACAGTTCGTCTGGTACCAACTAGACCACACCGATGCGGATCCCCTAGTGTTCTTAGGCTATCTCGGGTTTGGAATTCAGCAAGTTGTTCCAGGATTTGGCCAGGCAATGTTTTCTTATCTTCAGGAAGTTGCGGGTGAGGTTGCCAGGCATCCCGAAAGAGCTGTTGACGTTTTGCTTAATGAAGTTTTGGAGCGGGTCGAACAGCAACTGATTATCGTATTAGATGATTACCACCACTTGGGAACGGAAACACCTGTCCATGCTGTTCTAGATCGGTTGCTCGCTTATCTTCCCGACATCCTGCATGTGATTGTGATCTCGAGAGAAATACCTCCTCTCGCCTTGGCTCGACTGAGAACTCAATCTCCGCATTCGATAATCGACCGCTCCAATCTTCTATTTAATGACGACGAGACTCAACAGCTGTTCCGACAAATATTTGATCTCGAGATGACTCCTAAGCAACTCGCAGAGTATCGGGAGCGAACCCACGGCTGGATCACCGCACTTCAGCTGGTTCGCCAAGTTGCTCAGCGTTCAATTGTCAATTCTCGTGATCGAGTGGCCGATCCACCGGATTTGATTAAGGTGTTGCGGCAATCCGAACGAGATATTTTTGACTATTTTGCTGAAGAAGTCTTTGCGGATGAGGAAGGACAAGTACAACAACTCCTCTTGCGTTTGTCGCTTCTGGACACCATTGAATTGGACACTTGTGGGGCCTTGTATCCTGGAATGAACTCTGCTCGAGTGCTACCTCAACTAGTTCGACGCAACGTTTTTATCTCAGTAGTCGGTGATAGCTCGAATGAGGAGTATCGACTTCACCCACTATTCCAAAGTTTTTTACGGCGCCGGTTGAGGGCCGAGGTCGGCCGGAACGGGGTTGCGTCCGAACATCAACGCTGTGCTGCCTATTTCCTCAAACGCCAAGCTTGGGAACCGGCTGTCAGACACCTACTATCCGCTGGAGATTCGGAGCGCGCAACGTCCGTAATCTCCGAACATGGTGAAGAGTGGATCTCTTCTGGAGCCCTGAACTCATTAGCCTCCCTTGCAGATTCACTTCCGCAATCAGCAGTAGAGGGCTACCCGAGAGCGCTAGCACACCGAGCAGAGGTAGCACGCTTGCGTGGAGAGTACGACAGCGCGGCGGCCCTGTTCCGCCGAGCCGCAGTACTACTCCAACAACTTGGCGACACGGAAGGGCAGGCTGAGGTATTCCATTCGCTGGCGACACTCGCGCGTCGTCAGGGTGACTACAACCTGGCCTTTAATTTCCTCAACAGCGCCACAGAGCTAGTTGCTGAAGATTCAGCGGTAAGAATTAAGTGTGGGAATACACGAGGACTTTGTCTTGTTGCAAAGGGTCAATGGACCGCAGCTGAGCGAGAATTTCGCAGTGCATTGCAGTTGGCAGAAGAACGCAATGACGAGCGCTATATTCGACTCATCACGCACAATCTTGGTCTTCCGCCAATGGTGCGCGGCGATTTTGGTGAGGCTCTTCGGTGGTTGAGACGCATGTTCAGCGATGATGCAGCACCTCCGATGCCACAAGAAGCAACTGCTCACCTTAATATGGCTCGCTGTCATCTATATTTTGGCGATGTTGTGGCCTGCGAAAAGAGCTTGGATCAGGCAATCCAGCTATGTCAGCTTTTTAACTTGGTTGCAGCCCGAGCAGAAACGTTCGAGACGTACGGCAATCTCTATCGAGAACGTGGCGAATTTGAAAGGGCGAACGAATATTATGAGCGGGCGCAGCGCGCTTACATTGAAGCTGGAATTAATCTTGCCCGAACTGAACTGCTTGAAGAGCGCGCCTTGTTAAGCTTTCAAATGGGTAATACGGCTGAGGCTCGCAGTCAGATAGATCGTCTTATCACCGCTCGATCAGTAGATAAACAGGATATCGGTTTTTACACGGCCTTACTGACTCGCAGCCGCATTAGGATCGCTCAAGGCGATTTTGAAGCTGCTGCCGAGGAGCTAAAACTCGTTCTTGAATACTTTAAGAGTCAAACACTTTATTACTACGAAGCACAAGCACGACTAGCAATTGCGGTATGCGCTCATAAAACTGACAAAGAACCGGAAGTAGTTTTGCACCTAAAGAGGGCGGTCGAACTTGCTGTGAGGTACGACTACGAGTACTGGTTGAAGCGCGAAATCGAGTTAAATCTGAATCTCTTCTCTACAGAGGAAGCGATCGACCTGCTGCCTCCCGATCTTCAAGAACAAGTTTGGACTGCTAGAAAAAGCATTGCTGCAGAGGTTCCAACACCGGGGCTACCTCTCAAAGCTCTCCAAGTGACGGATCTCACCATTAACATGTTGGGACCAGTTGAGATTGTTCGGGATCCGAAGCGACCACTAGCGGCTGATGCCTGGACGACCCGACGTTCACGAGACATTCTCTGTTACATCAGTTCGCGCCGCCACCGACGCGCCTCAAAAGATGCAATTATTGACGAGTTTTGGGGTGAAACAGATCCGCAGGTAGTCGAAAGAAATTTTCATCCAACCGTATCGCACATACGCAAAGCTCTGAACAGCAATCAACCACTAAAGCAGAATTTTCTCCTATATAGGGATGGTAACTACCTTCTAAACCCTGAGTTTACCTACAAAATTGATATTGAGGAGTTTGATCGTTTGGTGGCCCAAGGTGAGAACGCTCGCCGAGCGCGACAGTTGAGCGACTGCGTTGTCGCATTTGAAGCGGCTGCAGCGCTTTACCGTGGTGAGTTTATGCAAGGTAGCTACGAACCATGGGTAGAGGAGCAAAGAGTGTACTACAGGGAGCAATATCTCCGATTGTTAGAGGCCCTCGCTACCATGGCTCAACAGACGGAAGAGTGGCGGCAGTCATTGCAGCTAGCTCAGCGAATATTGCAGGAGGATAAATTTCGCGAGGACATCCATTGTCTCGTTATGCGCGCGCACGCCGCTATGGGAAATCGAGGCGCTATAAAGCAACAATATCAAATGTTGAAAGGTGTTCTGCGAAACGAGCTGGGTGTCGACCCTGGCAGGGAAACTACAAGGCTCTATCAAGAGCTAATCGGGGAAACCTAGAGTTATTTTTTCTTGCAGAAATCACAAGGTTAATGCAACAAAGGCTGCCACTTCCAAAATTAGAATGCTGTGCGCATAAAGTAGCCCCTATCGTCTCAAGAGGAAGACAGGCAGCACCCGGTGCGAACTGGTTTGCACCGTTAGCAATTCTCAATCCCCGAGATCCATCCGGCTTGTCATTTTCGCAAGACTGCACCCGAACCCGACTAAAGGTGATGGTTTGCAACAAATGAAACCAAAATTAGGAAGGTACGTCCTGAAGAGAGCCCAGCCCATAATAGCCCTCTGCTTAATCCTTATTCTTACTGTGGGCTCCGCTATAGCGGGGATAACGATAACTGGCTCGGACGGGATTACTGCTTCGGGAGCAGATGGAGTTCAGTACATAGGCACCGCAGGAATAACAGCATCAGGGGCGGACGGCATTCTCACATTTGGACCAAACGGCATCACCGCAAGCGGGGCAGATGGCATTACAGCATCAGGCGCCGATGGGGTTAACTACGCGGGTGGCAATGGTATTACTGCTACAGGCGCAGACTCACTCACAATCGTAGGAGCCGATGGAATTACTGCCACAGGTGCCGATGGGATAACTGCAACCGGGGCAGATGGTGTTGTTTATCACCTTGACTCGATTGATATTCGTTTTCCAAGTGGGATTACGGCAACGGGGGCAGATGGGATCACGGCCACTGGCGCTGATGGCATAACAGCAACTGGTGCCGATTCTCGCGATATTACGAGAGCTGACGGAATCACTGCCACGGGCGCAGATGGGATTACTATTAGCGGCGCCGATGGGATTACGGCAACCGGAGCAGATGGGGTCTTTGTCATACCTGATGCGAGCCTGCAAATTTATGGTGCCGATCTTATTATTGTGGCTGGCGCTCACGGAATAAGCATTACGGGTGCTCAGAGCTTCACGAATACCGGTATTAACGCCTTGACCGCACAACTGCAGGAGGGGATCGCTGAGACTGGTCTTCGTAGCGTTGATCCTGAGTTTGCGCTCGCACTTAACAGGTTGACCGATGATAGCAATCTAAATGCGGTGGTGGTTTACCACCGCATGCCAACAGAAGCTGATCTCGCAGAGTTGCAACAATTGGGGATATTGGGAGGGACTCGCTTCCGTGCTCTTCCACTTGTAATCCTTACTGCGACACGTGCGCAGATTATTGCTATCTCTAGATTGGCTGCCGTTCGTTCTATTTATGGCAATCGAACAGTGGCGTTGAATAGTGAACCGGAAGTTCGCCAACTCACCGGCGTCGAACGCGCGTGGCAAGATCTTGAGGTAACCGCCACTAACGAGAGCCTCCCTTTGACCGGACATAATGTTTCAGTAGCCGTTCTCGACACCGGCATTGACGGGACCCATCAAGATCTAGCGGGTCGTGTATTGAAGAACGTCAGGCTTGCTGACACGCAGAGTGGAAGCATTGGCTTCAACTATCCGATCAATTCTGAGAATTTGGCGAACACGGATCCGGTATATGGCCACGGCACCTTCGTGGCCGGTCTTATCGCTGGCACAGGTGCATTATCGAATGGCAAGTATAAGGGTGTAGCCCCAGGATCGCGTTTGGTCGGCTTAAACGCCGGCGACCTTACCCTGCTTCACGTTCTGAGTGGGTTTGATTACCTGCTGGCGAATCCGCAGCTAGGTGTCCGAGTGGTGAACTGCAGTTTTTCAGCAAATACCGTGTTTGACGTAAATGATCCGGTAAACGTAGCCACCAAGCTGGCAACTGACAACGGTATCAATGTCGTTTTCTCAGCTGGGAACACCGGTCCCGGCCAACATTCGCTTAATCCCTACTCAGTAGCGCCGTGGGTGATCAGCGTAGGAGCGACCGATTCTCAAGGTCGACTTGCAAGTTTCTCGTCCCGCGGCAGCTTTGCGAGCGAGTTGTTCCGACCAACCTTGGTGGCTCCGGGCGTCAGCCTGGTAAGTCTGCGTGGTTCCCGTATCGCAAACGTAACAGGGGTAGCCGGTGTCGCTGGAGCTGATGCGGAGCGATTATCACTTAGCGAACTTCCGCATTATACAACCGCAAGTGGTACCAGTTTTTCAGCCCCCCAAATCGCTGGAATCATCGCGCTGATGCTTGAAGCAAACCCCGGACTGTCGCCGGCTGATGTTCGTGACATCCTCCAACGGACAGCAACACCATTAGCACCTTATTATCAACATGAGGCTGGTACAGGCATGCTAAATGCTCATGCTGCCGTCCTGCAGGCTGCGTTTCCAAGTCGCAGAATCGGAGCGTGGCGGAGCACCCTTGACAGAGGACAGATTGAGTTCGTCAATTCAAGCCCTACTCTCCTTTCGGGCACTGTACTGCCAGGACAAACATATCAAACCACCGTGCAAATCCCAGAGAACGCATTGGTTGCTTCAATTCAGATTGCCTGGGGCCCATTGCTGAGTACGAATGATCTAGATCTCTATATATATGACCCAACGGGATTATTACGGGCTAAAGCGACTACTATCAATCTGCCGGGCTTGACCGGAAAACGCGAGCGTCTTGTTTTGACAAAGCCGGCCGCCGGCATTTGGAGCATTCGAGTTCGACACGCTATTCCTCTGCTCGCAACATCACAGCAGTTCACGGGAGCGGTGGAACTGTCGGAGGCAAGGTATACACGTGTAAATGATGTTGGAAGCCTGAGCGTGGAACTCAGAGACGATATTCATCAAAGTATTCGTACTTTTGCAATGCTTCCAGTTGGGTCGCAGTTTAAACCGGCATTTGACGTGAAGCGTTCTGACTTTGCTGCTGCACTTGTTCTTGGTGCCCGTGTTCCGCAATACCTACCGGGACAGTCAAACTACATCGATGCTAGGGATGCAATGACGATGCTATTTGTCGAGAGTGTGCAGTCTTCACCCGAGGGGCCGCTCTTCCTGGATTCTCAACCTGGCGGCACATTCAAGCCGAACGACACTGTGACCCGATTGACTGCAGCAATTGCATTAGTTAGGGGTGCCGGACTTCGTTCTGAAGCGGAGGCAAAGGCCGGAATACAACTCAATTATATTGACGCAGCTACAATTCCCAGTGAACTCCGGGGATACGTTTCGGTTGCTGTGGCTCATGGACTTATGCAGGCTACCACTGAGTTTCGTCCGCACAGCATGCTGACACGTGCCGAACTGGCTTCCGGAATTGCGGCATTTCAAAGACGGATGAGCTAGTTAGTTAGCGTTCAATCAGCCCGTGAATCGCTACCTCAGCCTCAGTATTAAGTGGATCAAATAGTCTTCTATCATCCTTCTGCTTTAAACCCCTGTTTACCATTCTCAGCACTTAACACAGCCATAGTACACCTTTGTGCTGTATTCTAATGCGATTTTGTTGGCGTCCTGATGGGCATTAAATATCGACCTCAGCTCCGCCATCATTGGTTCAAAATCCCTGTCGCTAGGTTCTGGTGTATAGGAAGCGGATCGAACTCGGCCTTGGAGGCCCTCAAAATCAAGGTGCTGTATGTTTTCGAACTCCTCCTTTTGAAAACCTGAGGGCGCAAAGAACTCAGCAATCGTATACGTTATGTTTTCGTGTCTTACGTGCTGATAGTCGGTACCAAATTTCAGCAGAAACCCCTCATAAGCAGAAAGAAAAGGTGTTGAATCGAGCTTGCGTTCGTTCCAAATAAGCACAATCCAACCACCGGGCTTCAATATCCGTAAGAACTCTCTTTTCGCCTCCTTCTGATCAAACCAGTGAAATGCCTGTCCTGCGGTTACGAAATCGATGCTACTAGTCTCAAGTTTTGTTGATTCCGCCCTTCCTCCAACACTTTTGAAATTAGGGTAGTTTCGCAGAAGCGCTTCAGCTGCCAATCTCATGGGTTCGTTGGGTTCAATGCCGAAGACTTGATTTCCGTTCTTCAGAAAGAGTTCTGATAAGATTCCAGTGCCAGAACCGATATCAGCAATGATCGAATCTTTTGTTAACCCACACCGCGATGAGAGCTTGTCAAGAATAGCTTCTGGATAGCCAGGTCGATACTTCGCATAGTTCTCTACCCTCGAGGAGAAGCGCTCAATAGGATTCATAGCAGGCAGCAAACCTCAGTTACGAGGAAATAACGTCGCCGGTTTCTCAGGTGGGAAGTATTTAACAAACAAGCGGTATCCGAGCAATAGCAGAAGTACAAATCCGAAGGTAAGTGGCAAACGAGTATCTGACTTTACCAGCATCCAGTAGTGAACCACCCCGCCAACAGCGGCTAAGTAAACGAGACGATGTAGCCTTTGCCAGCGCTTGCCGCCAAGACGCTTGACCATTTTCTTTGTCGAAGTAATCGCCAAGGGAACCATTAAGAACAGTGCAATTACCCCGACGGCTATGAAGGGTCGTTGGGCAATGTCAGTGACGGTGGCACGAACACCGAAAGCTCTGTCAAACCAAACATACGTTAGGAAATGTATCGAGCCATAAAAGAAAGCAAATAACCCGAGCATGCGGCGATACTTGATAACATCATTTTGACGACTGATCTTACGGATGGGGTTGATCGCGAGTGTTAGGAAAAGAAACGTCAATGTGAGCATTCCTGTAGTACGGGTAGCAAATTCCACTGGATTCGCACCTACCCGGCCGCGGTAAATATCCCAAAGCAGGAGAGTCAGTGGCACAAGCCCATTTACAAGAACGACCAGTGAGGGAAAGCTCAACCGTTTCATTCCCATGGTGTTCACTCTTAGAAATTTCTCCGCAGATCTAACCCCTTATACAAATGCGCTACTTGTTCCCCATAACCATTGAACATCAGTGTTGGACGCATCGTTAACTCGCCTATGCGTCGTTCTTTGGCTTGGCTCCAGCGCGGATGGGGTACCGCCGGATTAACATTTGAGTAAAAGCCATATTCACTTGGAGAAGCCAGATTCCAAGTTGTGGGAGGTTGTTCTGCTACAAGGCGGATCTTCACAATTGACTTAATACTTTTGAAGCCATATTTCCAAGGCACCACCAATCTAATAGGTGCCCCATCCTGAGGAGGCAATGTCTCCCCATAAAGACCTGTGGCTAAGATTGTCAGCGGATGGAGAGCCTCGTCCAGTTGAAGTCCTTCTACGTAAGGCCAATCAAGCACCGATGAGTGTTGGTTGGGCATCTGTTTAGGATCGTACAGTGTTTCGAAAGCTACATATCGGGCGCTCGACGTTGGATAAACTTCTTCGAGCAATCTTGCCAGAGGAAAGCCAATCCACGGTATGACCATCGACCAGCCTTCAACACATCTCAGACGATAGATCCGCTCCTCAAGTGGAAATTTCAGGAGCTGATCCAACTCGAAAACCCTGGGCCGAGTAACTAACCCTTCAACTGACACACTCCAAGGGTTAGTTCTAAATTTTTTCGCTTTGGCTGCAACAGAGCGCTTGTCCGTCGAAAACTCATAGAAGTTGTTGTAGTTGGTGATGTCCTCGAAAGAAGTCAGCTTTTCATCAGTTCTGAATCCCTTGGTTGATGCAGCCACCGGATCCACCGTCAAGACTTCGAGTCTTTCACCTTTGAATGGTTCGGTAGGCGGAGGGTTCAATCCGCGGTATATCGCACCCGTAGCGACTGCGGTACTGGCAAGAACCACTCCGCGCATGAAGAGGCGCCTGTTCAAATAGACCTTTTTATCAGTGACCTCATTGGAAAGGTGTTTGGTTTCCGAAGTGGACATTTCGATTAGACGCTTCTGTTGTTTTGGGCAAGCGACATTGTTTGTGTTAGCTAAACCTCAACTTCTTAGTCGTGCTGCTTCAACAGTCCTTTCATTAACGATCATAACTCTTGAGCGAGTGCTGCAAAAAATATTACTATCCCCACAAACTGAACAACCTTTCTGTAGATTCTAAATTAGTTACTTGAGCATTGTTGCACACAACCCGCAAGAGCTTCGCCTGTCTTGCGAAAGATCTTTCCGCAGATGCCACATATGAATGCCCGGGCTGATGAAAAGGTTGGAATCACATCTCTCGAGGCTGAGATCTTAGAACGCATAAGAGCTCTCCCAGAGAAGAGCACAGCCAGCGTTCGCCGCCTGAGACAAGAGTTTTCCCGAAACCTAAAGACTGCTAACGCAGAAACCATCTTAGAACTGGTGAGAAGGCTAATGAAGAGCTCGAATAGTCTAACTAGATTCTTCGGAACCGAGCTTCTGCACTACCATCCTGATGCCTTTAGAAAAGTCGACTTGAAGGAACTGGAAAGACTGGGGCGAGGCAATTCGGATTGGGGCTCAGTGGACATGTTTGCATGTTTTCTATCAGGTCCAGCCTGGCGAAACCATCAAATCTCCGATGAGGCAATCGAGAAGTGGGCGCAGTCAAACGACTTATGGTGGCGACGAACAGCGATTGTCAGTACCGTACCACTCAACAGTCGGGCTCGAGGGGGTACCGGTGATGCTCTTCGGACACTGAAGGTCTGTAAACTACTGGTTGATGACCGTGAGGAAATGGTGGTGAAGGCCTTGTCATGGGCTTTACGCGAACTTGGGAAGCGTAACCAAACCGCCGTCAAGAACTTTCTCGTCGAGTATGACTCCAGCCTAGCTCCAAGAGTGAAACGAGACGTGAAAAACAAGCTGGCTACTGGACTCAAAAACCCTCGGAAGTTGGCTGCGTTCCGTCAGATGAGGAGAAATTAGAATGGCAGGATATTCTGGAACGCCGCTGGGGAAAAAACTGGGTATAAAGGAAGGCTCGGTCGTTGCCTTGGTGAATGCGCCAAAGGGCTTTATGAAGGAATTGGAACCGCTTCCAGCAACCGTGCGGATAGTTTCCCGCACCGCGAAAGCCGCGACCGTAATTGTATTCTTCGCCACTTCCGAAGCTCT
>CAZNPP010000014.1:0-34679 GCA_964574785.1 uncultured Chloracidobacterium sp. | reverse complement strand
CCCGCACCGCGAAAGCCGCGACCGTAATTGTATTCTTCGCCACTTCCGAAGCTCTCATGAGGCGCAACTTTCTAAAACTGGCTGCGAAGATATATCCCAATGGAATGTTGTGGTTGGCTTGGCCAAAGAAGACTTCAGGAGTGAGTACAGATCTGACCTTTGCAAACGTTCAGCGCCTAGGACTAAACGCCGGTTTGGTAGACGTTAAGATCTGCGCACTGAACGAGACTTGGTCTGGTTTGAAATTCGTATTCCGTTTAAAGGATCGTTAGTCACACTAATTGAGTTTTCCACAGTTGCCTGTGGATAACCATGTGGATATTCAGGCGTACTGTATTGCAAACTTGTTACAAGCTGACACTTATGGCGTTTTGCACACGCGTGCGGCGACGCTGCAAGGTTCGCTCTGTCAGGTACTTGAGCTGTTTCGGATGCTTTAATGAAGCACTACTGCCTTTCACCTGTTGAACTTTCAATCTAGAACGCTGAAAGAATAAAACCAGTTGTATCAAGTGCAACACTGACTTCAACGAAGACGATCTTGTTTTTCATCTTCTTGTGACCGTCTTCGTTGGACCGCTCCGTTCCTCTACTAATAGTGGGACCAATAGAGGATCATTCCACCTGTTGAGTGATACAGACGGCGAACGCTTTCTGGTTCAAAGCAAAGCATTGAATTTACTTCGAGAATATTCTCCAGGTTAGGGAGGTGAATGACACCAATTCATTTTCTGTGATGCGACAAATAGTGAGGCACGCAATCTTCTATCTTCCGATTTAAGAATTGTTTGCATTCTCAAATCTACTCATTCGCAGTACGAATGTGGTGATAAACATCATCATTGAGAAATGGACCATCTAATTGTCAAAAAGGTGTTGCAAAAATTTCGCTGATAACTATAATGCGATTCCCTCGCTGAAAGCGGAATGATTGCCAAGAACAAACGTTAATGTTGTTGCCGATTTTCGGCTCGTTTAGTAGGTTACTTGCTCTTATTATTTTTCACGTTTACAGAATCTACTGTGCCGGTCGAAAGCGGTTAATGATTCTAGAAGTTGGTTATTGAAGTTCGTTCGTTATTTGCGCCACAGATGGTCGGTTTCGGGCGTTGGCAATCTAGGCGAGACTCCCTGTTTTAATTCAGGGCTCACTTCGCCAAATAACCACTCAAAGGTAAACGTTTAGAAGTCGGGAGACTCCTCTGTCTGCCGAGAAGCGGAGTGTTTTCAGCGAGTCACCTAAAAAATTTGATTGAATGCTGGAGCGCTGAAATGAAAGAAGAGACGGACTTGATCTTAGATACAAAGAACTGCCCAATATGTTCTCAGGACTTACCATTGGAAGAGTTTGGAATTTGTCGCGCACGAAAGGATGGACGAAACCTCTATTGCAAAAGTTGCATCAGGCAAAAGGTTACCGAAAGTAGGCGGGCGCTGAAGCAATATAAATCGGTGCGAAAGCGTGTCTCATCCGACGTCGCGGACTCAGGTGAAACCATCACTGATGACCGACCGCTCACAGCCACAACTTACAATTCGCGAATGGTTGGAAAGCTCACACCTGCAGATCGCGTACGCGATGCAATTAGAAAGGGGGCACGAACACAAAAAGAGATTGCTCAGGAGACAAAACTCGGCAAGGATGAAATTGGTGAGGCTTTGGCAAACTTGCTTCTCTGGACTAGAGAGGTGCGAACAGAAATAGTAAATAGCACGAGGCTTTATTTCATAAACGATGCTGCGGAGCCAGCCCTGCTGGACGAGGCTAGTCCTGTTGTTCCACGACGTAAACACGATGTGCCAAGCTCGTTCAGCTCGTTACAGGGACTGATGCCAGGCAGGAACCCAGAAGGCGAAACGGAGAAGATTGGCGGTTGGGTGGCAGCCTAATTCACAACACATCTTCTCCGTCTCTGATCAGCTAAACGCCTCAAGAACTTCTTGGGCGTGCTCTTCGGGTTTCACCTTAGTGAAGATTTTCTTGATCTTTCCCTTCCCATCAATCAGGAAAGTCGTGCGGTTCACACCCATATAGGTTCTGCCCATAAACTTCTTCTGCCCATAAGTCCCGTATGCCTCGGCAATGGAATGATCCTTGTCTGCTAACAAGGTGAACGGCAACTCATACTTCTCGGCGAATTTCTTATGAGAGGCTTCGCTGTCAGGCGAAACGCCTAGAACCTTGATACCCCGACTTGCAAACTCGGAGTACGCATCTCGGAATGAGCATGCCTCCTTAGTACAGCCGGGAGTGTCGTCTTTTGGATAGAAATATAGAACTACCTTCTGACCCAGAAAGTCTTTCAACCGTACTTTCTTTCCAATGGCGTCAGTAGTTGAAAATGGTGGTGCGGTGCTTCCTTCTTTAAGCATGTGTCCTCCCAATCAAAATATCGAGCTTTTTAAGGGCGTCACATTCTAAGCTCGTGCACTTCATCAGACAAGATTCGTCGGAGGTCCCAAATGAAGACGAAGAAAAAACGTAAACATTGGATGGTTAAGCAGGAACCTGAAACCTATTCTTGGGAAGCCTTTGTCCACGATGGGCGGACGGATTGGAGCGGAGTCCGAAATTATCAGGCCCGCAACAATCTTCGAGAAATGAAGACTGGCGATCACGTGCTGTTCTACCATTCAGGTAAGGGAAAGGAGGTAGTAGGCGTCGCGGAGGTCGTCAAAGCAGCCTACCAGGATCCCACCTCCGACGACCCACAGTGGCTTGCAGTTGACCTAAAGCCGCTACGTACTCTAAACAATCCGGTGCCACTTGCAGCAATCCGATATGACAAACGACTCGAGAAGTTACCGCTAATCAGACAGTCGCAGCTTTCTGTCATGCCACTAACTAAAGATGAGTTCGACGTAATTGTTGCAATGGGAAATGGCAAAAGCAGAAAGACCAAAGGAAAGTGAGTTTTTGCGCAACATATTGTCATGACAGCCGCAACTCAGGGATTAAGGTTCACTCAAACAACAGTTTCTGCCGTCCCGAAGCTTCAGAACCTAATTCGCCTAGTCGCGGATATCGGACAACTAGTGACCGCGGAACCGACACTGTCGGCTCTTCTAGAACAGCTTTCAGCTCGATGGCATTAACAACCGCCTTTCCCTGGAAGTGGTTGTTTGTAACAACGTAAGTCTCTTTAGACTCCGTCGCCACCTCTCTTATGCGCGCAATCCATGGTTCAAGCTCCTCAAGAGAATAGAGATAGTTATACCGTTCATCACGTGGTGCTTTTTCCCGAAACCAGTTTTGATAGTTTCGGCCATGAAGCCTAACGTAACCTGTGGCTGAGGTCGTCAAAGCAGTTGGGCGAACAGACTTTGAGAACAATGGCTGATCAATGTTGCAGATTCCTACCCCCTTTTCCTCAAGCGTCTCGTAGACCTCGGAAGTGTTCCAGGAAGAGTGGCGTACCTCAATCACCAAAGGGTACTCCCTGAACCGATCAAGCAACTTCATCAAGTAAAGTCGCTCCTCTTCTGTGTTCTTGAATGACCACGGAAACTGAATCAACAAGGCGCCCAACTTCTCAGCGTCCACCAGTGGTTGAACGCCTTCACGGAAGAGCTTCTCGTCTTCCAAGGTGGCTTTACCGCGTTCATGAGTAAAGAGTCGGTGTAGTTTTGCCGTGAAAACAAAGCTGCTATTTCCCGCTACGCGTTTAGCCCAGGATTGCGCTGTCTTGGGACTAGGCGGCCGATAGAAGCTGCTGTTGATCTCAATGGTGTCGAAGTACTCAGCCAAGTAGGCGAGCGGATCAAATCCTTTTCCTGGATTTTGGGGATAGACGATCCCGTTCCAGTCTCTATACGACCAACCTGCGGGACCAATGCGAATTTTGTTAGACATTAGGCAATTATGTTCGCAGCTGATTAAGGTTTCCTTTTGACTGTAACGCAAGCTGACAGCATGCGCTACAGTTTCCAAAGTTGACAATACTGCGGGCGAGTGTGAGCCTAGTACTCGTTACGCCAAGGCAAGAAAGGAGGCAATCTCGATGCGTCTGACCGAGATGGTTTCGTGTGCTGGTTGAGCGGCCAAGCTTAGCCCGAGCCTACTCGCTCAGGTTTTGAGCGGGCTACCAAAGCAGCCTTATGAAAAAAATCTGATTGTCGGCTTTGATACAGCCGACGACGCGGGTGTTTTTCGCCTTCGTGACGACCTCGCTATTGTTCAGACGCTCGACTTTTTCACTCCAATCGTTGATGACCCATACGATTATGGACGTATCGCCGCCCTCAATTCGATGAATGACGTTTGGGCCATGGCCGGCACTCCCATGACCGCTATGGCAATCACATGTTTTCCAAAGAAAGGTGTTGACCCCGCAATTCTGAGTGAGATCATGCGTGGAGGCCTTGAAACCCTTAACAAATATGGCGTCACTTTGATCGGAGGCCATAGCGTCGATAACGAGCAGATCATGTTTGGTTATTCTGTCACTGGCGTAATCCATCCTGATAAGGTGGCTACAAACTCAGGCGCTCGTCAGGGAGACGTGATTATTCTCACTAAACCAATCGGAACCGGAATCATCTCCACTGGCATCAAACTGGCAAAAGCAACTCCAGAAGTAGCCGCAAGTTCGGTGGAAACCATGCTTACCCCGGGTAAATATGCTGCCGAGGCTATGCTGGAATTTGAGGTTAAGGCCGCGACCGACGTTACCGGGTTTGCGCTCCTCGGTCATGCTTGGGAGATGGCATGTGCCAGCAAGGTAACAATTGAAATTGAATCAGATAACGTCCCTTTACTCTACGGAGCATTTGAATTAGCTGCCCGAGGTATGCTGACCAGCGGGGATAAGACCAATCGCGAATATATAGGAGCGGATATTCAAATCAGCGAATCAGTTGGCAAGGAGATGCGCCACCTGCTTTTCGATCCGCAGACTGCTGGTGGATTGTTAATTGCGGTTGCACCGGATCGGGCTGAGACGTTGTTAAAGAAGCTGCAGGAGCACTATCCCGCCGCTCGTGTTATTGGACGTACAATCGATCGTGCGGACTTCTCAATCATCGTGAAGTGAAGAACCATGTCAACAGCACAGCAAAAAACTAGCTCGGAATTTTCGCTTATCACCGGTCTCTACAAAGATGTACGCAAGCGAACAATGGACATCGTAACGCCACTCGAGGTCGAGGACTACGTTATACAAACGGCTGAGTTTATGAGTCCACCACGCTGGCACATTGGTCACACATCATGGTTCTTCGAAACACTACTGCAGACGTATCAGCCTCGTTATCGGGTCTATTCAGAAGATTTCCTGTTCTACTTCAATTCATATTACGAAGGATTTGGCGCGCGGATAGAACGTGCCAAACGTGGCACCAAATCTCGTCCAACTGTTCGTGAAACAATGGCCTACCGTGGTCGAATTGACGAACTGATGCTCAGCTTCCTTGAACGACTCCCTTCGCACTCTCAGGCTGAGCGTGTCCTGGCACTCGTCAGGCTGGGACTTGAGCACGAAATGCAACACCAGGAGTTATTGGCTTATGACATCAAGCATCTTTTGGGCGATCTTTACAGACCTGGAGAGGTAAAACATTTGCCCATCGATCTTGCAACTCCTACAGGAATGGCAGAAGTAGAAGGTGGCCTTTTCAGTATTGGCTACTCCGGAGATGGTTTCGCGTTCGACAACGAGAAGCCAAAACATCCAGTCATTCTTCAAGACTTTATGATCGACCGAGGCTTAGTAAGCAATGGCAACTTCCTTGAGTTCATTGAAGCGGGCGGCTATCAGAACTTTCGCTGGTGGCTAGCAGAGGCGTGGGACATCGTAAATGCTGAGCAGTGGAAAGCGCCACTGTATTGGGAACTAGTTGGCGAGGAATGGATGATTCGCGATTTCCTAGGGTTAAATCCTGTTCGCGACAAGGAGAACGAGCCTGTTAGTCATGTCAGTTACTACGAAGCGGCTGCCTTTGCAAAGTGGGCAGGTAAACGGCTGCCGACCGAAGCCGAGTGGGAAAAGGCGGCGAGTTTTGATCCAGATAACGAATCGAGGGCCTTTCCGTGGGGCAATGCTGAGCCAGACGCGCGCCACGCAAATCTGTTTGAGAACCTACTTTGGAACGTGGCTCCCGTCGGCTCCCTGCCTGAAGGTCAGAGTGTGTACGGCTGTCACCAGATGATTGGTGATGTTTGGGAATGGACATCATCAGATTACGCCCCTTACCCAGGCTTTAAAACTGAGTTTGACGAATACAATGACAAATGGTTTGTTAATCAGAAGGTTCTGCGCGGGGGTTCTCACGCGACTCCGCGCCTTCATATCCGCTCAACTTATCGCAACTTCTTCCATCCTAACGAACGCTGGATGATATCAGGCTTCCGGTGCGCAAAGGACAAAGGGTGAAGGGTAAATGGTGAACTGGACCATTAACAATTCACAATTCACGATTGTTTCACCTGCGGGCTTGTGATTCATGCGTGCAATCCTAACCTGTTCGCAGTATAATGGCCGCTCCCATGACTGTCGAACTCTTTCATCCGGCCGTAGAGCGCTGGTTTAGCAAAACTTTCACTGCGGCCACCCAGCCACAACAAGTTGCTTGGCCCGCAATAAAGCAGCGGCGAAACACTCTTATTGCCGCACCAACCGGTTCGGGTAAAACCCTCGCTGCTTTTCTCGCTGCCATCGATGACCTCGTCCGTTTGGGAATTGAAAGCCACCTTGATGACACGACCCACGTCGTTTATGTGTCACCCCTGAAAGCGCTCAGTAATGACATTCACGTGAACCTGCAGGTACCGCTAGAGGGTATTCAACAGGAGCTAAAAGCCCTCACTTTTCCGGAAGTTAACATCCGCACTCTCGTAAGAACAGGCGATACTCCCGCAGCAGAACGGACCGCTATGGTCAAACGGCCGCCACACATCGTGGTGACGACCCCAGAATCACTCTACATCCTCTTGACGAGTGAAGGCGGGCGCAGGATGTTGAAGACAGCGCGTACTCTAATCGTGGATGAGATTCATGCAGTTGTTGGTGATAAGCGCGGTTCACACCTGGCACTATCTATTGAACGCCTGCAGGAACTCGTTGGACACGAGCTTACCCGAATTGGTCTTTCCGCTACACAAAAACCGATCGAGGAAGTAGCTCGATTCCTGGTCGGAAACGGTCATCTCGCTACTGACGACGGACCGAACTGTACAATCATCGACAGTGGACATAAGCGTCAACTCGACATCCAAATTGAAGTTCCTGAATCACCCCTTCAGGCAGTGATGTCGGGGGAGGCTTGGGACGAAGTCTATGATCGCTTAGCCGAACTAATCCGACAGCACCACACAACTTTGGTTTTCGTTAATACGCGAAGACTTGCAGAACGGGTCTCTCGTCATTTAGGTGAACGTCTGGGAGATGAGAATATTGCCGCCCATCATGGCAGTCTCGCGCGTGAACAGAGACTGGCCGCTGAACAACGTCTCAAAGCCGGGGAATTGATGGCTCTGGTTGCGACCGCCTCTCTCGAGCTTGGCATCGACATCGGTGATGTGAATCTCGTATGCCAGATTGGTTCCACTCGCTCGATTGCCAGTTTTCTGCAACGGGTTGGTCGCTCGAATCACACCGTTGGAGGTTTTCCAAAGGGTCGGCTTTTCCCTCTTTCACGCGATGAGTTGGTGGAATGCGCTGCGCTGCTAGATTCTGTGCGTCGAGGAGAGTTAGACCAACTATCAATACCGGAAGCACCGCTGGATATTCTAGCTCAGCAAATTGTAGCCACAGTGGCCTCCGAGGAGTGGACTGAAGACAATCTCTTCACGATGGTGCGACGTGCCTATCCGTATAGAAATCTCCAGCAACAAGAATTCGATGCAGTGATACGGATGCTGTCTGAAGGGTTCTCAACAAAGCGTGGACGTCGCTCCGCCTATCTTCATCATGATGCAGTGAACAAGCGCCTTCGCGGCCGTCGTGGGGCACGCCTCGCTGCTATCACTTCAGGTGGAGCAATTCCAGACACCGCTGATTATGCGGTGGTGCTTGAACCTAGCGATTTAGTCATTGGATCGGTCAATGAAGATTTTGCCATTGAGAGTTTGCAGGGCGACATATTCCAGTTAGGTAATGCTTCATGGCGAGTTTTACGGGTGGAACAAGGCAAGGTGCGGGTTGAGGATGCACATGGCCAACCTCCCTCGATTCCTTTTTGGCTGGGCGAGGCGCCGGGTCGATCAAGTGAGTTATCAGCTTCGGTATCGCGCTTACGAGAAGAAATAGCTTCCCGAATACTCGAAGATGATGCTCCTGATGAATCACCACTGTCGTGGCTTACGAAACAGATGGGAGTATCTCATGCAGCCGGCGAACAGATCTTTGAGTACCTTGCAGCCTCAAAGGCCGCTCTGGGGGTTATGCCTTCGCAACAGAATATCGTTCTTGAAAGATTTTTTGATGACAGCGGCAGCATGCAGCTTGTCATCCACGCCCCCTTCGGCAGTCGGCTAAATCGTGCCTGGGGACTTGCCCTTCGGAAAAGATTTTGCCGTCAGTTCAATTTCGAACTTCAGGCCGCAGCAACTGAAGATGCCATAGTTCTTTCACTCGGCCCCACTCACAGCTTTCCTCTCGAGGATGTGTTTCATTATCTAAATTCCAAAACCGTGCGCGAACTGCTGTGCCAGGCGTTACTCGATGCTCCTATGTGGAATATTCGCTGGCGCTGGAACGTAACTCGAGCGCTTGCTGTGCTTCGGCGACGAGGTGGACGTAAGATTCCTGCACAACTTCAACGTATGGATGCTGAGGATTTGCTGACAGCGGTTTTCCCTGACCAAGTCGCGTGTGCCGAAAATCTTTCTGGGCAACGCGAGATCCCCGAACATCCACTGGTCACCCAAACAGTCCGCGATTGTTTGGAAGAAGCCATGGATATTGATGGGCTCGAGGCGCTGCTCTCTGCAATCGAGCGCAATGAAAAGAGCCTTTTTGCTCGTGACCTGCTCGAGCCTTCGCCACTTGCACAGGAGATCTTGAACGCTCGTCCATACGCTTTTCTCGACGACGCACCGCTAGAGGAAAGACGCACGCGTGCGGTCACTCAGCGGCGTTGGTTGGATCCCGAATCAGCCGCCGATATGGGTAAGCTCGATCAAGTTGCCATTGATCGTGTTCGGGAAGAAGCATGGCCAACCGCAGAGAGCGCAGATGAACTTCATGACGCTCTTGTCGAGTTGGGTTTCTTAACAACTGAAGAAACAGGAGGGTGGGAACCCCAATTTCTTGAGCTAGCAGAAGACCGCCGTGCAGCAATACTAACCACCGAAAAGGGAAACCGTTTCTGGGTAGCGGCAGAACGGCTGCCTCAAATAAAGAGTATCTACCCTTCGGCTGCGCTTGAGCCATTAATTTATCCCCCAGAGAATCTCGCGCAAACTGCCTGGACTTTTGATACAGCACTTGTGGAGATCTTACGTGGTCGACTTGAAGGTGTTGGTCCGACAACCGCTGAGGCGCTGGCAATCTCCTTTAGTTTGGACCAGCGAGAGATCGAAGCTGCGCTAGCGCGACTTGAAGCGGAAGGATTCGTTCTGCGTGGACGGTTTACACCCGGAACTGAAGGGACTGAATGGTGCGCCCGGCGACTGCTGGCCAGAATTCACCGTTACACTCTCAACCGCTTGCGACAAGAGATCGAGCCAGTTTCGAGTACAGATTTCATTCGTTTTCTATTAGCCTGGCAGAAGGTCACTCCGGAACATCAGGTGGAAGGTCCGCAAAGTGTTGCCGCCCTGATCGAACAACTTGAGGGATTCGAGGCGCCAGCGGCAGCTTGGGAAGGCGAAATCTTCCCTGGAAGGCTCGTTGAATACGATCCAAACTGGTTAGATACTCTCTGTCTCTCTGGAGAAGTAATTTGGGTACGCCTAACGCCACCACGCAACGGAGTAGAGAGACCTCGCAATACGGCTCCTATTCGAACTACGCCGATTGCTCTCATCCGACGTAAGAACCTCGGTGTTTGGAGTTCAGTATTCCCACGACCTGTACCAACGGGTAGCTCCTTCTCAACAACGACGGCCGCGGTTTACGACTTCCTCAGAACAAGGGGAGCATCCTTTTTCACAGACATTGTCGAAGGCACAAAGCTTCTCCGCAGCCAGGTCGAAGAAGCTCTTGGTGAACTTGTGGCGCAAGGTTTGATCACGTCAGATAGTTTTGCGGGTTTGAGGGCGTTACTTACGCCAGCAAATCGTAAAACTAATGCCGGTAAGCGACGGCGCCGAGAAGCTGTTTATGATATGGCAAGCGCCGGTCGCTGGTCCATTCTCGGGAGTGCCGTTTCTTCCACGCTATCTGAGAATCCTAGTTCGGAATTGGTTGAGGTGGTCGCTCGAGTTTTTCTTAAACGTTACGGAATAGTATTCAAACGTTTGCTCGAACGAGAGAGTGTCAACATTCCTTGGCGCGTTCTACTGCGCGTATATCATCGGTTGGAAGCAAGAGGTGAAATTCGCGGCGGGCGTTTTGTCTCGGGAATCTCAGGTGAACAGTTTGCTCTTGCCGAAGCGGTAGGCATGGTCCGTTCGATCAGGCGCACTCCGGCGGCTGAGCATCTCATATCGGTAAGTGCCGCTGATCCAATAAACCTCTTAGGCATCATCACGCCAGGAGCTCGCGTAAGCACTCATACTGCAAACCGCATCCTTTATAGGGACGGTGTACCTGTGGCAGTTCTCGAATCGAGTGAGACCAGATTCTTAATCGAGTTGAGCACGGCGCAAAAGTGGAAAGTAAGGAATTCATTAGTACGAAAGAGCACACCACCGGCGCTACGTTCTTATCTAAGCAGACCCGCTTAAGTCCTTTTTCAGGGCTCTTCAACCAACTGAAAGCCTGGGTTATTCTGATAGACGTTTCCCTTTGATTCTCCCACTACCAGCATCCTGCTATCTGCAGGACCCACTCCAGTATAAGTAAAGGTGTTTCCGACGATTCGGCTGTTCGTCACGTGCTGAATATAGAATCCCGGAAGACCTCCACCTCCAGTATCGGTGAGCTTATTGTTCGTTACGGTTATTTGCGTACCTTCAATATTGATACCGGCTTGTCCTGTGCGTGTGATCGTGTTGTTTCGAATAGTCACGTTACGCATCGTGGGACCAAACACATAGATGCCATTACTTAAGATGTTTGTAATTGGTTCCTTGATTGAACCGCCAATAATAGTGTTGTTCTCGACCACAATAGGCCCTACATAGGTCGTTCCTGTCGTTGCTTGAACAACAATACCGTTTCCGGTGGGTGACACTTCGGACTCCCTAACGTCGATCAAGTTATTCCTAATAATGACATTCTCGAGGCGATCAGCGCCCTCATTAGGTTCGAGATCTATGTTCGTGCTACCAGGGCCTCCCGGCTGCCCAGAAGCCATGAAGCGGTTGCCTTCAAATAGAATGTTTCTTCCATTAACCAGCGCCAAGTTTTGCGATGCAACACGTGTGAATAAGCAATTTACGACTTTTGAGTCCTGAGCGAAATGGCCCATTGAAGATGAACCACCAAGCTGAATACCTATCGAACGTGTTCCGTTGACCCACACATTCTCAACCGTGCATCGCGAGCAGTTGCCGAGTGAAATAGCTTGGGGAGCGGAGTGGAAACCTTTGTTTGCACCTTTGACTTGGATGCCCCTTATTAGCAGATCAGCGTCCGCCGTTCCATTACGTTGAGAATTGTTATAAGCACTAATGACTGTAAACTGACCCTCGGCGGTTGATTCCACTATGATAGCATCCCACCCTGACCCGATAATTGATGAGCCTGGCTTGAGCAGAATCGGAATATCACTTGTTTCACTGAAATAAGTACCAGGCGAGAATCGAAGGACATGCCCAGGAGAAACCACTACTTGGGTTCTAATTGTCCCTCCCCCTCTAATTACGATATCTCCCGCCGCATTCCCCAAGGCGCGACCCGCAGCATTGATCTTTGCTCCGATATCCGCTCCAGGATATTCATTCGCAACCACTGTTCGCCGCTTCTGAGCAGTCGATTGGGCTGTCACAAAGGCAAATAGAATCGAGGTCAACGATACAACCAAAACGAGCCTCATCACTAAGCCGCAGTTCTTCAGATAATTATTCAAGTAGATTCCTATATTCACTTCGATACCTGATACTTCATTGCCCCTCTTTATTTCCAACAGCTGAATTAGATTAGCGCCAGGGAGGACAAGTTGCCGAAGCACTAGACAATTTATTGGAAAAACTTACAACTCATCGTATCCAATTTGCGTGTTACTTTTCTTTCGATTTCCGCTTTGAACCATTGGGAGCTTTCTCTATAATCCGTAGGCTTCCTGAAAACTTAATCTATTTCAGCTAGGGAGTTGCTCTATGCCAGCAGCTAATCATATCGCAGTGGACACTGGTTCCCAGCTTCTCATGGTAGGTACGATGAAAGGCGCTTTCCTGCTCCGCTCAAACTCCGATCGTAAGAACTGGGAGGTAGGAGGTCCATATTTTCCGGGCCGTGCCATCTACGCACTCGCTTATGATAATCGAAAAGATCGGAACCGGTTTTGGGCAGCAGTTAACAGCTCTTATTGGGGCTCTTACTTGAGTGCGACGGATGATTTCGGACGTAATTGGACCGAACCCGACGCCTACAACATCAAGTTTCCTTCTGAAGCAGAAAGCTCAGTAAAGCAGATCTGGCAGATAGTAGCTGGAAATAGCGATGAGCCTGATACTTTGTACTGTGGGGTTGAGCCGGCAGCGTTGTTCCGTTCGGACGATGCCGGCGAAAATTGGAAGCTTGTGCAAGGCCTTCATGATCACCCACATCGCCCTCAGTGGCAGCCAGGTGGCGGTGGACTCTGTCTTCACACGATCCTTCCGGACCCAGCTAATCCCGCCCGGATGCATATCGCGATCTCAACCGGCGGCGTTTACCGCACGGATGATGGTGGGCGTACTTGGAATGCCAGGAACAACGGAGTTCGGGCGCAATTCCTACCACCTGAAAACTGGTACCCAGAATTCGGACAGTGTGTACATAAGATTGTTTCGCATCCTTCTAATCCAAACAGGCTCTTCCTTCAGAACCATTGGGGACTGTACCGGAGCGATGACGGCGGGGATTCATGGACAGACATCGCTAACAATGTACCTTCTGATTTTGGTTTTGCAATGGAAATAGATCCGCACAGACCAGACACTGCTTACATCGTTCCCTTGGAATCAGATGAGTTTCGCTGCACACCAGAAGCGAAGCTGCGTGTATATCGCACTCGCAATGCCGGCGAGTCATGGGAAGCGTTATCTGAGGGATTGCCACAGGAAAACGCATTCGAAACTGTTCTACGAGATGCAATGTCTGCAGATAGACTTGAACCCGCAGGGCTCTACTTCGGCACTCGGAATGGTAAGTTGTATGGATCATTCAACGGCGGCGATTCATGGAGCACAGTGATAGATGGGTTACCGCCAATCGTTTTTGTAAGGAGTGCTGTTGTCGACTGAAACAGATCGAGCAAAAATATGAAATCACATAATGTTCTTTTCTCTTTTACGTTATTACTGTTTATGACGGCTGGCCTTGCCCAGGAGAAAGCGGAACCACAATTCAAGTTGGTTGAATTCCAGATGGTGTTACTGAAGAAGGGACCAAACTGGAGTGACGAAAAAACTCCTGAAGTTAAGAAGCTTCAGGCTGCACACTTTGCCTACTTTCAAGCCCTTCTAGAATCTGGGAAGGCTGTCATTGGAGGGCCTCTGACTGACGAAGGGGAGATTCGAGGCATTTACGTTTTGCGGCCCATGGGGGCTGATAAAGAAGAGGCAGCGAAACAAGCACGTGGCTGGGCAGAAGACGACCCTGCGGTGAAGTCCGGCTATCTTGCGCTAGAGATTGTACCCTGGTGGTCAGAAGAGGTAATGAAGAAGGCGAACTCCCCTATCAGCATGACTACTGCATATCTTGGCTTCTTAACGCGAGGTGATAAGTGGACACCTGAACGAACTCCTCAGACTGAAGAGTTGCAGAAGGCGCATCTGGCGAATATTAGGCGGCTAGCGGAGATGAAGAAACTTGTAGTCGCTGGGCCTTTTGGCGGCAACGGCCGTTTGCGTGGGATTTTTGTCTTTAGGGTAGATTCGCTCGAGGAAGCAAAGACTTTAGCCGACACGGATCCTGCGGTTCAGGCTGGGCGCCTTGCCATTTCGATGCATCCATGGCTAGTGCCTGACGGAATTCTTCCTTAGTTGTCAGTGTCAGTGGTTCGTAGTCAGTTGTTCGTAGTCAGTTGTTTTAAGACTACGAAGAACCGACCATGGGACCACTGGCTACTGACAACTACTGAACGTACAACTTACTACGGACTACGGATAACTGACTACAGACTACGGACACTGACCAACAGACAATCGACCACTGACTACGGACTACGGACCACTGACCACGGACCAGTGACTAATGATCACCATTAACATTGCCGGTTTTCTAACTGAATTCACTGATGGCCGCAGCCAGATTCCTCTTGATAGTTCAGCCGCTTCGGTCGGTGAGGCACTAACTGAACTGTGGAAGCTTCATCTGGGGCTGAGAGACCGGATACTCACCGAACAAGGTCAACTCAGACAACACGTGAATGTCTTCCTTAACAACGTGAACATCCGGCGCCTGGATCAGCTTGATACAACACTCTCAGAGAATAGCGAAATTACGATCCTCCCATCTGTAAGTGGTGGAGCTAACATTGAGCCACCAATTTACTATTAATACTTCCCGCATTAACATGGTCATATGAAAGCTAAATGGAATAATGCAACGTTAGCAGAAAGCAATAATACCGTGGTGGTCGAGGGCAACCACTATTTTCCGCCTGACTCCATAAACAAGCAGTATTTCGAACCTAGCACTACTCACACTACCTGCGGCTGGAAGGGAGAAGCCAGCTATTACGATGTAGCTGTGGATGGCGAGATAAACAAGGACGCAGCCTGGTACTATCCAGATCCAAAGCCCGCCGCGGCCGAAATCAAGAATTACGTCGCCTTTTGGCGTGGTGTACGGGTCGAAGAATAATTTTTCCTTGAAGCTGGTCCTTCCTTAAGAAGCGTCATCAGCTAGGAACCACCGAGGCCAAACTGTCGTATAATTCAGCGCATGTTCTGTCCTACTTGCGGCTCGGAAGAACGCCAACTCAGCCAGTACTGTCGGGGCTGTGGTACTGACCTGCGTATCGTCCGTATTGGGTTGGAAAGGCCGGATGCCATAACTGCTTCTGCGGTTTCGGCTCGCGACCACATTGGGCGGGCAATCGCTGACAAGATTCGTGAAACGCACTCTGTGGCTGATCTTAAAAAGGTTAGCGAGGAGGTTTTGCCCGAAATTGAGAAGTTTCTGGAATCGCCAGAAGAGAAAAGACTGCGACGTGTGCGTACCGGAGTTGTCGTCGCCTCAATCGGCTTGGGAGCTACCCTTCTGGCCATACTTCTTAGTTTGGTAGACGAAGATTCGCTTCCATTTCTTGGCGTGGCTCTCGCGTGTTTCCTGTTGGGATTGGGAATAGTGATAAATGGCCTAGCCTTCACGGTTCCAAGGAAAAAATCTCTTGTTGATACAACCGACAGAATACCTTCTTCTCTCGATGGTCACATGGATTCGGCGCTGTTTCCGGATACCACTACGGCCGAGCTACCTACTTCAAAGCGCACGCCCGTTATGCCTTCTGTGACCGAGCATACTACTCACCACTTGAAGTAGCCCCGCAGTTTCACTCGAAATCTCGAATGTCTCTGAACGGCTTCTTAGAATCGCTGAAATCAGGTCGGTAATAGAAAGCCGCACCGTCAAACTCCTGCACCCAGCCTTCTTCAATTCCCAACTCATCGAGAACTGAAACTGCTCTGAGCCATTCGGTTTCAGTAATGCGACGCGAAAGGAGGATGTTGCGCACTCGTTCACTAGCCAGATGAGTGGGATAATATTGAGCCATCAACGAAATCGCGACACGAGGACTTAAGGAGCGCTTGATCCACTCAAGAGACTCGTGAATTCCCGCAATGTCGTTTGGTAACACCAACAGCCGAATTACTAAACCCCGTTTCAGCAACCCATCATCTCCAAAGACAAACTCATCGCCCATTTGCCGATACATTTCTGCTACTGCCAGCCGGGCGTATTCCTGGTAACTCTTGACCTTCGAGTACTGGTAACCTGCCGCACTCACTGCGTATTTGAGATCGGGAAGATAAACATCAACGATGCCGTCCAGTAGTTGAAGAACCTCAACCGCATCATAGGCATTAGTGTTGTAGACGATGGGAAGACGTAGACCTCGCCTCGCAGCTAACAGGATTCCTCGCGCCATTTGTGGAGCAAAGTGAGTTGGCGAAACGAAGTTAATATTATGACAGCCACGCTCCTGGAGTTCGAGCATAATGTCCGCCAACTGTTCGTGGGTAATCTCGTTCTTTAGCTGTTCTTTGTGAGTTTGTGAGATCTGATAGTTCTGGCAATAAACGCATCGGAGATTGCAGTTGCCAAAAAAGATGTTTCCGGCTCCATGAGTACCCACAAGGGCAGGTTCTTCGCCGAAGTGGGCAGTGTAAGAAGAGACTATCGGTAGTCGGCCAGAGTAACAAGCAGCTATTTCGTTTTGAAGGCGGTTGTTTCCACAATCGCGAGGACAAACGGTGCAGCTTGCAAGTAAAGCTTCAAGTCTTTCGACGCGCCGCTCGAGTTCGCCGTTCCGCAAAAGCGCTAAATATGATGGTTCCATCTTATAAAGACATCCATTTATAGCATGATGGTGAATTGAAGCAACTTCAGGGCTTCCCTTTACATACAACGTTGCAAATAAATTGCAGGCGCGTTGTTTGTCTTATATTGCTAAACTATACTCCCGGTAACGAAAACCCTTGGACATTGCCTATCATCTTACTGTTTCGCCCGGAAGCTCTCTCCTCAAATTTTAAGGTTAAGGGATTTTTATGAGAGTTCCACATCGTTCCAAAGTTATTTTTAGTATCGCGAGCTTTATGCTGGCGGTTCTCTTAATCGCACCAGCTGCGACTGTAGTAACGGCGCAGACACAGTTGAAACCGGGCATGAATTTGTTCTCGATTCGGGATGATATCGAGATCGGACAGCGCTCGGCGGCTCAAATCGAGCGCCAGCATCGCACCTACAACAATGCCCGAGTGACAAACATCGGTCGTCGTCTCGCATCAGTTTCATCCATGCCCAATCTGCCTTGGCGCTTTCGAGTGATTGATCGAAATGAAGCTAATGCTTTTGCGCTTCCGGGAGGGTATATATACATCACCAGTGGAATGCTGCGTCGTATGCGTAATGATTCTGAGTTGGCTGGCATTCTTGCGCACGAAATAACTCACGTCACTCTGCGACACGGTACAAATCAGGCTTCAAGAGCGATGTTGGCGCAAATGCCACTTCAGGTTTTGAGCAGCAGGCTAGGCGGAGGACTCTCCGGAACTTTAGCGCAGTTAGGTCTAGGTCTTGGACTAAACTCAGTCTTCCTTAAATACAGTCGCAGTGCTGAAACTCAGGCAGATATCGGTGGAGTACAGTTGATGAGGCGCGCAGGTTACAACCCACAGGGTCTGGTTAGCGTGATGCAATCCCTGCGAAGCGGAGGCGGCGGATTCTTCTCTTCACATCCAAGTCCATCAAACCGCGTGGCTCGTATTCAGCAGGAGATCGCTGCTACAAGTGGTAGACGAAGCTCTCGCTCTCGGTAACAGTGTAAGAGCCTTATAGCTTCGAGTGGAAAGCTTCGTTCTTTCCACTCGACAAGCCGACCGTCAACTATCGACGCCGGGGAGTCCTTCGCCTTGCAGGTCTTCGGGAAGCCGGCTTCTCTGATGGTTTTGCTTCAGCCTGTTTTGGTTTCATCTGCTCGCGAATGAATTCGACCACTGCCTGCTGTGAGACGTCAGCCTGCAAGAGTACTTCGTGGTTTTCCGCACTTAGCACAAGGTTATCCAGCATTTTCTGGGCCGACTTATCAGGGGCTGAAGTCATCGCTTGCTTCAAAAGTCCGGTAAACAAGCTATTGATGATTTTCGCTGTGTCGGCATTATCAGCGTTAAGGACTCCGCGAAGCCTGAAGTCGCTTGCATTCATTGTCACGCCAGCGTAGAAGTCGCCGAAATGCGTTACGCACCGCTCGTCTCGTTCGCTGCCTTCAACGCCTTGTAATCCGAAACTTCTGGAAAATGAATTCAAGGGTGAGCCAGCGATGCTGATGAGTGCCTCATGATCCCGCAAAAGTGAGCTTAAAGCCTCCGCGCTAATCCGTCCCTTTCCCTCCCCCGCGTCGACTGCCGCTTTTATATAAGCTGTTGTTCCAATTGCAATGGAACTATCAGTTAGAGGAACAACAGCAACCTCGGCAAACGTTGCGAGAAATGCATTCTTTTCGGCTTCTTTTGCAATGGGATCGATTCTAAAAAGGCTGAGAGATTTTCCGCCATGTGCTTCATCCCGCAGGCTTTCCCCTGCAACGGTCCGTGCGAATGTTATGAGCGAATTTGCGTCGAGATCACCACCCGCAACTAACATGTATTCAGGCGGAACAAAACTTAAATCCGAAGAGGGCTTACGGAAACGAATTGCCAGCATCAGATAGTCGACCTGGGACGGATCAAGACCAACAAACTGCTTAATGTCTGAAAACTGCTGCCGCATCTTAGCCACTTCCTCAGCCGGAAGAAATTTTGGCAACGCTTCGTCAAGAATTCTCTGAGTATTGAAATAGATAAGTAGGTCCGCATCAGGCAAATTCGGAAGGGCATCTACAACGGGTGACCTCGCGGCGGCTGATGCTGTAGCCGCCGTGTCATTAGTAATATTGTATAGACGTTGAGCTTTGGTGATCGTTCCAAACAGTGTTGGCAAGAAAACCAACGTAAGTACAAGAGTGAGCTTTTTCACGGTGCCTCCATTAATGTCTTTTAGTAGTCGCTTCAAGGTGGGAGTGATGAACAATTAGCTTCAGATGCGCGGTAGATCTTTAACCGTCATTTCATTGTCTACGTTTCCGGTATTGAGTGTCGTTGCCGGTTCAAAGAGCAACACATGCGCCTCTTCGTCCGCGATAGGCCGATGTTCCTCACCCCGTGGAACGACGATCAACTCTCCTTCATTGACCAAGACGCTTCGGTCCCGAAACTCCATCCTAAAGCGCCCCTTAACAACAAGGAACAACTCATCCTCATTATCATGATGATGCCAGGTGAATGGACCACTGAGCTTCACTAATTTGACCTGCTGACCGTTAAGTTCGGCAATGATGTGCGGACTCCAGTATTCGTCGAAGAGCGAAAATTTGTGGCGGAGGTTGATGGTTTGCATATCCTTAATATTTTGATATTTGTAATTTTCGAATAGCTACCAACAGGACGATCTGAATAATGCTCGAGATTGTTCCAAATGGCAGGTACCAAAGAGTTCCAATAGCAACAATCAGCATAGCTAGCCAGCCCCAAGCTTGGTTCAGAGCAAAATTTGAAATGATGATTAGCCATGCCACACCATATATAACAAAGATGGATTTCATCAGACTTGATCGAGGTTCGATTCCCACGCTAGCAACCACTTTAGCCCACGGACCGAGTTGCCCGGCGTACTCACCACTTGACGGTGTTACGTAATCACCAACCAGGAATGCTCGTGTCCCATCGAAGGTCATCCAACCTGCCTGCAGCAACGCCAAAACTATCACGAGTGATCGAAAAAGGTTCGACATTCCCTTACCTTTAGCCGCCAACTCTTAAATAAGGGTCTATGGGGTTTCCAATATGTCACCACGCTTTGCTTCAGGCAGCTGCGAGAATAATTCAGTGAATGCGGCATTTGTCCAACCAAAGCCGATCTCGTTTGAACTATATCCGAATTTCAGTCCACTGCTAATATCCGACTCGCGATTGACTACGTCATATTTCTCGACAATGACATTGTGTTCGCGAAATTCTTTAAAAACGAGCGAAAGAAACTTTGTAGAGATTCGGTCTGCCTCGTCGTGATAGCCATGACGCCTCAAGCCGCCGACGGCAATCATCTGCATCGGCGCCCACCCAAAAGGCGCATCCCACTGGCTACCGCTCTCATTCGTACTGGTCAACAAGCCTCCCGAACGTTCAAAGCGTCCGAGATTTCCTACTACCCGGTTAGCCTGTTTGGAAGTCGCAACTCCAACCCAAAGTGGATAAAAGGTTGAAACAAATGGATAGCGTCGCAGCTTTCCCGATTTATAGTTTCGATCATAGTAGAGCCCATCCTTTTCATCCCACAATAATCTATTGATTTGCTGCCGACGCTTTTCTGCCCGTTGAGTCCAGATCGCGCGTTCCTGCGGCTGATCGAGAATCTTCAAGATTTCTGCCGTATCACTTTCCATCAAGTAGAGTAGTGAGTTAAGGCAGACCGGATTGTAGTTGAGTATGTCGACGCTGAAAGGACCAAAACGATTAGATGGATCGAAACCCGATTCGCGCATTGCTCGATCGCCTTTATAGAACCTTTCAGTAAGTCGGTCGCGCTTTCTGTCGTAGTATTCCGTAACGTTATAGTCTGAGACTTGGTGAGTGCGATAGTACTCGCGCACCCGATCATAATGGCTTCGCCCCCTTTCATCGCGTTCACTTGCCACCACTTCAGGGGCAGGTCCCGAACCTGAATCGTAGTAGGTTGAAAGCCCAGTCTCTGAAGTATGACGAGGTCCACTAGTCCAGTATTTGTAGTAAGACTCGATTGCGGGAACGGTCTGTCTCAGCCACTCCTTATCACCGGAATGACGATAAACCATCAAAATCATCTGCGTAAGAAAAGGGGGTTGCGAGCGTGTGAGGTAATACGTTCGATTAGCGTTAAGGATCTTTCCGTAGTGTTTGATCTGGTAAAGGAAGTTCTCAACCATATTTCTCGCGAGTTCGATTTCACCGTCCCGCATCAATCCAACTTGAATAAAATAACTGTCCCAGCCATACATCTCATTAAAGCGACCGCCAGGAACAACGTAAGGATGAGGTAGATAAAGCAGGCCATGAGTCTTTATCGATCCCTCACCCGGCAATTGTCGCATTTCAAGTTGTCCTAACTCTTCCTGAGTGAGCTGTTTCTGCAATTCTCCATCAATAGCCTCAATTTGCTCTTTACGGGAGATGTAGATGGGGAGCCGCTGCCCGGCGGGTAGGGGAAACTTAGGATCGACAGCAGCAACCGTTAGGTCTTTATTGGAGCGAGTTAGAGTGTGCCAGCTTTGCTTGATGTACTCCTGTATCTTATCAAGCTGCTGCTCTTGAACTGGTCGGACAAATGGGTTTGGCGCCGCATCATAAGAGAGGGCAATTGACAGTGTGAGAACTGCCAAGATAATAACTCCCTGTAATCTCTTCATATCAACTTTGCTTAATTGGCGGAGTTAACTCAGTTCCTCATCGTCATTAAGGCAGCCATCGTTTCGATGCCATCCCAAAGGTTCTGAAGTCGAATATTTTCATTTTCAGCGTGCTGATTATTGTCATGGTTGGCAATTGGCACACTAATGGTAACCGTGCGTAGGTTCTCAGTAATAATAGATAGTGGCAGACTGCCTCCGGAGGTTGGTAACTTCACAATTGGAAGCCCCGTGGTGGATTGAACGGCTTCAACCACTTGCACTGCAATAGGAAGGTCCATTCTAGTCCGCTGCGCGTTATATCCCCCGCGGCGATGGACCAGCTTTGCTATAAGCGGGTATTTGAGCCGTTCGTCCGTAGTGGGATCACGATCAATAACATAAAAGCCCCGTTTACGAACATGGTCTCTTAAGCGCTGAAACTGACGGTTGAAATCGTTGCCCTTTACCAGCCTGAGATCAAGGACAGCAGACGCAGCTGTAGGAATAACATTACGAGCCAGCTCTCCTACATCACCGCTACTCATTCCATTAATGTTAAGCGAAGGCTCATTAATCAACTCCAGGAGTTTTCTTCCCGCCCCGTCGGTTTGTGCTAAGCCAAGCTCCCTCTTTACCTGCTCATCATATTGAGGCGCATCAGCGATAGCCTGAAGCTCAGTTTTACCAAGCGGCTCAACGTCGTCGTACCATCCAGAAATGGTTACCTTTCCCGATTCGTCCTTCATCGAGCTGAGTAGCCGAGCGAGAATCATGGCTGGATTTGGCGCCCAGTTGCCGTAATGACCACTATGGAGAGGCCGGGTTGCCCCATAAACAGTGACATCCACGTTGGTGTCACCACGCACTCCGAACACTACTTGTTTCCGCCCTGATTGATGAACCGGCCCATCGCAAATAATCCAAGCGTCAGCTTGGAGCAACTCCTTGTTGAGATTGATAATTGTGGCAAGATTAGGGGAGCCCGCCTCCTCTTCTCCTTCAAAGAAGAATTTAATGTTCGATGTCGGCGAGATGTTATTCGCTTTCAAAGCAGAGACTGCTGTAAGGATGGCCATAACACCTGCCTTATCATCCGAAGCCGAGCGGGCGTACAGACGCCACTCTGGATTTATAGGCTGGTCCTTTTTGGGAAAGGGTAGGACCAGCCCTCCTGCTTCGAGCGCCGCCGAGAGCAATGTTGGCTGCCAGGGATGCGTCTTACTCCATTGTTTAGGATCTGTGGGTTGACCATCATAGTGTGCGTAAAGGATTACCGTCCTGGAGGCGCCGGGAACTTTCCATTCACCATAGACTGCTGGCGGGATATTCTTATCGTTGGTTTCAAGGAGTCGAGATTCTAGCCCACGTTGCTGCATCATCTGCATGATGTGGGCCGCATTCCTCCTGATATTTTCGCGATCAGACGCAACGTTTGGGATCGAGAGAAACTTTACATACTCTTCGATTATCACGTGTTCGTTTGCGCGCCGATATTCTCTGATGCCCATCTGCTGAGCGTGTATAGGAAGGGCTATTAGGAATAATGCGACCGCTAGGATCAGTTTGTTCATAAGTTGGCCAGTTCCTGCGAAAGGGGAAACGAAAAGCTGGAAGTTAGTCCGAAATTTTGCACCAAGACTGAAATCCTATCATACGATCATTCATGTGATCAGAAGATATCAGAAACAGGCTGGTGAACCTTCCTGGTGAAATATGTATCTAACCGGCAACCTGTCTTTCGGTAAATTGAAACAACCTGCATCTGATTGATTGTTGGCCAATCTTTGGAGTCACACCCATGAAAAGAATCAGCAAACCTACACGCAGTGCAGTAGGTTTAGCCTACTTAGCAAGCTTTCTCTTGTCGGGTATTCTCGGAATTGGATTCGCGCTTCTTGTTAATCAGTCCCATCACTTTCTTGCTGATACTTCGAGCGCTTCACAAGAAATCAAGGGTACTTGGCAAGGCAAATTTAAGGGACAGCCGGCAGTTGAGATTACTATCAGTGACGCTGGTAGTCATCTCTCAGGGACCGCTGTTTTTCGTAGTGTTTTGAAGACTGATACGGGTATGGATCTCGTCGGCGATCCTGTGGCAGTTCCAATTAAAGATCCTCAGTTTGATGGCAAGACGCTTCGGTTCAAAGTTACAGATCGTTCGTCATTATCCGAAGCAGGCATCGAAATGACTTTGTTGGGCAGTAATGAAGCAGAATTGCGCTATCTTGGCTGTCGAACATCAAGCAGCCAAGCAGAAATTGTCAGAATGGTTAAGACCGCTTAGTTCGCACTTCACGAAGTTCTCGATAGCGAAAGCAATGGTGGTCGTGATCGTTGACCATCCCGACTGCTTGCATAAAGGCGTAGCATATCGTCGAACCAATGAACTTAAACCCCCGCTTCCTCAGATCCCTGCTGAGCGCGTCGGATACCGGCGTGCTGGACGGGATGGGTGTTCCACGTTTACGTTGCACGGGTTTTCCGTCGACAAAACGCCAGACGTAGTCACTAAAGTTTCCGAATTCCCTTTGCACCTGAAGAAACATCTTTGCATTCTGGATGGCCGCTTGCACCTTGAGCCGGTTTCGAATGATTCCAGGATTTCTTAGTAGCGCCTCAATCCTTCGTTCGTCATATTTCGCCACCTTTGCGGGGTCAAAGCCGTCAAAGGCGATCCGATAGTTATCTCGCTTCTTCAAAATAGTTTCCCAGCTCAGCCCTGCCTGTGCGCCTTCCAGGATAAGGAACTCAAAGAGCACGAGGTCATCGTATATTGGCCTTCCCCACTCTTTATCGTGATAAGCAATCGAGGGCTCCGTTCTAGCCCACTCGCAACGATTGCGGTTGGTAGGTTCGTTCATTCGTCTTCAGTTCCTGTTCTCTCAGAATATCACTGATTTGAATCCTCTATATGAAAGTACTCTTGCTCCCACTTAAATAAATACCAGCATTTGACTTATTCGGCGATTTAGTTGTAAAAGTCGTGTTCCATTAATCGATACATCCACCTCGCGCTTATCCCGCCTAAATGGGGCAGGTGAAGTTTTCAGACGACGAAAGGAGATTGGACAATGGCTTTACGTTTAGGAGATATAGCACCGGACTTCACAGCCGAAACAACCGAGGGCACTATAAACTTCCATGAATGGATTGGAGATAGTTGGGCGTGCCTCTTCTCGCATCCGAAGGATTTCACACCTGTCTGCACCACCGAACTGGGCTACATGGCGAAGTGCAAACCCGAGTTCGAAAAGCGTGGCGTGAAGGTGATCGGTCTCAGTGTTGACCCTGCCGACTCCCACAAGAGGTGGGCAGAGGATATCCGCGAGACCCAGGGAACAGCTCTTAATTTCCCCGTGATTGCCGACCCCGATCATAAAGTTGCTGAACTTTACGACATGATTCATCCGGAGATTAGCGACGTCTTCACAGTGCGCTCCGTATTCATAATTGGTCCCGATAAGAAGATCAAATTGATGATTACTTACCCGGCGAGCACCGGGCGTAACTTTGACGAGATCCTTCGCGTCATCGACTCGTTGCAGCTCACGGCTAAATACAGCGTAGCTACACCGGTCAACTGGAAAGATGGCGAAGATGTGATCATAGTGCCCTCCCTTTCGGATGAGGAGGCTAAGGCAAAGTTTCCCGGAGGGTGGAGAGCGCCAAAACCATACCTGCGAATTACTCGACAACCAAATAAGGCCGAGCAGGATAGTGCTGCTGCAAGTACGTCGACTTAGTTACAGGAGTACCACAAGGACAAAAAGAAAGGGCCTAACAAGGCCCTTTCTTTTCCTCCACTAACTTGAAAACTTTAGAGTGCCGGCGTACCGAGAGCACCATTAAAGGCTCTGTAGATTTCATTGTACTCGCGCAGTGCCTGGCCCAAGATATGCGGCAACCGGTCAATCTCTTTGTAATTTACGATTACATTGACATTGTTTAGAAATGCGGCCTGATGGTCCATCGTGCGGAGGGTCGGGCTTAAGAGCACTACAAAAAGGCGCCTACGCTGAGCCGGTCTCAAAACCTGAACCTCGCGTGTAACAAAAGCCGCTCCCTGTTCCTCCTGGTCAAACTCTGGATCAATCAACACGACGGTAAGCTGGTTGGCTCGCATCCGCTCAACCGCTTGTTTGGTGTCCTGGGCCACGAAGACCTTGTAGTTGTCTTCTGCAAGCAGCTTGGCTACTGCTTCGCGATGATTTTCTGACGCACAAACCAGGACTTTTCTACTTCCTCCCACGGAATCGGTCCCCGATTCGCCGTCATTTAAATGCTGCCCTTGCTGAAGCAAGGTGGCTAACAAACGAATGACTTCTTCCGCCGAAGACGAAATGGCAGGCTCCTGAGCCTTATCAGGGACCTTAAAAGGTGGCGCTGCCTCTGCCGGTTCGAAGCGAGGATGTTCTGTGGATGGAGACGTTCCGATGGCTAGCGCTCCCCTCTCGGAGGCGGGACTTGCTACTCCTGAGTTAACACTGCTATTGCATTTGGGACATCGAATTGTAAAAGGTCTCGCTGGCGCCTTAGCATCATCAACCTGGAGCCGTGTGGCGCAGTTGTGGCAGGTAATCGTCATGGCTGTTCTTGAGCCTCGGTTGACTATTCAATAAGGCCGAGGAGTGAACCGGATTCCGAGATTGTCGCGACCTGAATTTCCTCTCCATCGCGGCGGATAAAATCCTCTGCGGCTGTGAGTCCTCGTAGAGAGAGAAGGAGATTATTTTGGTTAGTAGCAAAAGCGAGGCCGTCCTCGAGACTAATTACACGGCGCTCGATCAGATCCCTTATTACAGTATCGAAGTCCTGCATACCGTCCATCTTGCCGTCACGCATCGCATCGAGTAGTGATTTACCCTCGGTCTCACCAAGTTCAATGTATTCGCGTGTTCTTGGGCTGGACTTGAGTATCTCGACAGCAGCCACGCGCCCACGGCCATCAGCTCGGGGTATCAAACGCTGCGAGAGAATGTATCGAAATGTCTGGGCCAGTCTAGTTCGAATTACAGGTTCTTCATTCTTGGGATAGAGGCCAATAATCCGATCTACTGTTTTAGAGGCATCGATCGTGTGCAGAGTTGAGAGAACTAGATGGCCTGTTTCCGCAGCTTCGAGCGCAATCTCTGTCGTTTCAAAATCACGCATCTCGCCAATTAGGATCACCTTGGGAGCCTGGCGCAATGTCGCTCGTAAAGCAGAAGGAAAATCCCGGGTGTCGTGGCCTACTTCACGCTGATTAATCGTCGAGTTCTTATGTGAGTGTAGGTATTCTATGGGATCTTCAATAGTTACGACGTGGTAGTGTTTCTTGTCGTTGATGATGTCGATAATCGCGGCCTGGGTAGAGCTCTTACCTGATCCAGTTGGCCCAGTAACAAGTACTAAGCCGTTTCGAAGTTCGGCAATGTCAGCAAGCTGTGAAGGTAAACCGAGAGATTTTAAGGTGGGGATATCATGAGGAATAACGCGCATCACGATTGAGTAGACACCCCGCTGCTGAAAAATATTAACGCGGAAGCGAGCGCGTGATGGTAAGGAATAACTGAGGTCGGTTGTGCCAGTTCGGGCTAAACGCTCGGCTGCATCTGGGCTGCCGTGTAGCAGAGTCATTGCAATTGTTTCAGTCTGATAAGGCGAGAGTTTCTGCAGGCCAAGCGGTTGAACTGGAGTTAGTTTGCC
Source organism: uncultured Chloracidobacterium sp. (assembly GCA_964574785.1). GTDB lineage: Bacteria > Acidobacteriota > Blastocatellia > Pyrinomonadales > Pyrinomonadaceae > PSRF01. Next base: position 7,616 of record CAZNPP010000014.1, on the reverse strand, counting down.
ATTGATTTCAACTTGCGGGAGCTGACCTACTGAGAAATTCAGATCACTAATCTTGTCGGAGACGAGCAGCATTCGCTCAAGAATGGGCGGCAGGTCGAAGAAGCTCATACTGGCTTTACTCCATGTCAGGTAAGCTTTTGGTTTTTAGGACTTTAGCGATTCGATTGGGAGGGTTAAAGGCATTCTGCCCAAAGGCCTAAGGATTCTCGCCTATAAAGCTGATTAACGCAAGAAAAAATGTTGTTACATCTTTGGAACGTTCGTTAAAGCTTGGATTAACTCTGCTGTTCGAGTCGTAATGTCGTCGGGTGAGCCGATCAATCCGCCTATCATTGCCACAGCGTTTGCGCCGGAATCGAGCACTGCAGCAGCAGTTTCCGCGCTCATGCCACCAATTGCTACTAAATTGCAGCCACCTAGTGCCTGATGAATCTTTCTGAACGCATTCAACCCAAGAGCAGGGTCCGGTTTTGCTTTGGTAGAGGTTTGGAAGACTGGTCCGACTGCAATGTAATCGACCTGTAGGCGTTTTGCCTCGAGAGCCTGGTGCAAATTGTGTGTGGAGAACCCGATAATCACATGGTTTCCGAGCACACGACGGGCCGCTTCCGGAGGTAAGTCATCTTGACCAAGGTGAACACCATCCGCAGTTAGTGCCTTAGCTATATCGACGCGATCATTGATGATTAATTTCACGCTACTAGCCCTAGCTACCAGAAGAGCTTCCCGTGCATCACTATAAAACTCCTGCGGGCTTGCAATTTTTTCCCGGAGTTGAATTACCCTTGCCCCACCCGCAACCAAGCGTCTAACTTGCTCGGCATGGGAAAGCCCTGACAATTGCCTGTCAGTAATGGGATAAAGCGGAATCTCAAAAACTGATTGTGGTTTCAGCATTTTTAGGCACTCTTCCGCTTCGGCCGATCGTTGGCCCGCAACACTCGCTTCCTAAGCCGAATGCTTTTTGGTGTCACTTCTACAAGTTCATCATCGGCGATAAACTCAAGCGCCTGTTCAAGTGATTGTTCCTTTACGGGAATTAATCGCATCGCCTCATCTGCTGATGTCGATCTCATGTTGGTGAGCTTCTTTTCCTTCGTCGCATTGACATCTAGATCAACGGCGCGCGCATTCTCCCCGACTATCATTCCTTCATATATTTTTGTGCCAGGTCTGACGAAGAGTGAACCGCGCTCCTGGAGATTAAAGAGCGCATAGGTTGTAGCTTCGCCTGTTCGATCTGCAACCAAAGAACCTGTAGAACGCCCTCGCAGGTGCCCCTGCCATGGTCCCCAGCGTAAAAAGAGCGTGTTCAATAACCCAGTTCCCTTGGTCTCGGTCAAAAATTCGCTCCTAAAACCAATCAAACCGCGAGAGGGAGCTTCGAATTCGAGGCGGACACGACCAGTTCCATGGTTTATCATCTTGGTCATCTGGCCCTTCCGTCGACCGAGTGCCTCAGATACAACGCCAATGAACTCTTCAGGGCAGTCAATAACTACCAGCTCGATTGGCTCGAAAGCTTGCCCATCAACATCGCGTAAGATTGCTTCGGGTTTGGAAACCTGAAGCTCATAACCTTCGCGACGCATCATTTCTATGAGAATAGCGAGTTGCAATTCACCACGACCTGAAACTTTGAACTGATCTGGGGTCTCTGTTGGTTCTAGTGTAATCGCCACGTTACCCAAGATTTCTTTATCAAGTCTTTCCTTTAACTGCCGGGAGGTAACATATTTTCCTTCGGTACCTGCAAACGGAGAGTTATTAACGCTAAAAACCATCGAAATTGTTGGCTCGTCAACTGCAATAACTGGAAGTGGACGAGGGTTCTCTAGCGACGTAATCGTCTCTCCAATTTGAATCTCTTCAATACCTGCGATTGCGACAATCTCACCGTACTTTGCACTCGTTACCGCCTCTCGCTTCAAGCCTCTAAAGACATAGAGCTGAGACACACGCATCTTGTGCATAGCGCCGCTACGTTTAACTAACATCAACTGATCGCCAACTGATAGTTCGCCAGAAAAGATTCTTCCGATTGCCAGTCGACCCAGATAGTCGTTGTAATCCAAGTTGGTCACCAAAAGTTGCAGTGAATCGTCCCTAATCTCCTGCGGTGGGGGGATAGTGGTGACTATCTGTTCAAAGAGCGGACGCAAATTGCTAGAGTCATCACTTAGATTAAGCTTCGCAATTCCCACCCGAGATTCAGCGTATAGAATAGGAAAGTCGATCTGTTCATCATTCGCACCGAGATCTAGAAACAATTCGTAAATCTCATCAACAACTTCTGCAATTCGTGCATCGTGCCTATCGATCTTGTTTACGACAGCTATTGCCGGAAGCCGAGCTTCGAGTGCTTTTCTCAATACGAACCTGGTTTGTGGTAAACAACCTTCGGCAGCATCAACCAATAACATCACACCATCCACCATTTTCAATACCCGCTCTACCTCGCCGCCGAAGTCTGCATGTCCGGGTGTGTCTACTATGTTGATCTTTACGTTGCCGTACCAGACCGCAGTATTTTTAGCCATAATGGTGATGCCGCGCTCACGCTCAAGATCCATGGAATCCAACACCCTTTCACGAACTTGCTCGTTCTCGCGAAACGTTCCTGATTGCTTGAGCATCGCGTCCACTAATGTTGTCTTTCCATGGTCAACGTGAGCAATGATAGCGATGTTGCGAATGTCAGATCTCTTTTGAGCCACAGTGATATCCCCTGCCCGCAATTCTTCAGGCACGAAATCGATTATCTTACCATTAGTTACTGTAGAACTCTGTCGGCTGGGGCACTGCTGCGGATTCGGGTGCTATGTTTTCAGGTTCAAGCAAGGGTTGAGAGAACTTTTCAAGATTCCAGTCTGTTTAAGAGCCTCATAAAGAACAATCCCTGCAGCGGTGGCGAGATTAAGACTCCGAACATTAGGATTCAGCATAGGAATGGTTAAGCAGTGCTCGTAGTTTGCGACTAACAGGTCTTGAGGGAGGCCACGGGTTTCGCTCCCAAAAACCAGGCAGTCGTCAACATCAAATACCCAATCCATGTAAGACCTGTTGACTTTTGTGGTGAGGTATAGAAACCGGGCTTGCGGTAAGCTCCTGTAAAGTCCCGCGAGGTTGCGGTGTGTCATGAGCTGAACATGAGGCCAGTAGTCGAGACCTGCACGTTTCAGTGAACGATCATCAAGTCGAAAGCCGGGTTTTCCCACAATATGCAAAGGCACTCTAGTTGCCGCACAAAGCCGCGCGATATTTCCAGTGTTGGGAGGAATCTCCGGTTCGACAAGCGCTACGTTGATCATCTGCGGACTAATTGCCTTGCGCCATGAATTATTGTAAGCAAAACTCTTCAACGCATAAACGTGCAAAATCAATTGCTCGTGCCAGGCAAAAAATAAAGGAACGACTCGCCTCGTTGGAAGTTCGTCGTTCCTTGTTGAAGGGCCCTAATGGCCTGAGAAGATTGTGTGCGCCAGTGAAAGGTTGTTGCTGAAACCTGCTGGTTCGAGTTATCTCTTCTTCGCGGCCTTCTTGGCGCCGCCTTTCTTGGCGCCGCCTTTCTTTGCGCCACCCTTTTTCGCTGCGGACTTCTTTCCACCTTTCTTAGTTGCCATAGCTTCTATGTGCTCCTTTTTTGAGTTTGGTTTGTAATTGTCAACAACCACAAGATAGTGTGTTTAGTTCTTTCTTGTGGGCTAGAGTAAACGGCGCACAACATCTTGCTATATAAACGCAAATCAATCACTTGTCAACAACTTATTACAACTAGGGATAAAAAAGTTTTGCCGAGCGTAGAGACTCGATCACCATATCAGTCCGGTCAATTCACTTCCGAGACTCATCGGTATCCACAAGAAGAACGTGGTGACTTCGAGCAGTGATGGTCCAAATTCGCGAGGGGAACGACAGACCTAAAAAGTGTGGTGGTCCAAGACATTCAACATGCTGCTGCAGAGAAGGACGATGGTGTAATCATCGGAAAAGAGGTGTGAAGATCCATTGATCGTGACGATCAATTCCGTAATAGTAGATGATTGAATTGTTTTGGCTGCGACTTGCTACACCGACAAATGGACCAGTCGAATCTAGGCTGGACGTCTCTCCTCCAGGGGCTGATTCACGCGACCCCGTGTTGATTAAGCCGGTTAGCGGCGTGGCTGCAAATCGTTGTAACTCAGCTATTTGCTGGTGCTGTGGAACCGGAAGAACGTTACCAGCATATACCATGACTCCGCGCTGAAACTCGTTTAACTCTTGTGAACGAGGTCTTACAAATCTCCATTCGCCAGAACGCGAAAGAGGATCGCGAGCAGCACTTACACGTAAGATCTGACGCTTCTTTGCTCCACCAGTAACTGGTATCCCTTCAAGCAGTTGGTCCATCGAAGTAGGCAAAGCCTGATCACCAACAATTTTTAGTGTGTTCACTCGATTCAAGTAGTAATCACGAATTGCGTCCGCGACTTGTTCACCACGAAAGATAGCTTCCTTTTCGCGTTCTCGCTGAGCCTGATGACTTAGTCTTGGCGCTGCGGCGAGGGCAACAAGCGCGAGTAACGTCATCAACGCTAGCAATGAAACTAACGCATAACCGGGCTGTCTGCGTATCGGTGACTCTGTTTTGATCATTTTGACGTTCTCTTACAACGCCGGAGACAAACCATATATCTTGTGGTGTGGTCTTGATCTAGGGTTCATCATCTTCGCTTACTACTTTGGGCGTAGGCCTCGCTTGGGGTGTAAAAGCTCTGTCTGTGCTCGCTTCGTTGCTCAGGGCGAGAGTGTGTCTAATCTTAAGGCTAACATCAACGAGGACCAGTTCTTTCTCAGATATACTTGTAACTCGAAATCTCCCACCTATCACGTCACCTCGCTGAACATTAAAAACTTCCCTGTTGTTTTTGTCCTGTAGTATTGCAGTGTCGACAAATCGCGGCGTGCCAATAATTCCTATATAAGAGTAATTGGGCACGGGTGGTGGCGTTACGTTTATCGTTGCTGGATTTGAATACAACTGGCCATCAGGAGAACGAAGAACTACCTGTCGGGTCCCGGGATTTACGATCAGCGCTGCAGGTACCGTTGTTGAAACCTGCTGAGGGCTGACATATCGAGTCGGTAACTCTCTCCCATCGATTACTACCCGAACCTGCGAGGTAAATTTGTCACCAGCTACTTCAAGGGTGAAATCGCTGGTGCGCGCATAAACATTCGACGGAGAGAGCGCAGCCAATAGGAGCGGTGGTGTAGGGGTTGGGGAGGGGCTTGGCAGCACAGTCGTAGCTGGTTCACGAACCGGTGGTTCATAAAAAGCAAAGATGTTACGCCTTGCTTCGGGAACTGCCGGTGGCGTCCATCTAAACACTACTGGTTTTAGCTGGGCAAGAAGATCTTCTTTTATCTCAACGGCTGATTGCGCAGAAGTACCGCTGCGGACATTTCGGACGTTCCCCTCGGTTGGGACAGTGGAAGACTTGGTTACGGGCTTAGAACTCCCGCCAAAACCCACGAAGGTCCACCAGAGAAAGACGATAGCAACAATGCCTAGCACAATAGCGGCAATGAGTTTATTTCGTTCAGTGGGGTTGTTTATATCTACTGACTGCATGCCGTTAACTTAAGGCTGATTAACACTTGAAGGCTCGCTTTCGACTTCGCGTTGAAAATAGATCGCCATATCTAATCTGAGACTTACCAATGTAGGCGGGCGCTGTACACTTGTTGTTCCCTCCTCAACAAAGGCGCTGCTGCTTGATTCTGTGGCACGCTCCAGCTCGACAGCATTGATCACAACAAACTGACGGCTCGCTTCTATTGCTCTAATAAACTGCCGCAGATTCTGATACGGTCCGTCTACGGTAACGCTCACTCCTATTCCGGGGTAGACACTCTGCCACTTAGCGCTTGCAGATCTAACAGTTACTCTCTCTGACTTTAGGCCAGTTGGATCGAGAGCTGTATAGGTCGGCCCCGAAGTATTTCGTAAGCCATTCTTTCGCATGAGTTCATTAAGTTCATCGTAAAGAACCATTCGACCCTGGCTTCGGTGTACGAGCCTGCTAGTCTCGAAATCTTCCAAACTGTTAGTAATTCCCTCCACCATGGCTTTCGTGTCCTGGTCCTGACGGATCACATCTTCCGAACTCTTCAATTGCCCTTGCAACCGCCCACGTTCCTCAGTGAGACCTTGAACGCGAGATCGTGCTGGCGCCAGAAAATAGAGATAACTAAAGAGAACTACAAGCAGCATCCCAAAAGCTGCCACGAAGCCTATTACTTCTACAGGTCCGAGAATCCCCGATGCGATTGACCGGCGGCGGCGACGAAAGCGACCAGACAGCTTAGGGTTTGTGGAACGTTCTATCTCTGACATTGGTTTACTGGTTTCCGGATGTGGGCTCCACCGAGGCAAGATTGTTACTCTCATCGGCAGTCCCGGGAACTGCTGCGCGCGGACGGTACACCACAAAAAGCTCAAACTCCGTGCCCGTTTCGCCTCTCCCCTTCTGCAGGTTCTGACTGCGCAACTCAGCTTGGAAAATGCCAAGTCGATCCATGTCAGCAATCATCGAAGTAATCGCTGATGGAGTCTTTGCCGCAAGAGTGAGATCTAATTCCGCAAGCATTTGATCCCCTTGAGCCGCTAAATCTCTTACGCTGATCCGTGTGACCCGAACATTATTAGGCAAGGCGGACTCCAGGTCAGCGAACAGTCGTGACCATGAGAACCGCTTGCGATCAACGAGCTCATGGGCAGCACTAAGCGTTCTTATCTGTTCTTGTGTGAGTGAGTTCTTAACTGCTTCGGCTTGTTTTCTAAGCAACTGCTCCTGCTGTCGTAGAGCATTGATCTCACTTTGGACGGCGTAGGCATTCACGTTAGCTTGGCCCGTGGCCCTCACGATAAAGATCAGTGCGATCAAAGAGGCAAACACAACCATGGAGGTCAGTATCCACGGTAGAATTCGATTATTAAAAGGTTTACTCGCTAAATTAAGTTTGGTGCTCACAGATTGAACTCTCTTGGACCCTGTTTGAGCTGGCGGGCTCTGTGAAAGAAGAATACAGTTTCGAACGAATGCACGCAACTAGTCACTTAGCGTCTTTTGCCATTAAAAGTACACGTCATAGGGGGAGAAATAGTTTCAAATTATGCTCCTTTCATACTGATTTGAGGTCGGGCACTTGTCGCCGAAATTGATGGCTGGGAGGGAAGTAGCTTGTAGCTGGTAAAGGTTGCACTTTATAATTCGGTCTAAATATTTTCGGATAACAGAACCGAGGCCTTTGATGCTGGTTTCTGGGAGTGCCGATTTGGGGAACGAAATGTCAGTCGTATGTTCTGAAAGACCAAAAACCCTCTCGGTTGAACGAGTAGCCGTCGCCATTCTTCCAACAAAATGGGGCGAGTTCAATATCGCAGGCTATAGATCTTTGGTTAGCGATGAAGAGTTCGTCGTCCTTTTTAAGGGAGAGATGCGTAGAGAGATACCAACTCTGGTTCGGATTCACTCGCAGTGTCTAACTGGGGACGTTTTTGGATCGACCAAATGTGACTGTGGACCCCAATTGCATCGCACGATGCAGATGATTCAACAGGAAGGACG